>CAIYUY010000213.1 GCA_903929485.1 uncultured Desulfuromonadales bacterium
GTTGTTTCCGGGCCGATCGGCAGGGAGACTATCCATTTTGAGGCACCGCCGTCGTCGCGGGTTCCGGATGAGATGACCACGTTCCTGAAGTGGTGGGCCGCCAGCCACAATACCGTTGAAGGGGTGCTACGAGCCGCCGTGGCACATTTCCGTTTTGTCACGATCCATCCCTTCGAAGACGGCAACGGTCGACTGGCTCGGGCCATCACCGACACGGCCCTAGCCCAGGATGACGGTCAAGCCGTGCGCTACTACAGCCTATCCGCTCAAATCATGGCCGAGCGCGATAACTATTACGATATCCTGGAGCGCTGTCAGAAAGGCGACGGCGATCTTACGGAGTGGCTGCTCTGGTTCCTGAGCTGTTTCAAACGTGCGATTGGGCGTGCCGATAGCCTTTTGAACATGGTGAGGGATAATGCTGCCTTCTGGCAGCGCTACGCCGATGCCGCTCTCTCTGAGCGCCAGAAAAAAGTCATAAACCGCTTGCTGGAGGCCGGCAAAGGTGGCTTTGAAGGTGGGTTGACTAATCGAAAGTATGCCGCCCTGACCAAAGTCAGTCGCGCCACCGCATTCCGCGAACTTGAGTCCCTCCGGGATATGGGCATCATCTGTCAGGTAGGTAGCGGCCGCAACGTCCGCTATGATCTGTCATGGGTCATGACCGGTAAAGAGGACTGACACCCTGCAAATTTAAAGCCCTCCGACCCTGTATCGTTTCATTATACTCTTATCCACGAGAATCAAATCCTGACACACCGCAGCTAACATTCTAAAATCATGCAGGTAATTACATTTTACCGCTTATGGGCCTGTCTCTTTTACTTATACACCGCGACTATCCCCCGTCACATTAGACAGTGGCGTCTGTCCGATAAATTCCACTACATCAGCAGGTTATGACTATTTTCGCCTTCCCCTCATTTCTGGCACGGTCTAAGCTATATACTGGACAAGAGACAAAGAAAAGCAGACCAGGAGGACGTCATGAAAACCACACTGAGAACAATAGCCGCCGCAACGGCAGCAACGATGGCAACAGCAGCCCCGGCATTTGCAGCCCCCGTATACACCGATAACAGCGGTCTTCTGGTTTGGTCTTTCCTCGGCTTTTGCGCCGTGATCGTGGTTGCCCAGGTACTCCCCGCTCTCATGATGATGGTGGGAATCGTCAAGGGTATCGCCACCGAGCCGACCGAAGCCAAAGCCCATAATTAGCGGTCAGAGGTCCGGCTCCCCACGAAGAAAGCGCCGTAGCAGAGGAAGGTGTACCATGTCAGGACTTATGATCGCCGAACAAGACCCCAGCTGCCGCACCATGATGGCGGAGTTGATGAGCGAGGAAGGGTACTGTGTGACCGTCACCGATTCGGCGGCCGATGCCCTCAGCGGAATCCTGAAGAAAAGCGCCCAGGTGGTTCTGCTGGGGAGTCAGTTTGACAACTTGGCGGCAACAGAGCTGATCCCCCTGCTCAAGCAGTGTAACCGGAACCTGACCATCATCCTCGTCTCCGATGAGGAGTCACAACCGGTCATCCGGAAGATTCGCGCCGAGGGGATTTTCTACCACGCCCTGAAACCGGCGAAACCGGAGGATAGCGATGAAATCCGGCAGGCTGTCAGGTGCGCCTTTGATAACCTCTCCTCCAACACCCACTGACGGTGACAAGAGTGCCACCTCTGAGCCGCTGCCGGGGGCGGCGGGAAAGTCGTGAATATACAGAAAGTATGGCCGGCACTTCATCAGGAGTGACTGGCCATCTGTTTTTCTGCCGATTGACAATTAAGTTGGTGGAGCCCCTTGGACATTGAGTCATGGCGGGTCAACAGCTTGGCAGGAAATTCTATTGACGTATTTTTTTATTTTGAGTATTATCGTAACCATAAAATAGCTACATGGCTACGATAATACTCAATTGGTGGTCTATGGCGTCTCCCGTAAATCGTACATACCTCCGCCAGACCCGGGATGCTGCTGAACTGTTAGGTAAACTCATCAGACTCGGCAGGAAAGAACGCAAGATGACCGCGGAAGAGTTGGCGGGACGGGCGGGTATTTCCAGAAGGACCTTGCAGAAGATAGAGCGCGGCGACCCGAAGTGTGAGATCGGTCTGGTGTTCGAGGTCTCCAACCTGATAGGGATCAACCTTTTTGGGGATGAAGGTAAAGCAAATATTTCCAGGAATATAAGCCGAGTCGACGATAAATTAGCACTTCTGCCTCGGCTGGTTCGCAGCATGGTGAAGGTAAACGATGATTTCTGAATACAAGGATGCATATGTCTGGATCTGGCTCCCTGGAGAGACTGAGCCGGTGGTGGCCGGGAGGCTTACGGCCGTAGGGATAACATATGTTTTCAACTACGGTAGAAGCTACCTGCAGCGAGATACCGCAATATCGATTTACGACGCTGAACTTCCCCTACGTCAGGGGCTACTCCCTCTCCTTTCCGGTCTTTCTATACCTGGATGTCTGCGAGACGCGGCTCCTGACGCCTGGGGACGCAGGGTAATATTGAACAAGAAGTTTGGAAACAAAGCGTCCGGAATAGATCCGGCGGCACTCGACGAACTCAGTTATTTTATTGAGTCCGGGTCCGACCGGATAGGCGCTCTGGATTTCCAGCTATCGCCTACACAGTATGAGCCACGCTATACCTCCGGAGCACCCATTGAAGAATTGATCGAGGCGACTGAGCGTGTCGAGAAGGGTATTTCTCTAACTCCTGAGCTTGCCCAGGCACTTCAGCATGGCACCTCTATCGGCGGAGCACGCCCCAAGGCCCTCATTGAAAGCGATTCCCGCAAATTCATAGCGAAATTTTCCACCTCCACAGACCTCTACTCCGTCGTCAAAGCAGAGTATGTCGCAATGAGACTAGCTGCCATGGCCGGCATGGATGTGGCGCCGGTCTTTCTGGAACGTGCCGCCGGCAAGGATCTGCTGCTTGTGGAGCGTTTTGATCGGAAGGCAACGGCCAACGGGTGGCAGCGCAAGATTCTTGTCTCGGCGCTGACGATGTTGACTCTGGATGAGATGATGGCCCGTTACGCAAGCTATGAAACGTTTGCCGAGATTGTTCGGAGTAAATTCAGAAATGCTCCAGGAACATTGCGCGAGCTGTTTTCCCGTATTGTTTTTAATATCCTGATAGGCAACACTGACGACCACGCCCGCAATCATGCAGCTTTTTGGGATGGGCAGATGCTGATGTTGACACCGGCGTACGATATCTGTCCACAGGCTCGCCATGGGCAGATCGCCACTCAAGCAATGCTGGTTACGGGGGATGACCGTTCAAGCCGGATCACCACCTGCATTGCCGCCGCTCCACAATTTCTCCTTTCTGAAGAGGAGGCCGTCAAGATTATCACTACACAGATAACGTGCATTGGGCAGAATTGGTCGACTGTCTGTGACGATGCCTCGTTGAGCGAGGTTGATCGAAATCTGCTCTGGGGAAATCAGATATTGAATCCATATGTTTTCGAGGGGTTGGGACCAAGCCCCCTAAAAGACCTCGCGAGACAATACGAGCAATGATGAAACTGAACGCCACATACCTCCCGGAACTCAAATCTCTGTCTTTTGACTGGTAACTTTCGATGATGCCGTTGGCATAGATCCCTTGTCCATAGGGGTTGAAGGCGGGATTGAACGCGGGAGGGTGTGGCTTTTTCTCGATACCGAACAGGAAGGCGCTCGTCAAACCGGCGACAAGTCCGATGATTGCAAGGATGAATATGACTTTATTTCTCACGTCCTCCTCCTTGGCCAATACCGGTGACCTGTGATCCTCCAATTTCACCATGCTGTTTGATACTTACTTTGACGCCGAGCTAATGCCTCTGTCTTTCCCCGCGAGGTTCGGGACGATGCATCCGTCCATCATAGTGCGCCCTGTCGAGATCATATCGTTTGTGCTCAAGATCCCGGAGATGCCGGATTTCATTAATACGGTACCGGTGTAAAAGCGGCGGGAAACCAATGCCGGCTGCAACTGTCCACGGGCCATAGTAATATGGTCCCTGATACCATCGTCCACCGTAAAAGTAGAAATAAACGGTTCCGTCATACAGCAGGTCGTAGGGAACTCCCACCGCAACATACATATTGAGTGCGGGCGTATAGACAAATTCAGGAGTTGCACTAAGAGAAATCTCCGGCGGAAGCAGGTACTGTCCCGCCTCCGCTGACACCCCAGGCGGAGGTGCAGTGACGTCTAGAGGCTGATGAGGCTCAGTTACTACATGACGATATTCAGGAACCAGATTCCCATAGGTATACATGCATTCCACATAGGCATTGTCATATCTGTGCTGTGCCTCCCTGCCATAGACTTGGCCTGAGTTGTCGCCGGCCGCGGTGCCAAAGAGAAGTCCGGTTGCGGCACCAACAGCCGCACCCGCTCCGGCGTGACCGGAGGCTGAACCCGCGGCTGCGCCAAGCCCTGCCCCTAGTGCCGTCCCCCCAACTGCCCCTATGGCAACATTTTTATCGTAAGTTTCTTGAATTGACTTCCCAATTTGCGTTTCCGCCCACTTTCTGCAGGTCGCCTCTTCAGCCTGGAACAGTTCAAAAGGCTTTCCTTGGGCAGGCATGACGTTGACGCTTGGCCCAGTAGGGAGCGTAGTGCAGCTACACAACAGTAGCAGTAAAAGAGATGATCTGTTTTTTCGTATCAGTCCCATTGTCTTCTCCCCTCATCGTTTCTGATGTTATTGGCGAAGAAAAATCGGCGTCATTCGACCAGGATGGCCCTCCCACTCAAAACGATGAGCCGGCGAAAGTGTCGGCTCCATTGTAACGTCTCCCCCTCTGGCGGAATGAACTGGTGTATCTGTCCCATGAACTTTTAGGTTCGCGTTCAGAACATTCCCTGAAACAAGCCAAGATAATAAGTTCTTAACCCTGCAGTTCTTCCTTTAGTATCAGGCTTACAACCCTACCCTCCAACAAGTTTGCACGGTGGGCTTATTTCGGATCGGACCGGTAACGAGAGGCCAAACATGATGACCTCTCGTGCTTGGTGAACCTGATGCCATGGCTACAATTTAGTTGGTCCTGAAGAAATTGACCGCCGATGAAACCGTGGTACTGCCGGATGTTGACGACACCTGGTAATAGTAGGTCGTGCGGCGTGACAGTGAAGACAAACTCACCAAATGTGCGGTAACCGGTCTGGAATTCGATACGGTTTTGTTCAGGTTGCTTGTGGTTGTTCCATAATTCACCGTTGAGTTGGCGGCCACGTTTGTGCTCCACTGTATCTGCGCGGAATTGGTAGTTGCAGTGGCAGTAGGCCCGGCGATGATGGTCAAAGTTGGAGCAGTGGGCGTTGCCGATACCTCGTTTGAAGGATCGGATGTGCCGGTGCTGTTGGTGGCGGACACGTTGTAGTAGTAGGTCGTACCGTTGACAACACCGTCCGTGTAGGTCGTTGTGGTGATGCCGCTCTTGAGAGGGCTTTCCGCACCAGAAGCCGTGCCGCGCTGAACGTTATAGCTTGTCGCCCCGGTGCTTGCCGTCCAGTTCAGCCTGATTGTTCCGTTACCCGCGGCGGCAGTCAGACCGGTCGGAGCGGCAGGGGTGGACACAGTGGTGGCTACCAAGTCGGTCAGCAGGTTGGCTCCGTTGAAACTACCCCATCCTGTGGCGTTATCATAGCCCGTGGTAGCAGAATAGTAGAGGTTCATGCCGTTCGTGACATCATGAAAATCATTCCCATATCTTGCACCGGATGCAATGGCGTAGATCGCCGGGTTGGCAAATCCAAGAGGCGGGTTCCCCTGGGCAACTCGCAACTGATTAACACGCGCGGTGAAGGCTGCCCAGAGGGGAGAGGCGCAGCTCGTGCCGCCAAAAATATACCACCCCCCTTTGTAGAAGATGGAATAGCCAGTATACTGGTCTGAATTGAGAGAGACATCCGGCACGTTGCGCATGGTCGTTGACGCTGCGGACGTAATCCCCTGTTGCCAGGTCGGAATGCTCCAGCGGTTGCTGACACCGCCTCCGCCGGCGCCTCCGCTCACCGTGTTATTGACGTTCCAGGTCGTTTCATGATCGTAGATCTTGTTATTCAGATAGAGTTGCGTCCCGCCTACGCCAACCATGTAGGGTTGAGAGGCGGGATCATCGACGCTGAGAGTAACTCCGTTGTCGTAGGCCCCACTGTCGCCCGAGGCGGCATAGATGGACTGACCCTGCGCCGCCATCTGCTGAAAAGCAGCGTTCTCGTTGTTGAGGAGAGCAGAGCTGCTTTGTCCCTCGCTCAACCCCCAGGACGTGCTGATCTGCTTAACCAGGTTATCCGTGGCAATCCTGTTGTAGGTGTCAACAACGCCCGTGCTGCTGTTCGGTCCTTCGTAGACGATGATTTTGCTCGCGCCGGGCGCCAGGGCATTCTGAAGCTCGATGTCCAGCGTCACCTCGGATGCTCCGCTCCCGGCCCTACCGGAGAAGCCATCAACCAGGATATTCTGTATCGGTACGGATCGCAGGCCAAAATGGGCAACGTAATTGGCCACATCGCTGGGGTTGTACCCGTCCAGCTCGAATAGGCCAAGAACTTGGCCGACGCCGGCGTTCGACAGACTCTGGAGGTTATAGGCCGTAAGAATATCGCCGGGGGTCAAGCCGCCACCGGGCCCCGTGCCGATCTGAAGCGATGAAGTCCGCGCCATATCCGCTGCGGGGGTAAAATGACTCTGGGCATGCCAGATAGCCGCATTGTCCAGGCCAACCAGACCCTCGATGCGGGAAGCAAGTGCATCGGGAACTTCGGGATCATTGTCAGGGGCATGAAACTTTCGCCCTTCCGACGTCTGGTACTGTTGGAGGCGAAGGTTAAAGGCGGATTCGACCTGCACTGCGGAACCTGTTACATCCAGAAGGGTGCGGTTGGGATGAGTCCCGGTGACGGTAAGTCCCATACTCTGCGCATAAGCGACAACGGCATCATAATCAGCCTGGGTGGGACTAAACCTGTCCGTGAACTCCCGTGGTGTAAGGTAATGGCCATACTCCTGATCAGCCGGGTCGTAAATGCGCCCCAGTAGTTCCTGTAACTCCGACTGGTTGCGTAATGGCAACGTAAAAGCCATGGTAATTTGAGTGTCGGGAACCACTCTGCCCAATCCCCTTGCCTTGGCCATTGACTCGGTGGGAACGTGACCGTGTAATCTCACCGGCGAAGGGATGGGACCGGCTGAACAAGGTGTTTGAACCCCACTCAATACAACAGCAAGGGCCATCAGGAGCGTGCTACACAGGTTTGAAATGTGACTCTTCATGATTAACCTCCATAAGCAAACCTTTTTTGACAACTTACCGTAACTACGATCAAATTTTTTCATCACGCCCAGTATCGGGAGCGATGCCGGGTCTGACTTAGGTGTCGATGAGCAATTGTTCTCTTTCCTTGGCGCCTCCTTTTTCGCCATGCATTTATTCGTGGAACTTTTCCCCTCCGAGTGGCTTTCCGATTGCACCATTGAAGTAGGATAAGCTAATCGACTACTCCTCTTATTCTTTTCGCACCGCAGGTTAAAATGAATGCACTTTATAAAAAATATCATCAGCGGTATAATTGTCAACCTGCCAATTGGGCACAAAGGTTCGAGCATGTGCAATTGGAGCAGATCAAATCATGAGAACAACACAAATATAACAAAATATTATTTCCAATTTGTGCTGAGCTCGGCAGTTAAATGAGTTGCAGACTATATGACGGTTTTTTTAGCATGCAAAGCCATCATTTATCGTTTACGAAGTGGGCCGTAAGCCGTTATCAGGGCGCACCTCTTGCGTACCGCTGCCACCAAAGCGATGGACGGACAAGGTCACGACCTGGATAGCGCTGGGGGATACTCCCAGGCACGGTGCCGCCAGCGAGCGGCCAGGGAACGATCCCGACCGCGAGCACGAAAAAAGGGCCGCCGTAAGCGCCCCCCTCATTATTGCACCGTATCCGTCAGTAACCCAATAAAAACATCAACTTGCCAAACCACAACTTGGATAGGCCGTTGTTTTTCAACCAGTCCGGGCCAATGTGTTGCTATTTTAATGAACGTTGATCGCGGTAAGGGTCGCGCCGTATCCTTTGATATAGAGAATGCCGTTGGGAGACAGCGCTAGATTCCCCGCCGTCGGGTAACTCCACACCACGTGGCGCGTAAACCGATCAATCACGTACGTCGAAAGATTCGTGCTCACAATCACGGCATTTTGCGTGAGCAGTACCTCGCTAATAAATCCTGTATCGCCCGAAGTCGGAGGGGTCCAAGACCAGGTCAGCGTACCGTCGACCTCGGAGCGTGCTTCCACCCGCAGCGGATTGTTGTTCGCCGCGTAAATGATTCCGCTATCGTAGGCAGGCGTCGACGGGTAGTCGCCTTTGATAGTCCAGTCGACCGTGTTCGATAGAAGATTGAAGTGCACGAGCGAGTTGCCGATCGCGCCATTGTTGAGAAAGCTGTTGCCGTATGCCGCGGCAAACACGGAGTTGACGGCCCCTAGTACGGCCGAACCGCCGATTTCGTAGATGTAGTTCCTGAATGTCGGGTCGCTTATGCTCGTCTTGAGCGTACCCAAGACCGGATCGAACACAAGCAGGGCATCACCCGTGTAGGCATACACCGAGCCGGAATCGATTGCTGGGGTCCAAGTGGACTGCTGGGCAGTCGACGCGAAGTACCGCTTGAACCCCTGGAAATTGAACGCATACAACCCACCGTTCGTGCCCGCGTTGGTGTAGACCCCCGATGGCCCCACGGTGGGAGCGAGGTAGTTATCCCACTGGGAAGACATAGCGGATTGGAACAGCTTGGAACCGTTCTTAGCATCTAAGGCGAACATATAAGTTGACGATTGCTGTCCGGCCGCCACATAGACGATCCCGTTGCTGACGGCGGGCGGGTTCACGGACGGAAAAGGCAGTCCATTGAAGCTGTAGCTCCACAGGGTGGATCCGTCGTACTCGCCACGGGCGGTGACGGCATTCGCGCCCGCCATGTAAAATATCCCGCCTTCCGTGGTCACCGTGGACAGATTGAACCGACCGTTGAAATAGAGGAACGCGGGGCCCGAGATCTGCCAGCGCGTACTGAACTGGTTGGGGTCGAGCGTGACGGGCACATATCCGGTGTGGGCGGCATTGCCCTGAAACGTGGCCCATTCGGGAGCACCCTGGATTAATGACAGCGCAGTCAAGTGATTGCCAGGCCACGCGCCACCCGGGGCGAGGACATTGACAGTGTAATTCACCCATACATTCGGCACCGCCTGTGGTGTTGTGTAATCGGCGTCCCTGTAAAGGCTCACAACGGCTTGTCCGGTATGAAGGCCCAAGCTCGCGGAGCTCAGTGTTGAGAGTTCGAGCACGTAGTTGCCTCCGCTGGCGTTGACCGCAACCGGCGCACTGAAAACGCCGCCCGCATCACCGGCTCTAGCGTAGACCGTGCCACTGAGTCCTAAGGCTGTGGTATCAAGCGTCACTAACGAAGAGACCGAAGTACTGGCCACCACCATCCTGTAAACAGATACCACCGGCACTACGGTGAGGCGCAAGCTGTTCGTGGTGGAGCCGTTTGGTCCTGCAACCGTTATTGTATAATCAACGGTCGCTGCGATGGCGGCAGGATTGCCGGAAATCGAGCCCGTGGTCGTATCCAGTACCAGGCCAGCAGGCAGCGATGGGGTGATCCTGAACGAGGTCGCCGTGCCGGAGATGGCCGGCACCAACGGCGAGATGGGTTGGTTCTCTCCGTAAATCTGGGGCGACGAATACGAAGCTTGCGGCGCCACAGAACCGCCGCTACCGCCTCCACAACCTGCCAAAATGACGATGCAAATGATTGTCGCCCATATGTCCATCGCCTTCATACCTGTCTCCCGTTTTCATTGATTGTGTATTTGCTCATATGTGTGCTGACTCGGAGATAGTGGGCGTATTTAACCTCTGTCGGCCCCAAGTGTGCGATGCACCCAAGAAACCGGGACGGTCACACCCAATGAGTTTGGCGATCTACTGTTTGATCAACCATTTCTCGAACACCGGGTCAACCACTCGCCAAATGTTACCTATTTTTTCCGCCAAGTCCAACTTTTTGAGCTTAGCTAGACTCGTCTGTACTCCGCCCTGAGAACCAAGACGGTTTTCTACCAAAAACTCCTGACCATGTATCGTGGTTGGTTGATGCTTGGCGATGGCCCTGAGCAGCCGCTTTTGATGATTGGTCAAACCCAGAAAAATTCCCTCGAAGTCCGCAGCCTCCATCTCCACCAGCAGGCTTTTCGCAAATGGTAAGGCATCGTCTCGTTCCCCGACCAAGTTAAAATGCAGCATGGCTAACTTCTGGACATAGTATGGATATGCCCGTACGAACGCCACGATCTCCCCGGCCTCGGCTCCGGAGAGCACCTTTCCGCCGCCGGCATATCGGTCGATCAGGAAGGCGACGAATTCATTTACCGGAATCTCCGGTAACGGAAGAACGTAGGCGCTCTTGTAGAAGGGGCGCTTCCGGTCTTCAAACATGTCCCGCAGGATCGTCCGGCGGCTCCCCATCATCAGGAAGGAGACATTCTGTGCGGACTGCATCCCCCCCCGCAACAAGGCTTCAATCTTCTTGCTTTCCTTCAGCGCGCATATTTCCTGGAACTCATCCAGCACCAGGCAGACCTTGATAGCCTGAGCGGTGCAATAGTGATCAAGAGCGGCGATGATCAGTTCCAGATGAATTTCGGCACGCTCCTCCCCCAGAGATACCGAAAACTCCGGCAACATGGTCATCGAGTCGATTTCGATGTTTAACCGGAGTTTTTTAAACGACGCCAGGATACGAGAGGCCAAGGTGGTTTGGTCTGCCGCCGTACGCCCCAAGGTAGCAACGATGACTCGATAGATTTTTTCGACGACATCCTCCGGAGAGGTAACAGAAAACAGATCAACATAAATACTGATCATATCCGTCAGAAGGGCGCCGACCTCCATGGCCAAGCTAGACTTGCCATAACGCCTGGGAGCATAGATGACCGTGTGGATGCCGGAGCGCATATTTTGGCCGATCAGGGCCTTTTCTGCGGTTCTGTTGCAGAAACCGCTTCCTTGAGCGAGAGCCAGGTTGAAGGGGTTAGACATAATATGGTACTCCAGTTATTTAAAGTAAATTATTGCATCTGGATAATATCAGGGAATAGCTTTCACGTCAACTCTGACTTCCATTTCTGTGAGTAACGAGGAGAGTGGAACAAAGCGGAAGGTGGAAATTCGAGAAGTATTGTGTCGGCCATGCGGTGAGTCCGGCTTTTGTTCTCCCTTGCCGGCCAGGGATCAACCTTCGGGAAGGAGTATCGTGAGCGTTAAAATAATACCGACAGAGGGGACATTGGAACGTTAGTTGCAGAGGAGTAGTGGAAAGAGCACGTGGTGTCAAATATCAGACACAAGGCGGCGGGAGGATTGACATGAATGCGACTTTAGTGGCCAATGAGACTATGCTTAACAGTACGATTGATATGAACCTGTGCGGCATCAGTATGAATATGGAACTGATGGCCAACAAGGCAAATCTCGCGATGCACGGCTTTGACCTCCGCCCCATTTCGCACCGCCGGTTCGATGTCATCGCTGACTGGTACAGCAGAGAATTTCTCATCCTCTGCAACGCCTTGCGGCATACTTATTCCGCTTCTGAATTCGACGGCTTGCTTCAGGGCATTGCCGAATACAACAAGGCGAACGGTCACCCCGAGGTCGCGGAGGTACTCACCGAGTTATTCGCGAAGGTTGAACCACGCGAACCATGTCGGGTGATACCCTTGAGACGAAGGGAAAATCCCGATTCGGTCGGGAGAAGATGCGCGACTCCCGGCTCCACGGGCAGTAAATTGAATCTGGTCAGCTCATGAATGCCGAGGCAAAAGATATCCGGGGGAGTTTTCGTGAAAAAGCGACCCGCCGGGGCGGGTCGCGAGATAGGAAAAATTGGGGGATCTAAGCCCCCCATGAAGGAGGCCCACACACGAGGTATGGACCGGGTGAAATGATTAGAAGAGGAGCTGAGCCTGGGCGCGGAAGATGGTGTCTTCGACGCCTTCGCCATGGGCCGTTGCCCGTGAGTCAACATAGTTCTGTACGAAGGATTTCGTCACGTCGGCCTGAACCTTGAGGTTATGACCGTTGACGTACCAGCTGATGGCCCCTTGAACTTCTGATTTCAGGCTGTCGGTTTTTTCCTGGTTGTAGTCCATCCAGGCGTAGCGCAGGGCGAGTTCCACGGTCTTGGGAATGACCATGTAACCTGCCTGGGCATAGAGCCCTTTGGAAATAACCGTGGCGTTCGTCCCCTGGCCGACCCCTTCAGCCCAGAAATATTCACTCTGCAGTGACAGCCCCAGCCATTTGAAGGCCAGATCCGTTTCGAAGGTGTTGATGTTGACGTTTTCCGTGGTGCTGAACAGGCCGTTGTTATTCTTCAAACCCAGCCAGCCGCTGGTGCCGGTAAAGTTCAGGTTGTTATTGTCGAAAGTATTGGCTATAGCCTTGGTGGCGTCGGTATTTCTCCTGATGGTGTCATGGAAGTACGCTCCCCCCAGGGAGAAAAGCGGCTTGGCTGATCCGTCCAGATCCCCTTCGGAATACTTCATGTCACCCAGCGGGTTGATCGCCAAACGCAGGTTGTAGCTGTTGTTGTTGGTTCCCTGGGGAACGTTTTGTCCCTTCCCACCCAGTAATTGGGCCGAATAGGTGGCCAGCCCCTTGGCGATGCTGCCGTTGAGCCCCAGACCGGTGTCGTAACTGGGCCGGAAGGCGTTGGTGACGAAGGAGTTGTCTACAAACTCGTCCTGGGTGCTGGAGGTGATCCACTGCCGGGCATACTGAATCTTGTCCTGGCCGACCCTGATTTGAGCTTCATCAACAATCTTGTAGTTTAAATAGGTTTCTTCCAGGACTTGGGAGCTGTTGCTGTTGGTGCTGTTGCTGTTGAACGTCCCCAGTTGCGCCCAGTTTTGGTTGAATTTGAAAGTCAAATCCTTGGTCAGAAAGTAGCCGCTGAAGAGGGTCTTGGCCCGCTGAAGCCTCCATTCGCTGCTGTCGGCTTGGTTAGCGCCATCCTTTTGAGTAAAGGTGTAGCGTGGCTGCAACTGTCCGCCAATGGTCAACTGGAACTTCTCATCGGGGGAGGTAAAGCTGAAGCCGCTCCCCGGTTTGTAGGCCACCGGTGTCGACTTGGGCGCCGACTTGAGAATGTCGTTGTAATCCGCCTCGGTGATGACCCCTTTTTCCTTCAGCACATCTTCCAACGTCTTGGCCTGGCTGTTCTGAACCGCCGTTGCCAGCGCCAGCAGACCGGCCATTGCTACGATACCACGCTTCATGTAATCCTCCTGTGTGCCGGCTCTTCCCGCCGGCAGTAGTCGTGCGACTGCACCGTTTGACATGGACGGAAGTGTACCCGGTAAATGTTGCGGCGCCGTTGAGGAGAGGTAAAGATTGAGGAACAGAGGGGGGAAGATCTGATTTTATTGAAGAATAAAGATAGCTTCCCCCCGGGAAGGGGGGAACTGTTTCAGGAAAGAGCCCGTTCCAGCCCCTTGCGAGCTCGCTTGAGCCCCTTGAGGATTTCCGCCAACTCACCTTGGGCAAGCCCGCTCAACCGTTTGCGGGTTTTTTCCAGAGCCCGACGACTCCGTTTGGGCCGTCGCTCAGCCAGCTCCTCCATGGCATAGAGCGCATCAACCCCGGCCACCATGCTCCTGGTCAGTTTATGACCGATCTTGTCGGTCAACTCCTCCGGGAAACGATCGCGCACCGCCTGGGCAATCTCCTGCATGGCGCTGCGGAGTTCCGCCGCCAGCGTTTTCAGCTCGCCGATGGCATCGGACTCCGCCGTTTTCAGATCATCGACGATCGCGGGTTCCGATGCCGATGTTTTCAGATCATCGGCGGGTTCAGGCACCGACGGCGCGTCCGAGGCAACGGACGCGGCAGCCTGTTCCAGGATACCGGGAATTTTCCTGGGGTTGATACCGGGGATGGCGCGCAACCCCTCTTCTCCGGCGGCGACGATTGCCGAGAAGGTATCAAGCCCCGCGGCGGCAAGACGTTGCGCCGTTGCCTCCCCTACCCCCGTAAGTTTTTGCAGTTCATTGATGGTTGCTGTCATTGTATTCCTCCGTGGGTTGATCCCGGCCTCCGGTGAGGCGGGTAACTGCCGTGTCGTGATCCGTTATCAGCTTGCCGCCGCCGGTCACCATCCAGAGGAAGCGCGCCACGGTTTCCGGTTGCTGAAGCTTGAGATTGAGAGTGACAACGCCCCCCTTTTTGATGCCGCAGTTTGTCAGGCCAAGAAGCTCGCCCACCAGGAGACCGAGATCCGGCTCATGCCCCACGAGAGCCAGTTCGCGGACTCCTCCCCGTTCCTCAAGAAACTCCCGCAACCGGGAGAGGCAAAAACCATCCCCCAAAAGCGGCAGGATGAGAAGCTCTCCCGAGAAGCGGAGGGTCTCCGCCACTATTTCGGCGCTCTGCACCGCTCGCACCAGCGGAGTGGAAATGATAATCTCGGGATCGATGCCGCATTTTTTCAGCGTTTCCGCCACCCGCCGGAATCGGGTTCGTCCCCGGCAGGAGAGATAGCGATAATCGTCGACGGACGTGGCGGAGAGATCGACAGCTTCTGCATGACGGATGAGATGAAGTTTCATGGTGCGTTCCCTTCATGATAGATACGGTATGTTTATACGCAGTATAAGTGAAGAGCGCAAGATGGCAAGAGTCACAGAGACAGTTGAACGCAAATTTTTACACAATCTCAACAATTAACCTAAATGATCAGCAAAATCAGCCAGGCTTTTGACCAGTTCTCCCGCCAACGTGGGGTCAACATGGGGTATTTTGCTCTGCCCCCCCAGCTTCCCCCGAACCCGGCCTGACCATTCATAAATACCTTCTTCCGACACCGTTACGATGGCCGGCGGCCTGATCCGTCCCTGACGACGAAAAGCGGCATAATCGGCGTTAAAGGTCATGAGTCGCTCATCCAGGAATCGTCCCAGCTCCTCCCTAACCGGAGAAGTTCCCTTCACGGCCAGGACCCAGAGGTGACGCCGCTCCGCTATATCAGGACCCACCATGAATTCCACAACTTCCGCCGCCGTCTGCTCGTTCAGGTCGGCCACGGCCCGATCCACTTCGGCCTGTGTCACCTTCTCTTCAAAACGGTCCAGGAAGCGATCACGCCCGGTGAACTCGAAGGTGAGAGGGGCCAGGGAGGTGAAGCGGATGGTGTCGCCGAGGTGGTAACGCCAAAGGCCGGCGCAGGTGGTGAGGATGACGGCGTAACGCTCACCGGCCCGGACTTCAGCCAGGGAAAGAGATGGAGCATGGGGGGGGATTCCCCCCTGGCCATCCAGATGGGCAAACGGCACAAACTCGAAGAAGACTCCGTACCAGGGGGTAAAACGCATATGGCTATCCCCCGGGATTTGGAACCCCATGAAACCTTCCGACGAGGGAAGCAGCTCCAAAAATCGTGGCGAGCGCTCCCCGAAGAGGGTATCGAATTCCCGTTTGTATGGTCCGATGCTCGTGCCGCCATGGACGATCAGCTCCAGGTTCGGCAGAAGTTCCGGGAGCGGCTTTCCACCCCGCCGGCGGACCTGCTCCAGGAGCATGAGGAGCCAGGGGGGGACCCCGGAAATGCCGGTGATCTCCCGGTCGTCAAGGAGCAGCTGGGTAAGGGCTTCGATCTTGGCCTCCCACGCCAGGGCCGCCACCTGGGGTGAGGGTGTAATGAATGGACGGAGGTACGTGGGGGGATACCGGAGA
Organism: uncultured Desulfuromonadales bacterium; assembly: GCA_903929485.1. Lineage (GTDB taxonomy): Bacteria > Desulfobacterota > Desulfuromonadia > Geobacterales > CAIOGM01 > CAIOGM01. Next base: position 15,837 of record CAIYUY010000213.1, read on the forward strand.
GTGATGGCGCTCATGTCGCCGCTGTTGACGCCGGGGCCGAGGTCGGTGAGGAGGGTGCTTCCCGAGAGGTAGAGAAAACGCCCCCGGAACAGACGGCTCCCGGGGACTTTAGCCAGATAGTTGGTCAGGAGGTCACGAGCGGCCCGCCGGTTGGCGGCAAACATCTCCGGAGTAAAGGGGATGTACTTGGTGGGGGCCGTGGTGCCGGAGCTCTCGCAGAAGAGCGGTATTCGACCTGGCCAGGTGACGTTATCCAGCTCCAGACGGGGTGAACCGTTGGGCGCCGAAAAGCCGGTGCTGAAATAGTCACGCCAAAAATCAGCATAGGTCCGGATGGGGACCGTTTGACGATAGGAATCGTACGCCTGGGCAAAGGGGCGCTTACGTAACGCCGCGAACCGGTAATCGCGGCCGAACCGGGTATCTTCTCCACGCAGCAGCAGATCCATGAAAATAGCTTCCTGGGCCGCCACCGGGTCACGTCGCTCAAAGCGGGATGCTGCCAGGGACGCCCCCACCCGGATGGCCGGCGCCAGGGCCGGGACGATGTAGTTTCTCAGAATACTCATGGAGATATCACCGGCTCAGAAGTGTCGGCGCCGAAAAGCGCTTGTACCAAGCGGCAATAACCGGGTTGTAGACATGATGATGGAAGATGAGCGAAGCATGGGGGACCGGATCATCGCTTTGGGGAGAGGTCACCGTCAGACAGCGTCCGCCGGGAAAGACTTGGTGAAAGCGGAGCGGGTCGCGGCAGAGAGCCAGGGTGGGAGAGGTGGGAACCAGCAGGCTATCCTCGCCTTCGGCCAGGAGCGTCAGCACCGGGCCGCTGAAAAGCGGTGTAGAGGGAGAGGGGTGCTGAAACTCCTGAAGAGCCAGCGTCCGTTCAAATCCGCCCCGGGCCGGGGTCTTTTGGATGACCGCCATGATTTTGTCGCGGATAGCCAGGTGCCGCGGCTCCAGGTGACGATGTTCCGCACCCATGCCGAAGAGCCCCTGGAAACAGCGTCGAGCCCGCTCTATTTGACGTTCCACATCCTCTGGAGAGCCGCCGCGCACCGAGAAGATCCGCCTGAGATTACTTTCCAACATCCTGACCCCGCCGGTTCGCTCCCGCTCCGGCCGCACCAGATCCTCCGCGCAGAACACCGGACTGACGAAAAGTACCCCCCGGATGGATAGTCCGTCTCGGGGAAGCACCTCCCGCAAAAAACCGGAGACGAGGCCGGCGCCGAAACTGACCCCCAGGAGCACCGGCTTTTCTCCACGCAGGTTAAGACTCTCCACCAGATCCGCCAACTGAGCCTGAAAGAGGAGAAGATTGAACCCCTCCCGCGGGTAGTTGAGATAATAAATGGCGCCGGACTGTTTGAGGAGCGGCCGTTGAAACTCAATCACCTCGGTGGCGTCGGGGACAAAGCCGCCGATAACTACAGTCGGTTGCTTGCCGATCCCCCGCTCACGGAAGAGGCGAGCAGCCGGAAGCCGTTCACCGGAGAGAATCGCCAGCTCCCGTTCCCGCTGTCTCACCGGGGGGAGATACGGCCTGATGGCGAATCCCCGCATCATGGCCGAGGCCGTGCCGGCAACCTGGGCGATAAACGGGGTCGGAGCGGTACTCTTGACTGCTGCACTATTTCGCATGGCATGCCTCCGCTGATTTTTCCCCTATCTTGCGCCGTGAACATTGTGGAGATGTTGAGGCCAGGCAAAAAGATCGTGATAATTCATGAAAATGTGAGATTATGGCGACAAGGCGTAACCAATTAATCCGCGGGGAGACACGGTTTTTTCGTGTTTTTACGCAACGTCAGCCATAATTTCACATGATCTCAACAATTGACTGATATAAACAACAGAGTATAAACGTAGTGGTCTGCCTAAAATAAGATCAGTGGAGAGATCATGAGAATCGTAATCGTGGAAGACGAGAAGGATCTTGCAGCCCTTCTGGCCTTTCAACTGGAAAAAGAGGGGTACCGGGTCCTGACGGCTCATGATGGGAGCAGCGGGTATGATCTGGTCTCCAGGGAACTTCCCGATCTGGTGCTCCTGGATATCATGCTGCCGGTTGTCAGCGGTATCGAGGTCTGCAAACTCCTCAAGAAGCAGAAGAGCACCCAGGGAATCCCGGTAATCATGCTCACCGCCAAGGGGGAAGAGATCGACCGAGTCATCGGCCTGGAGGTGGGGGCCGACGATTACGTAACCAAACCCTTTTCCGTGCGGGAACTGCTGCTTCGGATCAAGGTCGCCCTGCGCCGTTCCGGTCGCGGAGGGGACGAGGAACAGATCATGGTCATGGGACCGGTGGCCATCAACACCGGCCGTTGCCTGGTGACGGTGAGCGGCGTCGAAGTCGTCCTTACCACCACCGAATACAAGTTGCTTTGCGCCCTGGCGGAGAGCCGGGGAAGAGTGCAGACCCGTGATCACCTCCTGCGTCATGTTTGGGAACACCATAGCGGTACCGATACCCGCACCGTGGATTCTCACATAACCCGGATTCGGACCAAGTTGGGGGTCTGTGGCGATTTTATCAAGACCGTGCGTGGCTTCGGCTACAAGATGGAGGGAGAATGACTGTCCCCTTTCGCTGGAAACTTCTGGGCTCTTATCTCCTGCTGATACTCCTCCTGGGTGGGGGGCTGTATCTTTATCTGGACCAGCGGATGGAAGCGCTTCAGCGGTCGGTGCTGCAGGGGGAGCTACTCACCGAAGCAAAACTGGCCACGCTGATGGCGGAGAGCGGCATGCGGGATTTGACGCGGGATGCCCCGGCCATGGCCACAGCCCTGGGGCGCGCCGGCTCGGCGCGGGTCACCATTATCGCCCGGGATGGCCGGGTGGCGGGTGACTCGGAGGTTCCTCCGCCCGCCTTGAAAGAGTTGGAAAATCATCTGGATCGTCCGGAGGTAAACGCCGCCTTCGCGGGGGGAACGGGTCAAGCACTCCGCTATTCCGCCACCCTGAAGACCGACATGCTCTATGTGGCCATCTCCTTCCGGACTTCCGGCGGTCCGGCGGTGCTTCGATTGGCCTTGCCGCTGGCCGCGGTGAATCAGGCCGGGCGGCAGATGAATACCCTGCTTGGCGCCGGGCTGGTATCCGGGCTGATCCTGGCCATGCTCTTCAGCTACATCCTTTCGCGGATCATGTCTCATCCTTTACGGCTCATCGCCGATAGCGCCCGGGAGATCGGCCGGGGGAACTTTCGTCAGCGTCTGGCGGTACTGGGGAGCGACGAACTGAGCGAGATGGCCACGGTGATGAACGACATGTCGTCTCGCATCGAGACTCAGATGGAAAAACTGGAACGGGAGAAGGGACGACTGGACGCCATCCTGCGCGGCATGGGAGAAGGGCTCATGGTAACCGACAGCGCCGGCGCCATAACCCTGGTGAATCCGGCTTTCTGCGAGCTGTTCGGGGTCTCTTCAACGGTGGTGGGGCGCCCCCTCATCGAGATCGCCCGGTATCCCGATCTTAACGCCTGCTACCGGCATGCCTCGGGAGAGCGGAGTGAATATCACCGGGAGATCGTGATCTCCGGCATCCGGGAGAGGGTTCTTACCACCCACTGGGTTCCTCTCATGGACCAACAGAAACATCTGGGGGTGGTGGCGGTATTCCATGACATCAGCGACCTGAAACGATTGGAAAAGATCCGGAAAGAGTTCGTGGCTAACGTTTCCCATGAATTGAAGACGCCGGTAACCATCATCAAGGGGTATGCCGAGGCGCTTCTGGACGGCCTGGTAATTTCCGATCCGCAGCGCGCGGTGAGTTTTGTGGAGGTCATCCGGAATCACGCGGATCGTCAGGCTGAATTGATCGGCAATCTGCTGACCCTGGCGGAATTGGAGTCCGAGGAGTTCACCCTGGAACTGCACCCCTTCGACCTGGAGGGAGTGGTGCGACGGGCCGTGAGTTTCCTTGGGCCCAAGAGCCTGGAACGGGGCGTCACGGTGCAGGTGACGGGCTTCACCGGGTTGCCGCCGGTCCTCATGGATCCCAGCAGGATGGAACAGGTCTTTGTCAATCTGCTGGACAACGCCGTCAAGTACACCATTGCCGGAGGCAAGGTCGAAATTCGCGCCGAGGCTGAAGGCGAACGGGTTAAGGTGACGGTGCGGGACCATGGCCCGGGGATTCCGCCCCAGAGTCTCACACGAGTCTTTGAGCGGTTCTATCGAGTGGATGAAGGGCGGAGTCGGGAAGACGGGGGGAATGGGCTGGGACTGGCCATCGTCAAGCATCTGGTCCATCTGCATGGAGGAACGATCTCGGTGGAGAGCACCCCCGGTCACGGCAGCGCCTTCATTTTTACGCTCAAGAAGGGGTAGCGCGGTTACAGCGCGGATGTCGCGAAAAGTTTTAACATTTCACAGAAATATCCAACCATCTCAACGTAATCTCAACAATTATCCTGTAGATATGATCGGACAAAACGAACCTACCAAGGAGACAAGAAACATGGTAAAAAAACTCGCAGCACTCCTGGCCGTCGGCCTTTGTGTCGCCACGGGAACGGCTTTCGCCGAGACGCTCATCAACGGAGCCGGCGCAACCTTCCCCTACCCGCTCTACTCCAAATGGTTCAACGAGTACGCCAAGATCGACAAAGAGGTTAAATTCAACTACCAGTCCATCGGCTCCGGTGGTGGGATCAAGCAGATTACCGCCCAGACCGTGGATTTCGGCGCCTCTGACAAGTTCCTTTCCGACGATGAGCTTAAAGGGGCTCCGGGCAAGCTTCTTCATATTCCCACGGTCATGGGGGCGGTGGTCGTCACCTACAACATCCCCGGCGCCCCCAAGGGCTTAAAGCTTCGTTCCGAGGATATCACCAACATCTTTCTGGGGAAGATCACCAAGTGGAATGATTCCCGCATCACCGACGACAATCCCGGCGTGAAATTGCCGGACAAGCCGATCATCGTTGTCCACCGTTCCGACGGGAGCGGCACCACCAGCATCTTTACCGACTACCTGAGCAATGTGAGCAAGGAGTGGCACGACAAGGTGGGGAAAGGGGCCTCGGTGAAGTGGCCGGTGGGGCTGGGGGGCAAGGGAAATGAAGGAGTTGCCGGTCAGCTCAAAACCACCGAAAACTCCCTGGGATACGTGGAGTTGGCCTACGCCGTGGAGAACAAGCTCCCCTACGCCACCGTGATGAACAAGGAAGGTGCTTTTGTGGAGCCGCGGATCAACTCCATCACCGCGGCGGCCGCCGGGGCAGCCAAGCATATGCCCGCCGACTACCGGATCTCCCTGGTGAATCAGCCGGGAAAGGATACCTACCCCATCGTCGGCTTTACCTGGCTTCTGGTCTATGAGCAGCAGAAGGATAAGGTCAAGGGGCAGAAACTGGTGGAATTCCTCAAGTGGAGTCTTCATAACGGCCAGAAGATGGCAGCGCCGCTTCTCTACGCGCCGCTTCCCGAGAATGTGTCCAAGATGGTGGAAAAGACCATCAAAGAGATCAAATAGCAGCCATGAGTGAACCGGTATCGTTGATCGACACGAGAGTCGTGAAGGGGGATCTCCTCTTCAAGTGGATTATCTTCTCCCTGGCCGCCGCTGTCCTCCTGATCCTTCTGGTCATGGTGGTGGCAATGGTCCGGGAGAGCCTCCCCTCCATCAGGCAGTTCGGAGCGAAGTTCATCGTCGGCCGGGAGTGGGACGCGGTGAAGGGGGATTTCGGGGCGCTGGACTTTCTCTACGGTTCGGTGATCTCCTCGGTCCTGGCGCTACTGTTGGCCACCCCCCTAAGTGTGGGGGCGGCCCTCTTCATCACGGAGATCGCCCCCCGTCGGGTGGGAGAGATCATCGCACCGATCATCGAACTCCTGGCGGCCATTCCCAGCGTCATCTACGGCCTCTGGGGGGTGCTGGTCATGGCTCCCTGGCTTCAGCAGTCGATTCAGCCCTGGCTCATCGAGCATCTCGGCTTTCTCCCCTTTTTCCAGGGAGCCCCCTACGGGGTGAGCATGCTGGCGGCGGTCTTCATCCTGATGATCATGGTGATCCCCATCATCACCTCCATTACCAAGGAGGTGCTGATGGCGGTGCCGGTCTCCCAGAAAGAGGCGGCCTACGCCCTGGGGGCCACCCGGTGGGAGATGTTCCGGATGGCGCTCATCCCCTATGCCCGTTCCGGGGTTTTGGGGGCGGTGATCCTGGGATTGGGGAGGGCCATCGGCGAGACCATGGCGGTGACCATGGTCATCGGGAACACCCCGCAGATCTCCCTGTCGCTTCTGGCGCCGGGGTACACCATGCCCAGCGTTATCGCCAATGAGTTTGCCGAGACGACCTCCAAGCTCCACTCCTCGGCGCTCATGGAGATCGGTCTGATCCTTCTGGTGGTCACGCTCATTATCAACGCCCTGGCGCGTCTCCTCATCTGGAGCGTTACCCGTGGGGATACGGGGGCCCGGGCATGATCGGTTACGACCTGCGACGAAACCTGACAAACAATTTCATGATGTGCCTCATGGTGGGGGCGGCCCTGGCCGTCATGGCCCCCTTGGGGATCATCTTTGTCCACATCCTCAAGATGGGGGCCAGCTCACTGAGTCTGGATTTTTTCACCCAGATTCCCAAACCCACCGGCGAGAGCGGGGGGGGGATGGCCAACGGTCTGGCCGGCTCTGCCATGATGATCGGCATGTCCTCCTGTCTGGGGCTCCCCGTGGGGATCCTGGGTGCGGTCTACCTCAATGAATTCGGGGGAAACCGTTTCGCCACGGCGGTTCGTTTCAGCGCCGACGTCCTGGCGGGAATCCCCTCCATTATTACCGGCATGGTGGCCTATACCTTGCTGGTGGTCCCCATGAAAGGTTTCTCCGCCCTGGCCGGGGCAGTCGCCCTGGCTCTCATCATGATTCCCATCGTGCTTCGGACCACCGAAGAGCAGTTAAAGATGGTCCCCGGCACCCTGCGGGAGGCATCCCTGGCGCTGGGTGTCCCCTGCTGGCGCACCAGTCTGAAGGTGACCCTGGTGAGCGCCCGGGCCGGAATCATCACCGGGGTGCTCCTCTCCATCGCCCGGGTCGCCGGAGAGACGGCGCCGCTTCTCTTCACCGCCCTGGGCAACCAGTTCTGGAGCAAGCGGCTCACCGAACCCATGGCCGCCATCCCGCTGCAGATTTTCAACTTCGCCATCTCTCCCTACGAAGACTGGCACAAACTGGCCTGGGCCGGGGCTTTGGTGCTGGTGGTGATCATGTTCACCCTGAATCTGACGGCCCGCTACTTCGGCAGAATCAAACATAACGGCTAAAACGGTGAAAGGATAAAGGATAAAGGTTAAAAACCGGTCCCAAGTCCCCAGTCCCGGCTTTCCCAGTCCCGGCTTTTAAGAGGTTTTCATGGAATCCAAGTTACAACTTGATCAGTTGAACGTTCACTTCGGCGCATCCCACGCCGTCAAGGGGGTATCCCTGGATTTCCCCGCCAACACGGTCACCGCCATCATCGGTCCGTCGGGGTGCGGCAAGTCCACGGTGCTCAGAAGCATCAACCGGATGCACGATCTGGTCCCCGGCGCCCGGGTCACCGGCAAGATCCTGTTGGATGACGAGGATGTCTATGGCAAAAAGGTGGATCCGGTGGCGGTGCGACGTCGTATCGGCATGGTCTTCCAGAAGGCTAACCCTTTTCCCGCCATGTCCATTTATGATAATGTCATCTCCGGCTACAAGCTGAACGGGCGGGTGAACAAAGGGGAGATGGATGTCATCGTCGAGTCCAGCCTGAAAAGAGTGGCTCTCTGGGACGAGGTGAAGGACCGCCTCAAGTCCAGCGCCATGGCCCTCTCCGGCGGACAGCAGCAGCGGCTCTGCATCGCTCGCACCGTGGCGGTGCAACCGGAGGTCATTCTCATGGACGAGCCCTGCTCGGCCCTGGACCCCATCGCCACCCTGAAGATCGAGGAGCTCATCGCCGAGTTGAAGGAACAGTACACGGTGGTCATTGTCACGCACAACATGCAGCAGGCGGCCCGGGTCTCGGACTGCACCGCCTTCCTCTACTTGGGAGAGCTCATCGAGTTCGACGTGACCAAGAAGATTTTTACCAACCCCGCCAAGAGCCAGACCGAAGACTACATTACCGGCAGATTCGGGTAAGGCTGTTTTAGGTTTTAGGTTTTAGGTTAAGCCCTAAAACCTAAAATTTAAAACTTGAATCCTGGATTCTGAATATTAAAACCTAAAACCTAGATTCTAAAACCGCTTCGAGGCATTCATGTCAAGACACTTGATGACGCAATTCGATACCGATCTGCAGGAAATACGCACCATGCTCCTGGAAATGGGGGGTAAGGTGGAGAAGATGATCACCGACGCCATGAAGTCGCTGGTGGAGCGGGACAGCCTGCTGGCGATGACCACCATTGACTACGACCACGAAATCAATCGACTGGAAGTGGAGATTGACGAGCGTTGCCTGGAAGTCCTTGCCCTGCGCCAACCCACGGCCCGGGATCTCCGGTTCGTCACCCTGGCGCTGAAGATCGTCACCGACCTGGAACGGATCGGCGACCAGTGCCGCAACATCGCCAAACGGGCTCAAGAGCTGAACGAACTGCCGCCGCTCAAACCGTATATCGACCTTCCCCGAATGGCGAGCATCGCGGCGAACATGGTCACCGAAGCGCTGGACGCCTTTGTGCGCGGTGACGACCAACTGGCCTATGCCGTCTGTCGCCGCGACGACGAGGTTGATCTTCTCAACGAGCAGATTCAGCGGGAGCTCTTGACCTACATGATCGAGGATTCGGCGAGCATCACCAGGGGCATCAAGATCACCGCCATCGCCAAGTGCCTGGAGCGGGTGGCTGATCACGCCACCAACGTGGCGGAGATGGTCATTTTCATGGTCAAGGGAAAAGATATTCGTCACCTGGGATGTGACGCGTAACCGTTCCATGGCCGACAACCGATCATGCAATCTGCCGGATCTGGTGAACCACAGCTGTAGTATTCAGGCGTCGGAGAGCCTCCGCTCGACCTTTTCCCAATTCAATAACTCGCCTCACGATTTCATGGCGGTGCTGGATGGGAGCCGGTTGCTGGGTATCTGCTCCCGACGGGAAATCGGCATGATTCTCGGCTCCGGTTACGGGCGAGAGCTGTTCGGCAACAGTTCGGTGCGGGAACATCTGGAGCCGAATTGTCTCACCATCATGGATGGTTCACCCATGGTGGAGGTTTTGTCCACGGTTTTTTCCGTGGATGACTCGCGATACTTCAATGACATTGTCCTGACTGACCGCGCGGGCCGCTATCTGGGTCTGATTTCGGTTCTTACCATGATACGACTTCAGAATCGCCTCCTCCTTGAATTAAATCTTGAATTGAAAGATTCCTTGCGTGAGCTGGAAGATGCACGCCAGGCCGCTGAATCGGCTAACAAGGCCAAGAGTGAATTTCTCTCCAATATGAGCCATGAGATCCGCACCCCCATGAATGCCGTATTGGGTTTGGCCCAATTGCTGGAGAAAGAGCAGCTGGCGCCGGACCAGCGCGACATGGTGCGGCATATCCGGACCGCCGGCCACTCCCTCATGGGTATTATCAATGATATCCTCGATTTCTCCAAGATCGAGGCCGGCAAATTACGGATAGAGTTGCGTCCTTTCACGTTGCCGGCGCTCCTGAATCAGCTTGACGGCGTCATGGGAAGCGCGGCCCGCGGCAAGGGGCTCGGACTACGCATAGATCCACCTGCCGGGTTGACGTCGGCTCTTTTGGGCGATGACCTGAGGCTGGGGCAGATTCTGATAAATTTGGTGGGCAATGCCGTCAAATTTACTGAACATGGAGAAGTCAGAGTCGTGATTGTGCCGGTTGAATTAACCGAGACAACAACGCGGCTTCGCTTCGAAGTCCATGATACCGGCGTCGGTATTGCCCCGGAGGTCATGGCGACTCTGTTCAAGCCGTTCACCCAGGCCGATGACAGCATCACCCGACGCTTCGGAGGCACCGGTCTGGGCCTTTCCATCTGCAAGCGCCTGGTTGAATTAATGGGAGGAATCATTGATCTGGAAAGTCGGGAGGGAGGTGGAAGCACCTTCTGGTTCGAAGTCCCCTTTCATCTGACAACAGCAGTCGGCATGGATTTCATTACGGGCTCGGTGGAGACCGTCGCCGGCGGTCCTCGTCTCGTTGGTCGACGCGTCCTGGTGGTCGACGACAGCGATATTAATCGGATCATCGTTGCACGGGCGCTGGCGTTGGAAGGGGCGCAAACGGTTACCGCCAATAACGGTCAACAGGCTCTCCATCTACTCCGGGCGCAGCCTGGAGAGTTCGATATACTCCTGATGGACGTGCAAATGCCGGTGATGGACGGACTGACCGCCACCAGAGCCCTGCGCGGTGATCCTTGCCTATGCGAGCTCCCTGTTATCGCCTTCACCGCCGGTGTTTTTCAAGATGAGCGCCAAAGGGCGCTGGACGCCGGCGTCAATGACTTCCTCGCCAAGCCGGTGGATTTGGAGGAGATGGTCGCCGTTCTCCTCCGCTGGAGTTCCCCCGCCACTGCAACTACCGATTCCTTGGCGAAGGGTGAGCCGACGCCAACCGGTTCGGCTGATGAGGTCAGGAGTTTGCCCGCCGCACTCCCCGGACTGGATGTGGCCAAAGGGGTTGCGACCTGCGGAGGCGAGAAACTTTACCGGGAACTGATACATGAATTGATGCGAAGTCACGGGGACGACGTTGCCGCAATCCGGTGCGCCCTGACAACGGGCAATCATCAGCAGGCCGGCCGTATTGCCCATACACTGAAGGGGGTGGCCGGCAATCTCTCGGCCGTCACCATTTACCGGATTGCGGACGAGTTGGAAATCGCCCTGAAGCACAACCAGCCCGACTTCGTGGATTCTCTGCTGCTCCGGCTCACGGACGCCATGGCGGAACTCCGGACGGCGGCCCTGCTGGTGGGGGAAGAATCCCCCTCTCCGACTCAAATCCTTCCCGCCGCACCCCTTGTGGAATCGTGCGAGATTTCTCCCTTGATCGATGAGTTGCTACAGATGCTCCAGGAACGTCGTTTAGCCGCACGGCATGTTGTGCGCCGGTTGGGAGAAAAACTGTCCGGCACCGTTGTTGCTCCGGAGTTAACGCTTCTTTCGGTGGCGGTGGATAGACTGGAATTTGTTGACGCCCATACCATGGCTATGGAGTTGGCGCAACGGTTCACGCAACTGAAAAACCGGACGGCGCAAAATCCGCCACAACTTCTTCAGTAAGCGCGACGCAAAAACCCCGCTGCGCCTTCTCTGCAAAACTTTCCGTCACCAGTACCTTTTTCCCTGACTACAATTCGACCTGAACACGGTTGCAACAGTCCTATGCAACAATGACAAAGCTGTTCGGATGCCACAACAACTCAGGGAGAAAAAAATGAATGTACCCGTCGTCTCGAAACTGGCCATGACTTCGTTGGCCTCACTGCTGCTGCTGTCCGGTTGCGGTTCCGGCTCAACGACCGCAGCCGACGCCACCATCAACACAACCACGTTCGTCTACACGTCGGACACCCATTACGGCATAAAAAAAATCCCCTTTTCGGGGATGAGCAGCGCGCAACAGGTAAACGGAGCAATGATTGCCGAGATGAATCGGTTGCAGACGGCAGCCATTCCCATGCCCGGTGATAACGGAGTCAACGCCGGACAGCCTCTTACGGCGGTGGACTTTGTTGCGGTTACGGGTGATGCGGTCAATCGCTCGGAAGGGGCTATCTATCCGCGCAAAAACGCCCCGGCCGCGGAAATGTGGCCTCAGTTCCAGTCGGATTATTTCACGGTCCTCAACCTCAAAAACAGATCCGGCGCCAAAGCCCCTCTCTTCATGACCACCGGCAACCATGATACCTCCAACGCCATCGGCTACTATAAGACCGGTTCCGTCCTTGACGCAACCGCCTACGCAGCCATTTATAATCTCATGATGCCGACGAAATCCATGACGAATGCATCGTTCATCGGAAGTGCGCCCGGCAGCGCGACCACGGCGGCGGCCAGTTATGCCACAACAACGAACCGAATTGTCACCTCACGCGACCTGAATGGCGTCCACTTCGTTTTTGTAGGGATGTGGCCCGATTCGGTTAACAGGCCGCTCATTGACGCCGATCTGGCGGTAGTTCCCGCGACGACTCCCGTGGTGTTGTTCACCCACGCTCCGCCGGTTGCCGAGGCGAAGCTGTTCACCAACCCCATTGCCCCCTACACCATACTTTCCGCCAATAAATTCGAGAACCTTATTTCCGACACCTTTGCCGAAGCCACCCCTTTCAACACCCCCTTCTCCGACGCCGCCGGTACAATCGCAATCGCCGACGCCATTGAACAACGTGCTCTCGTGGCTTGGCTCAAAACACACAAGAATATCGTCGCCTACTTCCATGGCCATGATAACGCCAACGAGTTCTACACCTATACCGGTCCCGATAACGACATCAGCTTGCCGACGTTCCGGGTGGACTCACCCATGAAAGGGAACGTCTCCGTGGGTGATCCCAGCAAATTATCCTTTCAGGTCGTTTCCATCGACGCCACAGCCAAGTTGCTGACGGTGCGGGAATATCTCTGGAATACGAAAACATGGGGCGCTTCAAAAACGCTATCCCTGACTCCTCGCGCGCTCTAGTTTCAAGACAGTTCATCCCCCATGAAGGAAGCTCCGTCGACCATGCGACGGAGCTTCCTTTATTAGAAACCGGTCAACGGCATGCCGCCGGAGGCTCGTTTATGAGAGCCCAGAAGATCCCCAGCTCGGCGACAGCGTCCATGAAACTGTGAAAATCCACGGGCTTCACCACATATGCGTTTACACCGATCTGATAGCTTTCCGTAAGATCCCGCTCTTCCCTGGAGGAGGTAAGAACTACCACCGGTATTGATTTTAACGATTCCGTCGCCTTGATAATACGCAGGACTTCCAACCCATCCACCTTGGGAAGTTTGAGGTCAAGGAGGATGAGACCCGGATTATTACCGGAGCGACCGGTGTAGACGCCTTGATGATTGACAAAATCAAGAGCCTGTTGACCATCCTTGACCCATTCCACCTCATTTGCCAGCCCTTTTCTCCCCAAGGCCTTCAAGGTAAGTTCGGCATCGTTGGCGCTGTCTTCAACCAGAAGAATTCTTTTCAATTTGACTTCCATCATGTTTGCTCTCCTCTATTGGGCAAAGAAAAGTAAAACGTGGCCCCTTCATTCACAGCTCCCTCGGCCCATGTCCGGCCGCCGTGACGCTGAATAATGCGCCGCACATTGGCCAAACCTACTCCGGTCCCTTCGAACTCTTCAACGGTGTGCAGGCGTTGAAACAGCCCGAAAAGTTTATCCAGATACCTCATATCAAAGCCGACTCCATTGTCGGCGACAGAACAGATAGTTTCGTCGGAGGTAATGGACTGTCGGCAACTGATCGTTATCCTGATGGGATTCCTGTCACGACTGTACTTGAGGGCGTTACCCATGAGATTGACCAGAACCTGGCGCAGCATTGCCGGATCGCCGTAAACCTCCGCCAAATTGTCCGTCTCCCAGATGATAGTTTTACCTTCCATTTCATTTTGCAGTTCATTGCGCGCCTCGGCCACCAACTTCCACATGCTGACGGACGTTTGCATCATTTCCGTCCGCCCCATGCGGGAGAATGACAGAAGGTCATCAATGAGAGTACCCATTTTCTTGGCGGCGTCGGCAATGACCTGCAAGTAGCGCCGGCTGGTTTCATTCAGCGAGCTGGTGTCCTCTTCCCTCAGTAATTCGATAAAACCATTTACATGTCGCAGCGGCGCCCGCAGGTCATGAGAAATCGAATAACTGAACGCTTCAAGTTCATTGTTGGCCGCTTCCAGCCGATTCATATACATCCGCACCTTGTCGGTCATGGTATTGAGCATCAGGGAGAGCTCGGCAAGCTCATCATCCCCCCGGCACGGAATCCGGTGTTCCAGGTCGCCTTCGGCAATAATCGCAATACCCGCTTGTATGGACGCCAGACGCCTGCGCAATAACCTATTGACCAACATGGAATTAAGAACAGTGGTCAGAACCAACACCGCGACAAAAATTGAGCTGAGGAGTACTGTTTTGTTGTAATTGGAGTTGGCGACTTTTCCGGTTAATTCATCCAACTGCGCGGCTTCCGAGTAAAGGGCGGAAGCAAGAAGGATATTCTGGCTGATGAGTCTCTGCTCCAGCTCATCATTGCCGGCGCCACTCTTTGATTCTTCCTTCAATTTGACAATTTGCAAAAAAGTGCCGCGAGTGGCGTTAAAACTATTCCGGATCCTGATCAGAGCGTCCCTTTCGCCCTTTTCCTTGAAACGTTCATTGGCCAGATCAAGCAGGCTCTCCAGTACTGCGGTTTTATTGAGCCACTGTTGTTTTATCCGTTCCGCGCCATAGATCAGATATTGATCCCGAAGAACCGTACGCTCGAAAATAGCGGCCACAATCTGGTCGGCAAGAAGATTTTGGCGAATGGAGAGCCCATACAGGGTGAATAACCAGATCAGGACCGGGATAAAAAGAGACAGCACCCCCAGTGAAATGTATGAGCTTAAGGCGAGCCTGGTAGCTATGCGCATGACGTTACCTGGAAATCAGTGTAACTGCTTCGGGTTTCACTCCCCTCAGACTATCTACATGAATATAATTGAGATAATTCGGCATTTTGGCGCCTTCGACCGGATGGCCATTCATTGCCCAGCGACTCTCGTCTTCCAGAACCAGCAGGAGGAGCTGATCAAGGCTTACCCGGAAGTTAAATTCACTCCAGAGTTCGGCTATGAGCGACTTGTCTATCCGTAGTTCCGTGGCGACGAACGCCTGCGCCTCGTCAGGGTGTTCGGCCGCGAATTTTTCAGCCTTGAGCAGAGCTCGCACTACCTGCCTGATTACCATCGGATTTTTTTGCACATATTCCCGTCCGGCGACAAGATTGAATATTTCCGTATAAATTTGCTTGTCTATGAACGTGACCCCCCTGCTCCCCAGACGCTTGCGAATGTTGGCAAGGTAGTAATTCCAGGTGACTGCCGCGTCTATTTTTCCGGAAATAAGGGCATTTTGCATCTCTTCGGGTTTCAAGGCTACCAGCTTCATATCCCCGCGCAGAATAGCGTTGGCGGTAAGGAAGTTGTCCATGTAGAATTCGCTGGAAGTACCGGGTGTATATCCGACTACTTTCCCCTTCAGGTCATGGGGAACCACCACTCCCCGATCTCTTCCGGCAATAACCCCGTTGTTTTTGTTGGAGCTGAATATGCTGGCGACAATAACCGGCTTTTCTCCCGTTAAAACGGCGAACACCACCGGGGTATCCGCCGCGGTAGCCAGATCGGCCCTTCCCGCCAGCATCGAAGCAAGAGCCGCCCTGCCGGTGGCATGCATGAGCGGCTGCATCCGGATTCCTTCCTGGGTAAAATATCCTTTCGCCATGGCGAGATGAACAAGGGTAGCTTCCGTTTGTGAAGTAAGAGCCAGAGTGACTTTTCGCACCGGTTCTTTATTTCGGGAGGAGTTCCGACACCCCATGAGAACCCCGATAAACATGAGTATGATCATAAATTTAAGCATGTTTTGTCTCCCCTCGCTACACCTCGATACGAAACTCGGCGCCACCTTTGACATTGCGGGCGGTGAGGCGTCCGGCCATGTTTTGTTCAATGATAACCTTGGCCATATAGAGGCCGATACCGGTCCCTCTATCCGGACCACGGGTTGTGAAATAGGGATCAAAGATCTTCGGCAGAACATCCTCGGAAATACCGCCGCCATTGTCCCGGACATACAACACTGAACGTCCATTTTCCTCGGTAACGGTGATGGAGATGCAAGGATTGACGGCGCAACGCTCCATACAGGCATTACGGGCGTTACTTATAATATTGACCAGAGCCTGGGCGTACTCATTTTTGAAACCGAAGGCCGTCACGTCACTCTTTGTTTCAATTTCCAACCGGATCTCCTGGGACTTGATTGCCGGCGCCGTTAACGTCACCGCACTGTTGACGGCGGTGACGATGCTGAACCTCTGTTTTTCTTTTTCTTCGTGAAAAAAATCGCTGAAATCATTAATAGTCTGAGACATCTGCCCAATAACTTCCATCGCCAGACGAATATCACGGTGCAGCTGCATCATGGCGGCGGTATCGTAACCCAACTCCAGCTGAACATTCTGAATAATGAGCGCCACATTGTTCAGCGGATTACGCCACTGGTGAGCAATGTTACGGATCATCTCACCCATGGCCGCCAGTCGGCTCTGCTGAATCAGGAGCTGATCCTTTTGGCGTTGATCGGCGACAAGAGCGATGACACGCGCCTCCAGACTTTTGCGCAGTTGATCAAGCTCCTCATCCGCCTCTCGCCGACTGCGCCGGTTCTCGGCTTCGGCAATCTCCCGTTTGATGGCCGGAGCCAGCCGGGCAAGATTATTTTTCAGGATATAGTCATGCGCCCCCGCTCTCATGGCTGCCACGGCGGTTTCTTCGCCCATTTTTCCGGACACAATAATGAAAGGGATGTCCATCCGGCTCTCTTTCAGCAGTTGCAGCGCTTCCAGGCCACCAAAATGAGGCATGACAAAATCGGAGATGACGACATCCCACCTCTGTCGGCACAAGGCCGCCTGCATCGCCTGGGGTGTCTCGACGCGCACGGCTTGGAGTTCATAGCCGTTTACCGAAAGGTTTCGCTCCAGAAGTTCCGCATCAAGTTCCGAGTCCTCAACAATAAGTACACGCAGCGGTTGCGGCATAATCCTGCTCCATTGTTTAAGCACAAGAAAAAATTAATACGCCTCAATCTCAACGATCCGGCTATAACCTCCCAGGGAGGCGGAGACCAGCACTCTGATCCGGTCCGTCGTCACCACCGGAAAGGTGATCTTCCGCCAGACAAAATGGTTTCCGGTAACGCCGCCACCCGATACGGTTATCCAGCCCGACCCATTCCAATACTGAACATCGAAGTTGGTGACACCGTACTTCGTAAACATCTGAAGAGCAGTCGGCTCTTGTGCCGTCGTATAAAGATCCTGTAACGTGAAGAGGTCAATTTCGCTTATACTCTTTTGCCCGTTGAAGGTAATCTGCACCCAATCCGGGTAGAGATTGTTCGTGGCGTCGTTCCATCCTCCGCCCGCGCCCCATTTGAGCCCCTTCCGGTCACCATTGTTCACCGCCGCAATCGGATAGCTGCTCACATTAAAGGTCGACGATGCCGTTGCTATTCCACCGTTGGTCGCCAGGGCTACGTTCAACCTGGCTGGAGGGACAAACAGAATATTTCTCCGGGCAATGGTCTTGTTCGCGTTGCTCTCAGTCACTGAAACCTCGAAGGGGTAACTTTTTTTATCGGTGAGTGTCACTGCCTGGTTGAATGCGCCGTTGGTGACAACCGGTGTGTAGGCGGAGACACCATCGCTCACACCAATGGTAACCGGAGACACTGCGTCATCGATGGTCCCGCCGATATTCTGGGCCGGATTGCTTGTCACAAAATCCTGAACCGGAGTAATCGCGACCGTCGGTCCCTGGTGACTGGATACGACGGTCCGCTTGAGGCTGTTTCTTTTGCCCTGGAGATCGCTCGCGGTGATCTCCAGAGTATTCAAACCCGCGGCCAAGTTGACGTTCGCGGAAAATGAGCCGTTGACTATGTCCGCCTGCTGTGAGCCTGTGCCATTTACCGATACGGCAACCGTGGCGTTGAGGTCGGAGATACTGCCTGCTACGGTGACGAAGCTCTTGTTTGCACTGCTGTTGTCCGACGGAGCAGTGACGATCAGTCCCGGCAACAACGGATCGTAACTAACGGTTCGACGCTCCACCGTCTGATTATCGGCCGTGTCGGCGGCAATGGCGGTGATAGTGGTTGTTCCCACCGGGAGAAGCAGCGGCCAGGTGAAACTCCCATCGGCATTGACCGGAACGTTTGAGCCGTTGATCGTGAATGTTCTGATCCCCGCGGCATCAGTGACGACGCCGGCTACGTTGAGAACGGCGGAAGAGGTGACGGCGCCGTCGGAGAGAGTTGAGAGAATAAGAGTGGGAGGCAGGCTGTAGTTAACAGATACATTGATCGTGGTTATATTAGTGACCTGATCCATAGCTGAAATGGTGAAGGTATTAGCTCCCTGTGCAAGGTTTGAAACTGTACACGACCACTTCCCGGCAGCAATTATTGACTGACCTATGGAAGCACCTTTATCCGTGGATACATTTACATTCGCTCCCGCGTCTACGGTTCCACTCAAAGTCAGACTATTGGAACAAGTAGAACCTGGAACACTGTTTACCGTCAGTTTTGGAGCAACCGTATCAATACTGAATACTTTTTCATCAAAACCGGTTTTACCGTTGCCGGTTGCTTCAACCCGGATAGTGTGACTGCCGTCACCAAGCTGATCGAGAGCAGCACCGGAAACCTTGTTAACAACAACGCCGTCAACTTTAACGGCCACGGTTCCCGAGCTGACACTGTAGTTAAGAACCGGCTTATTGTTGTTGATTGCACCTAGAGGAGAAACAATTGAAACCGTTGGCGCGGGAATCAGGTTAAAGGTCGCCGTTACAGAATCCGCGCCGTCAATAGAGACGGAACAAACGCCTGTCCCGGAGCATAGGCCTGACCAACCGGCAAATATCGAGGTAGTCGTAGTTGCGACTGGCGTTAATACAATTGAAGCGCCGGCATTAAATGACGCCGAACAACTGCCGGCAGAACAGGATATACCACTTGGAGAACCGGTTACGGAACCGGCGCCGTTTCCGGAGATTGTTACTGTCAGTGGATAGGGAAGTATTGCCGGCTTCGGTGTTGGGATCTGGGCGGTCGTCCCATCACCTAACTGGCCAGAGCTATTCCCCCCCCATACCCAGACACCACCGTTGCTTTTCATTGCCATACTATGAGCCGCACCGGCAGCAATTGCGATTACCCCCTCAATGCCATTTACACGTACAAGAGAACCTCTGTCCGATGTCGGTTCAACACCCAGTTGATTATTTCTGTTGATCCCCCATGCCCAGACAGTGCCATCGCTCTTTAACGCCAAGACATGGGATGAGCCGGCCCCTGACGCCACCGCCACTACCCCGGTAAGACCAATCACCTGAACCGGTGCGATTCGGTCTATCGCAGTTCCGTCGCCAAGTTGACTATTATAGTTGAGACCCCAAGCCCAAACCGTACCGTCAGCCCTGCTTGCTATTGAAAAACATGATCCGGCTGCCATGGCTGTAACTCCACTTAAACCGAAGACCTGAACCGGTATATTTTTACTCACATACGTCAGGTCACCCAATTGATCACAGCCGTTGTTACCCCATGCCCAGACAGTGCCGTCACGCTTTAAAGCAAGCGTATGATTCTCTCCGGCAACGATGGCTGTTACATCGCTCAAGCCAAAGAGCTGAACAGGAAGCATATATTGTGTATAATTACCGCTACCCAACTGCCCAAAATCATTTCGCCCCCAAGCCCATACGGATCCATCGCGTTTCAACGCCGCGGCATGGCTAAAGCCTGCTGTAACCGCCACTACATCAGTGAGCCCGATTACTTGCACCGGCGCATTCTGGTTATTAGTGCTGTTTATACCCAGTTGTCCGTAATTGTTGTACCCCCACGTCCAAACCGAACCGTCTCCTTTCAGTGCAACGGTAAAGTTGGGGCCGCCGACAGCGCTGACAACGGCTCCGATTAAATCTACCTGTTTCGGAGTAAGACTGTTTACTTGGCCGCCGTCACCCAGTTGACCAAAACTGTTGTTTCCCCAAGCCCAGAGCGTACCATTGCTCTTAACAGCAAGAGTATGACTTTCTCCAGCTCCTATTCTCGGTTGAACCTGAACAGCATCAGAAATCACCTCCGACGCAAAACCGACACTCACACTGCAATTATCCGTGACGTGATCGATTTTATAGGTTGCCTTGTCAACGGACAGGTTACCGCCACACCCGGTAACGGAAGCAAGCTGGTAGCTGTTGGCCGGAGTGAGGGTGAAGCTTAGAGCATCTCCGGCTGCAACTATCAGGGCGGATGACGGAGTTATACTCCCCTTGCCGCCCATGAGCAGAGGTGTTACCAGAAGGCTCTGGCTCAGGCTAAAAGCCATTGATTTTGGTATAATGCAACTGTCGGTTGTACCAACACCCAGCCTGCCTACGGCATTATCACCCCACGACAACAGCGTACCGTCGCTCTTCAGCGCCAAATTGTGAACTGCTCCTGTAGCAAACGCCACCACATTGGCAAGACCACCTACACGCACAGGAACAACCCTGTCTATATCCGATCCATCACCTAACTGACGATTTTGGTTATAACCCCAAGCCCAGACAGCGCCGTCTGATGTCAAAGCCAGTGAATGCGAGGAAGCAGGACCAGTCGCTATTGCTATCACTCCGTCAAGCCCACTCACCTGAACCGGAATCACTCGATTAGTAGTGGCGCCGTCACCCAGCATTCCATAACCACTGTTGAAATACGTACTGCTATTGCGCCCCCACGACCATACCGTTCCATCACCTTTAAGAGCGAGAGAAAATCCGGAACCGGCTGCGATGGAAGTTACTCCAATTAAACCATAAACCTGGGTTGGTTTTGAACTATTGGTATTGATAGTAGTCATGTTTCCCAATTGCCCCATGTCGTTAACACCCCACGCCCACACGGTTCCGTCACGTTTAAGCGCCAAACTATGATCGCTTCCGGCGGCGATGGACACCACATCACCTAGGGTGGAAACAGGAACAGGTAGCAATGACTGGGTTATTGTTCCATTACCCAGCTGACCGACATTATTGTAGCCCCAGGCCCACACCGAGCCGTCATTTTTCAACGCCAATGAATGGTTAATTCCAGCGGAAATATCCGCAACCCCGCCAAACTCGGCAAGTCCGGTTATATCTAGTACCGCTACGGGAGAGAAACCAGCCACAACGCTGTTATTACCCAATTGACCATTCGTATTATTCCCCCAAGACCTCACTTTCCCGTTACTCATTAAGGCCAAGGTATGACTGGAGCCGGCAACAACACTGGAAACGCCGGTGAGCCCACTGACCTGGGACGGACTAAGCTGATAACTTAAAATGTTTCCATTTCCAAGCTGACCAAAAGAATTACCACCCCAGGTCCGGACTGTGCCGTTGCCCTTCAGGGCGACACTATGATCAACGCCCGCGGCTATCTTCTTCTGAACAATCACCACAGTGGGCTGTTGCAACGTGTCAAAAACTGCGTTAACCGTGCAGTCACCTATTACTGAACTGATTGTGTAGCTGTTGCCGCTCAAACTTCCACCGCAACCGTTAACAGAAGCGATCTTATACTTACTGTTCGCAGGAGTAAGTGTAAAAATAATGGGGCTGCCGGTCGCCACGGTCTGAACAGTTGCCGGACTGATAGTTCCGCCACTGCCGGCGACAACCGGCGTTACGAGCAAGCTCAAGTTCTGACTGATAGCCGATGATTCCGGCCTGAGAGAACTGTTTATAGTCCCATCACCCAACTGGCCAAAGGTATTCCCCCCCCAAGACCACACCGAGCCGTCTCTTTTCATAGCCAAGCTATGATTAGTACCGGCAGCAATCGCAATGACATCATTCAAACCATAAACCTGAACCGGAATCGACCACGAGGTAATACTCCCGTCGCCACACTGTCCGGAATTATTGCTCCCCCAAGCCCACACTGTACCGTCATTCTTTAACGCCAGGGCATGACTGGAACCGGCGCTTGAAGCAATGGCAGTTACCCCGGTTAGTCCAAAAACCTGCCCCGGAATAGTCTGGGCTTGGTATGATGTGCCGCCATTTCCCAGAAGAGTGCTTGCACCCCAAGCCCAGACCGTGCCGTCATTCTTAAGCGCAAACGTATTAACGCCTCCTGCTGCTATGGCCGTAACACCGCCAAGAGCTGTTGTCTGCACGGGAAGAAGTTGCTCAGCTAAGCCTCCATTTCCCAACTGGCCATTACTATTATTCCCCCATGCCCAGACCGTTCCATCATTTTTCAATGCTACGGAATGAAAATTGCCGGCAGCAACACGGATAATTTTTGCACCATTAAGGCTAACTACGTTTGTTGCGGTGTTCAGAATAGCAGGTCTTGGGGAGACGCCAAGTTTACCGTCGTAGCCATATCCCCAAGCCCAGACGGTGCCGTCACGCTTCAAAGCTACAACATGATTAACACCTGCTGAAATATCCGCGACACCGGTAAATGTGGCGGAGGTAGTCGCCGTAAGCACGCTAACCGGACTATTACTATGAGCGTAAGTCTTATTACCCAGTTGACCGTCGAAGCCGTACCCCCAAGTCCGGACATCGCCATTGTCCCGCAAGGCAACAGTAAAATTGGCGCCTCCGGCAACACTGACATAAGTTCCGGTGAGTCCGGAGGTGTTGTTCACAGGTACCGGAAACGATTTAGCGACATTGGAACTGTCTCCAAGCTGGCCGTAGAGGTTGTTACCCCAAGTCCAGGCCATGCCATCGCTCTTCAGGGCAATGCCATGGTTTCCACCGGCGGCAAGCCTTCTTTGGACAACTGGAACAACTTCCGGCAGCAGCGATGCAAAGCTGATATTCACGGCACAGTTCCCGGTTACCGAACCGGTCGTGTAAACAGCGCCGCTCAAAGAACCGCCGCAACCGGTTGCGGAAAATATCCGGTGATTGACATCCGCTGTAATGTTAAAGGTTACCACACTACCCGTAGCTACTGTCCGGGCAGTCGCCGGAGTGATGCTCCCCCCGATGTCTGCACTCGGCGTTACCAACAGGTTCTGATTAAGATTGATAGTCGTGGTTCCAGGTATGATACGCCTTTCATTCGTCCCGGTTCCCATCTGTCCATAACCGTTATCTCCCCACGCCCATACCGTGCCATCACCCCTTAGCGCCAAACTATGAGATTGGCCGGCAGCAATTGCCATGACATCAGCAAAGCCTTTTACAAGGACGGGAATGCTCCGGCTTGTTGCAGTTCCGGTTCCATCGCCCAATTGATTATAGTTGTTATAACCCCATGCCCAGACGGTGCGATCCGACTTCAACGCAAGGGCATGAGAAGAGTCGGGACCAGCGGCAATCGCCGTCACACCGGCAAGACCGTTCACCTGAACCGGTGCAATTCTGTTGATCGTGGCGCCATCACCAAGTTGACAGTTGCCATTGATGCCCCATGCCCAGACAGTGCCATCTCCCTTGAGAGCGACAGTAAATCCTGACCCGGCAGTTATGGCGGTAACACCATTAAGGCCATAAACCTGAACAGGAACCGGTTGCGCCAAGGTGCTCATATTCCCCAACTGACCATTTCTATTGTCCCCAAAAGTCCAGACTGTACCATCGAGTTTCAAAGCTGCGCTGTGTTTATCTCCGGCAGCAATAGCAATCACATCGCTCAAGCGGGTTACCTTTACCGGTGTTTGACGCTGCCTGTTGCTCCCGTTTCCTAATTGACCCGAGCCGTTGTCACCCCATGCCCAAACAGTTCCGTCACTTTTTAGCGCCAGGGTATGACTGTTGCCGGCAGCAATAGCGATTACTCCGGTTAGACCGCTTACCTGATTTACAGTTTTCCGGGTATAGCCGCCATTACCCAACTGACCATAAGTGTTGTTACCCCATGTCCAGACCGTTCCATCATCCTTAAGAGCAACAGTATGATTCCCACCGCCAACAGCATTGACA
This sequence comes from uncultured Desulfuromonadales bacterium, assembly GCA_903929485.1. Taxonomy (GTDB): domain Bacteria; phylum Desulfobacterota; class Desulfuromonadia; order Geobacterales; family CAIOGM01; genus CAIOGM01. The sequence continues at coordinate 39,587 of CAIYUY010000213.1, forward strand.
ACCACTCCGACAAGCATGTCACTATTATTTACTTGCTTCGGAGTGGGACTGTCGGAAACGCCTCCGTCACCAAGCTGACCATAACTATCGCTACCCCACGTCCAGACCGTCCCGTTACTTTTTACAGCTATACTGTGGTTGTCACCGGCCGCTATTCGTGGCAGGACCGCAGTGGCGGAAACCTTCAATGCCGCGAAGCTGACACTAACCGTGCAGTCTCCTGTAACAGAGGCAGTATTGTAGGTGCTTCCACTCAGACTCACGCCACATCCGGTTACTGAGGCGATCTTGTGATCGGAATCAGGAGTAACAGTTAATTGAACAATTTCGCCGGCAGCTACGCTCTGGACAACATTCGGACTGATGGTCCCGCCGGCGCCCCCCAAGAGTACCGGGGTTACGTGCAGGCTTTGATTCAGGTTTAAGTCGATAACTTCCGGTATTATGGAACCGGTAGTCGAACCATCGCCCAGCTGCCCGGATGAATTAAATCCCCAGGACCAAACCAGACCATCACTCTTTAGCGCCAAAGTATGATTCAACCCGGTGGCAATTGCCGTCACATCGGCAAGCCCCGTCAAAAGGACGGGAACATTCCTGTTAACAATAGTTCCATCACCCAACTGATTATTATTATTCAGCCCCCAAGCCCATACCGTGCCGTCCGACTTTATCGCCAGGGCATGAGATGAGCTGGGGCCGGACGCTATACTTAGTACCCCACCGAGACCATTTACCTGGACCGGAGCAAACCGGCTGATCACAGTGCCGTCGCCTAACTGGCCTGAATTGTTGATGCCCCACGCCCAGACGGCGCCGTCCTTCCTGAGACCAAGAGAAAAACCGGCGCCCGCGGCAATAGCCGTAATACCGCTTAAGCCATGGACCTGAACCGGTCTCTGCTTCGAACTATTTGTCATATCGCCCAATTGGCCATTTTCGTTGCACCCCCACGACCAGACCGTTCCATCGGACTTCAGTGCACTACTGTGATTATCTCCGGCAGCAATGGCTATAACATCATTTAAGTCGGAAACGGGAACAGGAGTTAATTGCTGCACCGTGGTTCCGTCACCAAGTTGTCCACGGCCATTGTTACCCCACGCCCAAACAGTGCCGTCACTCTTCAATGCCAGGGTATGACTATAGCCGGCAGCAATGGCCGATATCCCATTAAACCGGCTGAGCGCCCCGTCGACTCCACTGACCAGAACCGATACCGGCGTAGTTCCCTGGATGGTAGTAGTATTACCCAGTTGACCATTACTGTTGTTACCCCAAGCACTGACGGTGCCATCACTCTTTAATGCCACGGTATGGAAAGAGCCTGCGGCGACTGATGTAACTCCGGAGAGGCTGATAATCCGGAGGGGCGTGTATTGGTTGTTAGAGGCGCCATTGCCCAACTGACCATTGCTATTCATGCCCCAGGTCCAGACAGTTCCGTCCTGTTTCAAGATCACATTATGATTTTCACCAGATGCGATTTTTGCAGGAGTAGGAGGAGGCAGAGGCTGGTAAAAACTCCAGAGTGGCCCCACCGTAACAACGTTGTTACTATCCCGAGTATCCACTCTCCAGTAATAGGTGGTATTGTATTCCAGCTCCTTGGGCAAATATGAATTCCAGCCAACCGCCACGAGTGGCGGATTAGTCGTTGTGCCAAAATAGACATAAGAAACTACACTATCATTACTATCAGGGTCGGATACCGACCAGGTCAGGGTGGCATTCGCGGTACTTCTGGCGCCGTTATTGGCGGGTGAAGGGTTAAAGGCAACATTGGGTGGATGATTCACAGGTGTGGTTGGAGAAAGGGTTTTTTTTATCAACCGGTTGCCCATATTATCGTACAAATAATTAACTGACGAACCATTATCATACTGAACTCTGGTGAGTCTAAGCATGACGTCATATGAATAATTCATATTTTCAGCAAAGACAGGGACGCTATTAAAAAAAATGGCGGCCGGCACTACCAAACAGAATATGGCTAATAGATTTTTCCGTTTCATATGAGACCTCACTGTACAGTATTACAATGTGGAATCGTCACCTACGGGATGCGCCATTGATTCTGTAGAGAGTGGAATCGCGACCACTATTGAAGTTTTTTTAGTTAATTTGCAATTGTCAGAATATGACACCTTCGGCTTTACTTGACCCTCGTGTCCCATGATGTATGAATCAACACATTATTACTACCTTCAAGCTTTGAAGGCTTGTGTCCACTAACCTTATAAATGCTATTTTGACTATTTACCCAAATCCTATCGCCTCCACGTTCTTGAAAGTCTGATGGCGTTTTCCCTTCTATAAATATCTGCCAAACATGTACATTTAATTGGTGTCTAGCTATGTTTTTCGAAAAACATACAGTAAGTCCGTCATCACGATAGACGCAATCAGAATTAGATTTTGAATGAAGCCATGCGACTGCTTCTTTAATAGTGTCAAAATGCTGCTGACCTTCAGCAACAACACCACGCTTAATCACATTAAGACCCATCCAATGGAACCCTGGTCCAGGATAGTATAGACCCAGACTTCCGTACCACCTATCTGTCCTAGGCCACATAACTACCGATCTTGTTGCCCCATCCCATGAATAATATCTCTTTAACCCCCTTCCAGATTTTATTGAAATTTTCCCTTCGGGAGTTGTTGCCTCTATCATCGAATCGGGCGGCATAACAATTTCATTGTTGACCGGTACCAGTGGATCACCCTTTATCATATTATTAGCAAGCTCTATAAAACCGCTTCCAGTATTGGTTAATATTAAAAAATATGCCAATAGAATAAGTGCTGCCGCTGAAAGAATAATTTTTTTCATACTAAGTGGAGAGCAACATTAGCAAGTTGCTTAATTATTGTTGAATATTTCGTTCTGTCTCCGCCTCATCAATTGCGAGTAATACTGCTACGTGGGTCTTACCGGTCATCTTGCCAAAACCACCAGTGTCGTGCCACTTTTTTCGTGCGCATAAGGATAAAACTCACGTCGGGCCTTGCTGATAACATGCCCACAGCTTGGTCCCACCTACAATCTCATCTGGACTTACACCCGTTAGAGTAACTATTTCGCCTCGTCGCTGTCTTAAGTGGGTAATGGCGACGGCCGTAGGTTTTGCATAGGGCGTGAGTCGAGCGCGCCAGAATGGAGCGCACGGCGAGACGAACGCCCTGTGTAAAACCTGTCTACGGCCACTCTGCTTTTATTTTGCGAACAAATTGTTTTAAA
>CAIYUY010000214.1 GCA_903929485.1 uncultured Desulfuromonadales bacterium
GCATCGCGGCGCCGCGGTGGAGGCTACCGATGGTCGCGTGGGGAGGGTTGATGAGTTTCTGGTGGACCCGGTGACCGGTCACATCACCCATCTGGTGCTGCGCAAGGGGCATCTCTGGGGGGAGCGGGATGTGACGATTCCGGTTTCCCGGATAGCGCGGGTAGCGCCCGACGCCGTTTATCTCAAGCTTGACAAGGGAGCGGTGAACGAACTCCCCGCAATTCCCGTGCATCGCCGGTTTTTTAAATAAGGGGGGAGATCCGTTATTTTTCCCGTTGACAGAGCCTGCGGGAGAGTGTAAAAGGTTGTCCGTACTTCTCATGAAGAGTGAAATTTTACCGGGGGCCACTTGTGGGACTACGGAAGAAGAGCCGTCTTGATATGCATTTTGCTGTCGGCGGCTTTTTTGTTTTTATAGGAAAATTATTGCGCAGTAGTAAGGTGATTTACGTCGAAAAATTTACCAACCGTCTGTCATCCTGTTCTTTGCTTGTCATCCTGAGCAACGTAAAAAATCTGCTTTTCAAACAGCAGCAGATTCTTCGCTATCGCTCAGAATGACAACTTTTGGAATTCTCAGGGTATCGTCTTTGTTGCGAATCACCTGAGAGGTGTGAACTTCCGGTTTAAAGGGGATGGAGTGTAGGACGTTGCGACGGGTGAGGCGATGCGTGTCGGAGTACACAAAAAGGAGAAAATCGTGAAAAGTAAAATCGTTGGTCTGTTGATCCTTGGGGCGGCACTCTTTGTCTCAACCGGCGGCGCCTGGGCTTCGGTGCTTATCAATGTTCAGGCTAATTATTATAGCCCTGCTGTTCCTGACTATACTGACCCTGACGGTAATTTTGTTGCTGGAACTCCCGAGAGCTGGAACACCATATATAAAGGTGCTGCAGTTATTGGCGCGGCCGGCGATAAGTGGAACCAACTTACCAGCACCAATTCCGCCAATCCAACGAATTACCTTGATGCCGCCGGCAACAGTACTGGAGTCACGTTGACCGATTTGACCGGTTTGTCCGGTTCTTTTCCGAGTGTGCCGTACGGCGGGTTTGCAACCGGTTCTTTCCAGGGTTTGATGTCCAGTTATTTATACAATCCTGCTACCATGCGCTTTAACGGACTGACACCCAATACTCTCTATGATCTGTATATCTACTCCCAGGGAGCTGCTAACGGCAGAACCATGACGGTATTGGTGAATGGTGTGTCGGGTACAACCATCCGGACGGATACTACACTGAATACTTTAGTCGCTAATCAAAACTACCTTAAAATAACGGCTAATTCGGGAATTAGCGGGCAGTTGACTATTTTGGCTAGCCCTGGACCCGGGTCGAATGTCACATCAATTGGTGATAAAAATGAGGCAGACATTAATGCCATGCAGTTAACGGAATCGCCTGCCGTGGTACCGGAACCGTCCACGTACCTCCTCCTCTGCCTCAGTCTCGGCGCGGTGGGTTTCGCTCGGAAACGAATGAGCCGGACAGAGTAGTAACCACCAATGTTTCTTGAAATATAAACGTAGGGGCGAAGTAGGTATGATGCACTCGACAATTCTGTCATTGCGAGCGAAGCGAAGCAATCTAGAAACTGGCAACATGCTGAAATAAAAACAGATTGCTTCGTCACTTCGTTCCTCGCAAAGACTCTGAACGGACTTCTGCGACTGCATCAAGCCTCACCTGCTTCGCCCATTTTTTCACGATAATCAAAGGCGGGCGAAGCAGATGAACCTTGCTTCGCCCCTACAATAATAATCGTATTTTGCTCTTTTCCTGCCTATCCTGTTCATCCCTGCCTATCCGGTTTTGTCGCTGATTTGTCTCTCCGCCACAACTTCTCCGCAATCCTCAGCTCGTCTTCCCTGGTGGCGATAGTACCGTTGAGCCGCGCCCCCTTGATCTCCTCCAGTATCCTCGTGTAAAGCGGTCCCGGGGGAACCCCCAGCTTCTTGAGATCCTCCCCGGTGAGGAGGCAGACCACATCGCGCAGGTGGGTGACATAGGTGGAGATGGCGCGCCGCACGTCGTCCAGCAGGGTCCTCGCCATGAGATGAAGGATGACC
>CAIYUY010000215.1 GCA_903929485.1 uncultured Desulfuromonadales bacterium
GCATCGCGGCGCCGCGGTGGAGGCTACCGATGGTCGCGTGGGGAGGGTTGATGAGTTTCTGGTGGACCCGGTGACCGGTCACATCACCCATCTGGTGCTGCGCAAGGGGCATCTCTGGGGGGAGCGGGATGTGACGATTCCCCTATCCCAGATAAAGCTGCTTGGCGTCGATGCCGTCCACCTCACCCTGGACAAGGCCGCCGTGAATGATCTCCCCGCGATTCCGGTACACAGGCGGTATTTTACCTAAGGAGGGGTATCCGTTATTTTTCCCGTTGACAGAGCCTGCGGGAGCGTGTAAAAGGTTTTCCATGTTTCTCATGGAGAGCTGAATTTTGCCACGGACCAGTTGTGAAATAACCAGAAAGAGCCGTCTCGATAGCATTTTGCTGTCGGCGGCTTTTTTGTTTTTTAAGCGGGAGAGTATCCACGATACGTTCCGGTGCAAGGGACGATCCTGAAAAGCAGTCCACCACGGAGTCACGGAGACACGGAGAGAAACTCTTCCGTCACAACTGGTATGGCAAAAACAACCTGTTTGGCGAAAACAACGCTTATGATTTTCTCAGTGAATTTCTCTGTGTCTCCGTGGTTCAATTGCAGTTTTCAGGATGAGAGATGAAAAGTGAAAGAGGCCGTGCGAGGAGTGAGGGGTGAGGCGATGCGGGTCGGGAGAGATTACAAGGGAGATAATCGTGAAAAGTAAAATCGTAGGTTTGTTGATCGTTGCTGCGGCACTCTTCGTCTTAACCGGTGGTGCCTGGGCCTCGGTGCTTATTAATGTTCAGGTTAATAATTATACTCCTTACAATCCCGGTAATCCTCCTAATGGCGAGGATCCTGGAAATCCTCCCACTCTTGAAAGCTGGACCCCCTCATATACGGGTGGTGCAGTTATTGGCACGACTGGCGACATCTGGAACCAACTGACCGACACCGAATCCGTTAATCCAACGGATTATCTTGATGCTGCCGGCAACAGTACCGGAGTCACCTTGACTCCTAGTTATCATCCAATTTATTCGTGCAGCAGCGCGTTTGGAACCAATATGATGTCCAGTTATACGTACAATCCTGCTACCATGCTTTTTAATGGACTGACACCCAATACATCCTATGATCTGTATATCTACACCCAAGGACCTGCTAAAGGCAGAACAATGACGGTATCAGTGAATGGTGTGTCGGGGACAACCGCTCAGACGGATTTAACACTAAGTGACTTTGTTGTTAATAAAAACTACCTTAAGATAACGGCTAATTCAGGAGTTAGCGGGATATTGGCTATTTCGGCTATCGCTGGACCCGGGTCCAATGTCCCATTGCCTGATGGTAATGAGCCAGATATTAATGCCATACAGTTTACAGAAACACCTGCCGCTGTGCCGGAACCTTCCACCTATCTCCTCCTCTGCCTCAGTCTCGGAGCGGTCGGTTTCGCCCGGAAACGGATGAGCCGAAAAGAGGAGTGATCACCCCTGTCGTCTGAAATATCAACGTAGGGGCGAAGCAAGTCTTACCTGCTTCGCCCTTTTCCTGTCTATCCTGTTCATCCCTGTAAATTGTTTTTTGTTTTTTGTTTGTCTCCCCGCCAGACCTTCTCCGCAATCCTCAGCTCATCATCCCTGGTGGCGATAGTACCGTTGAGCCGCGCCCCCTTGATCTCCTCCAGTATCCTCGTGTAGAGCGGTCCCGGGGGAACCCCCAGCTTCTTGAGATCCTCCCCGGTGAGGAGGCAGACCACATCGCGCAGGTGGGTGACATAGGTGGAGATGGCGCGCCGCACGTCGTCCAGCAGGGTCCTCGCCATGAGATGAAGGATGACC
>CAIYUY010000216.1 GCA_903929485.1 uncultured Desulfuromonadales bacterium
GCGTGCGAAACCGCTCTTCGCTGGCGGCCAGCGCCTCGGCCAACTGTTTCCTCTCCGTGATATTCTCGTGGCTCACCACCACGCGCAGCGGATCGTTTCCGACAAAACGGGTTACCTGGGCATGAAACCATGACTGTCCCGTGGGGGAGTGACAGTGGTACTCCTGGCCATAGTCGTCCCGCTCTCCGGCGATGACCGCCGCTATCCCTTCACCGAAGAGTCGGGCGCTTTCGCCGTCGTCCCCTTCCGCCCCGGCGCAAAGCGCAAGATAATCGACGCCGACGCCGACGTTTTCCGAGAGAAGTGAATTGGCGGCGGCGAACTCTCGCCACTGCCGATTGACCACCAGGATGATCCCACGGGCATCAAGAACACAGATATTCGCCCGCAAGGCGTCCATGGTGGCCGTGGTGAGAAAATTTGCCTGATGCAACGCCTCAACGTCCCGTTTCCTCTGGGTGACGTCCCGGGTGATCCCCCGAAAGCCCAGGAACTCCCCTTCCGAAGAGTAGACCGTCTGGGCTCTGACCTCGCACGCAACCGGATGGCCGTCACGATGCCGAGAGATGCTTTCGATTACGACGGTGGATTGATGAGAATCGGCGAGGGAGGCAAAGAGTTCGCCCAGCTTCGCCGCCCCATCTTCCGGGGTGAACTCCACGGGAGAGCGCCCCAGAAACTCCCGGGGTTCATACCCCAACAACTCCTCAAAACGGGGACTTATGTAGGTGAAGAGCCCCTGGGCATCCAGCTCCCAGATGCAGTCGCTGACGCTCTCCACCAGGGAGCGGTACTTGGCTTCGCTCAGCCGGAGTTGTCGTTCCAGCTCGTGCTTCTCGGTGATATCGCTCACCACGATACGGCAGTGAGGTGTTCCCCCCCCATCCTGGACGACGCCCGCCAGATGTCCCCAAAAGAGCGTCCCGTCGGCTTTCACCATCCGGAGATCGTAAACCGTGGGTTCCCCGGTTGCAAGGAGCTGTCTGCTCTTGAGGTAATGAAGATCCTGCTCATCCCTGAAGATGAACCGGCAAAAAGGGAGTTTTAACAGCTCCGCCACGGGCGCCCCCAGCAGGGTGGCGGCCGTGAGGTTAGCCTCCAGGATTATCCCCTCCCCATTGAGGGTGAGATACCCCACTGGCGCCAAGTCGTAGAGGTCGAAATAGCGGCTCCGGGAAAGCTCCAGCTCTTCCTCTTTGCGACGCAACTCATCGTTTTGCATCTCCAGCTCGATCTGATGGACCCGCAGTTCGTGGATCGCCCGCTTCGCCCCCTCAAGAGTGAGCGGTTCCGGCAGATCCGGCAACAGCGCGGCCCGTTCCTCCGCCAGGGTACGCAGAGTATCTTCCCGGGCGGGATAGGGCAAGGAGTCGTCGAATCTGCTCGTCATGGTGGAGCTCCGATTTACTAATCCGTTATTTTGAGCAAAGCAAAGAATCTGCTTCTTGTCCGAAAAGCAGATCCTTGCTTCGCTCAGGATGACAAGCTAATGAACAGGATAACAGTCTAGGAAATAGGATGACAAGCCCGTACCCCCCTATTCCCCCGGCCGCTCGGTGGTGGCGATGGCGTAGAACTGACCGGCCTCGTTCACCAGGGAGGTGGCCGTCAGGTTCACCGCTTTGACGCCGCCGTCCTTGGAAATCCGCGTGATCCGACAGGGAACAAGCTTCTCCCCCCGGCTCAGGCGCAGAATCCTCTCCAGCGCCTCTTCCCGCTGACCCTGGGGAATCAGCTCGGAAATATTCATCTTCAGGGCCTCTTCCTCGCTCCAGCCGTAGAGACGCTCCGCCGCCGGATTCCAGGCGATGATCTTCCCTTCCAGATCCTGGACGATCATGGCGTCATAGGCGTCATGAACCACCACCGCCAGGTGACGCAGAGTCTCCCGAAGAACCTCCTGGGCCTTTCTCAACTCGGTGGTTTCGGTAAAGGTGATCACCGCCCCCTCGATGACGTTTTCCAGGGTCCGATAGGGTCTGATCCGCATGAGGAACCAAGTCCCCCCCTGGGTCCGGACCTCCACCTCCCGGGGGACCAGAGTGTCCAGCACCTCCCGCACATCCGCCACCAACCGGTCATACCCAATCAGGTTGTCCACGATATGCCCCACCGGCCGCCCCACATCGGAGTGGATCAGGTTGATCACCTGAGTGGCCGCGGGGGTGAAACGCTGGATGCAGAGATGATGGTTCACGAAGACCGTGCCGATCCCCGTGCCGGCCAGCAGGTTGTTCATGTCGTTGTTGGCCTGGGAAAGATCCGACACCTTTATCTGCAGTTCCGAGTTCACCGTGGCCAGCTCTTCATTCACCGATTGCAACTCTTCCTTGGAGGTCTCCAATTCCTCATTGGTGGATTGCAGCTCCTCGTTCACCGACTGCATCTCCTCATTGGACGACTTGAGCTCCTCGTTGGTCGTCTCCAACTCCTCGATGGTGCTCTGGAGATACTCCTCCTTGGCCCGCAGCTCCTGCTGCAGCTCCGCGAAGCGCGCGCTATTCTCCGCCACTTCGGCAGCCGGGGGTTCCGGGGAAAAGGAAGCGGTGGCGGGCGCGTCTTCCAGGATGACCAGATAAAGGGTCGGCTCGGCGGCCTTGGGACCGACGGAGAGGGGCTGCACCGTCAGATTGACCGTCGTGTAGTCGCCGTTGGTCTTCACCCGCAACCCCGGGTGCGCCGCCTTGTCCCGGGATGACACGGCCTTGTGCAGGGTCACCGTCAACGGATAGCGCAACCCGTCCCGAGCCATTTTCAACACGTTGAGACCGGCCTCGCCGGGAGAGGGCTCCAGGTAGCGGCCGGTGCGGCCATGGAGGTAAAGGATATCCCCCCGCTCGGTGACCAGCACGGCGGCGAGAGAACAGTACTGGAGCAGAGCCCGTTCGGCGATCTCCCGCAACGGCGCCCTCCCGTCCGCGCTCCCCCGCCCCGGGTGCAGGGGCGAAGGGGCGGTGGACTGAAAGGGGAGATGGGGCCAGGGGGAAGGACGGAAGACGGCGTGAACATTCTCCTTCCGCTGGTAGAGCTTGAATGACCGGTCAACAACGGCGAAGAGATCCACGAAGTCGCCGACGCTCTCGGAGGAGCCGAGAAAGAGCCCCCCTTCCGGGACGAGGGCGTAATGAAACAGGGGGATCAGCTTCTTCTGCAGTTCGACCCCCATGTAGATGAGCAGATTGCGGCAACAGATGAGATCCAGGCGGGAGAAAGGGGGATCTTTTACCAGATCCTGTTCGGAAAAGATCACCAGATCGCGAATCGACTTGTTGATGCGAAAGGCGCCGCTCTCCGGGTCCAGGGTGAAGTAGCGCGCCAGCCGTTCCGGAGTGATGTCGGCGGCGATGTTGGCGGGGTAGATCCCCACGCGGGCGAAGTCGATGGAGCGGCTGTCGATGTCCGTGGCGAACAGCTGGATCTGGTAACTCTGTTTCAGCGCCTCCATCCGCTCCTGGAGGAGAATGGCCAGGGAGTAGGCCTCCTCGCCGGTGGAACAGCCGCAGGACCAGACGCGGATGGTCTCACCAGGGGACTTCCGGACGAAGAGCTGGGGGATGACTTTGCCCGCCAACGCCTCGAACGCCTCCGGATCACGAAAAAAGTTAGTGACGCCGATGAGAAAATCGCGAAAGAGAACCTCCACCTCGGCCGGATTCTGCTGCAGGTAACGGACATACTCGTCCAACTTGGTGATTTGATGCAGCACCATCCGCCGCATGACCCTGCGGTTGATGGTGCTCGGCTTGTACAGGGAAAAATCGTGGCCGGTCTGGGCGCGGATCAGCAAAAAGATCTTCTTCAACCCGTCCTCGCTCCGGGGTGGAGGGGATTCCACGCTCCCCACCCCCTTGAAGGCCTGGGCCACGTAGGCCATGAGCTGGGCCGGCATCTCGGCCGGCGGGAGGATGAAATCAACCAGGCCGGTGGCGATGGCGCTGCGGGGCATGCCGTCATACTCGGTGGATTCGGGATTCTGCGCCATGGCCATCCCCCCTTCCCCCTTGATGTCCCGCACCCCCAGGGCGCCGTCGCTCCCGGTGCCGGAAAGGACGATGCAGATGGCCCGTTCATGCTGATCCTGGGCCAGGGAGCGGAAGAAATAATCGATGGGGAGTCGTCTCCCCCGGGGGGCGGAGGGTTCCAGCAGTTGCAGCGTGCCGTTGATAAAGGCCATATCCCGGTTTGGTGGAATGATGTAGGCGCAGTTGACCTTCACCTTCATGCCGTCCTCCACCTCGAACACCTCCATCCGGGTATAGCGGCGGATCAGCTCGGTGAGGATGCTCTTGTGATCCGGGTCCAGATGCTGCACCAGAATAAAGGCCATGCCCGGGTCGGTTCTGGCGGGCATGCCGGAAAAGAACGCCTCGAAGGCCGACAGCCCCCCCGCCGAAGCGCCGATGCCGATGATGGGAAACGGTGATGACAAGGGATCGACCACGCCGTTTGGGGCGGGAGCTTTTTTGATGGCCGACTTCGCGTCCGCGGGGAGGGTCACGGGGGTCACGCTATTTTTTTTTCGGGGGGGCATCTGCTTCTCCTCGTCTGGATGAAAAGTCCGTTTCACCTGTATGAACAGCGATGCCGGTTCCACCGGGGAGCGGCAGTCGCTTTATTAATTACCATATCATATTAAATGAAAAAAATTCTTCCAATAGTAGCACTGAACGGCACGGAGAACCAACTATTTTCTTCAGGATGGCAACCCCCTTGTTAAAGGCGGATAAAAGGAAGGGCGAGGCAAGGTTCACCTGCTTCGCCCTCCTTTCAGTGTATTTCGAGCAAGGCGAAAAAAAGCCCGTCATTCTAAACGTAGCAAAAAACAGGGGCACGGCATGCCGTGCCCTGTTTTTTAGATAAACAGATTATTATCCGCCCGTTCGGAAGCCTCCAGGTAGGCGGCAACCCCGCCGATCTCTATCCCCTCCACCAACTCTTCCCTGCGAATCCCCATGAGTTCCATGGACATCTGACAGGCGACCAGATGCGCCCCCCCCTTGATGGCCATGGACATGAGCTCCTCCAGGGCCGGAACGTTCTTGTTTTTCATGATACCCCGGATCAATTTCCCGCCGATCCCCCCCATGCTCATGGTGGAGAGAAGAAGCTTCTTGCTCCCCCGGGGCATCATCATCCCGAAGGCCGCTTCCACCAGATTTTTCCCCATCCCCGAAACCTTATCCGGCTTCCGGAGGGCGTTCAGCCCCCAGAAGGTGAAAAAGAGGGTCACCTTCCGCCCCATGGCCAGCGCCCCGTTGGCGATGATGAAACCGGCGATGACCTTGTCCAGATCGCCGGAAAAAATAACAATCGTCTTGTCGTTTCCCGCGGATACCGTGGCCGGCCGGCTCCCCCCCCCCTTTTGAATCACCGCCGTGACGATCCCCTTCTCCATCCCGATCTCCATCACCCTGTTGCCGGTGGCTCTCGCCCAGGCCTGGGCATCGCTCTGAAAACCGGGGTCACTGGCCCGTATCCTCAAGGAATCCCCGACAGCCAGGGCGTCCATCTCTACTTTAAGCCGCATGACCGGCCCGGGACATTGCAGGCCGCAGGCGTCCACCGAGACAGTGCGAGCCCCCCCCGTGGGGATGTTCGCAACAACGCCGCCGGCCGCGTCATCTGCCTTCACCTCCCCCATGGGAAACCCGGCGCTCTTCTCCGTGGCCACGCGCCAAGTGTCGTACCCCCCCGAAAGGTTCGAGCAGTTCTTGAAGCCGTTGGCGCTAACGATCCGCGCCGCCATATACCCCCGCAACCCCACCCGGCAGAAGATGACGAGCTGCTTCTCCCGGGGGAGTTCCGCCAGTCGTTGCCGCAGGGAATCCACCGGTATGTTCACCGCGCCGGGAATGGTCCCGGCGGCGTACTCCTCGGGAGTCCGGACATCCAGCAGAAACAGCTCCCCCGGGGGGCTCTGTTGCAGTTCGTTCCAGGTGATACTCCCCACCAGACCGTCCAGGATATTCTGGGCCGCGAATCCGGCCATGTTCACCGGATCCTTGGCCGACGAATAGGGTGGAGCATAGGCGTGCTCGATCTCGCAGAGGTCGTCCACGGTCATCTTCCCCTTCATGGCCGTGGCGATGACATCGATCCGCTTGTCCACGCCGCCATACCCCACGATCTGAGCCCCCAACACCCGCCGATCCACGGGGGAGAAGAGGAGCTTGAAGCAGAGCATGGTGGCGCCGGGATAGTAGCCGGCATGATCGTTGGGATGGATGATGACGGAATCATGGGGAATATTTTCTCCCCGACAGAACTTTTCAGTGGCGCCGGTCACCCCCACATCCAGGTCGAACACCTTGGCGATGGCGGTCCCCACCGTGCCGTCATAGGTGACGGGAGTGCGCCCCAGCATGTTGCCGGCGACAATCCGCCCCTGCTTGTTGGCCGGACCGGCCAGGGGGATCGCCGTCTTTTTGCCGCTAAGGGGATTAACCACCTCTATGGCGTCCCCCACGGCGTGGATATGCTCCTTGTTGGTCCGGAGCTGTTCATCCACGACGATATGCCCCCGGGGACCAAGCTCTATTCCGGAACCCGTCAAAAAACGGCTGTTGGGGGCGACCCCCACGGAGAGGAGCACCAGATCCGCGGTGACGTTCCCGCCGCCGGCCAGTGTGGCGACGATCCCCCCTTCCTTACCCTCTGCAAAGGCCGAGACGGCGTCTCCCAGTAAAAGGTCGACCCCTTTGTTCCGGAGCTCGCGATGCACCAGCGCCGCCATCTCCGGATCGATGACGGCGAGCGCCTGGGGGAGGGCCTCCACTACCACCACGGCAATCCCCCGGGCGACCAGATTCTCGGCCATCTCCAGGCCGATGAATCCGGCCCCCACGATCAGCGCCCTTTTCACCTTCCCCTGGTCCACCAGGGCGCGCAGCTTGTCGGTATCCGGAATCGTCCAGAGAGTGTGAACGGCCGGGTGATCCGAGCCGGGGATCCTGGGTTTGATGGGGGAGCCCCCCGGCGCCAGAAGGAGCTTGTGGTAGGGGAGATCGTACTCTTCCCCTGATTGCAGATTCCGCACCCGGACCACCCTCCTCTCCGGGTGGACGGCAATCGCCTCATGAAAGACGCGCACCTCCACGTTGAAGCGCTCCCGAAAGGAGGCGGGTGTTTGCAGCAGAAGCTTGGAGCGGTCGGTTATGACATCACCGATAAAATAGGGAAGACCGCAATTGGCGTAGGAGACATCTCCCCCCCGTTCCAACACGATTATTTCCGCATTTTCATCCAGCCGCCTGAGACGGGCGGCGGCGGACATCCCCCCCGCCACCCCCCCCACGATAAGATAAGTAGCCATGATATTCTCCCGGCGCGTTGGCCTGTATGGATGGATTTTCAAGATTCATGTTGTCACCCGGAGGAGCAACATACATATTATTAAGCATATATATGAAATTGTAAAGATAAAAAATGAACAGTGGAAAATCCTCGTATTATCTATTTATTTTATGGATATTGTATATTCTTTCCTTGACTTCCACGCCCTGAAAAGATAGTATGAACAAAAATCGAAGGAACCGAGGTAACGCCATGGATCATCTGGAAAAACTGGAAGCGCAGAGTGTCTACATTCTGCGGGAGGCGTACCGGGAATTCAAGCAGATCTGCATGCTCTGGTCCATCGGCAAGGACAGCACGGTGCTTCTCTGGTTGGCCAGGAAGGCGTTTTTCGGCCATGTTCCCATCCCGCTGGTGCATATCGACACCCACTACAAGGTTCCCGAGATGATCGTCTACCGGGATCAGCTGGCCCTGGAGTGGAAGCTGACCATGCTCTACGGAGAGAACTCGGCGGCCTTGGCGGAGAAACGAACCTTCCCGGACGGCGCGGTGGATCGCCTCACCTGCTGCAAGGCGCTGAAGAGCGAGGCGTTGAAGAACACCCTTTCCGGCGAATGGCCCCGATATATCATGGATCACCGTACAGGGAAGTACGTGGCTGACCTGAACCGGGAGATGTACACCGGGGTTATCGTGGGGGTCCGGGCCGATGAAGAGGGGAGCCGCTCCAAGGAGCGCTACTTTTCCCCCCGGGACAAGGCCAACGACTGGGATGTGGGGGATCAGCCCCCCGAATTCTGGAACCAGTACAAAACCGACTTCGCCCCGGGAACCCACCTCCGGATCCATCCGCTCCTGGACTGGACGGAACTGAATATCTGGGAATATATCCAACGGGAAAAGATCCCCATCATCCCCCTCTACTTCGATCAGGGGAACGGCAAACGGTACCGCTCCCTGGGTTGCTACCCCTGCACCACACCGGTGGACTCCCCGGCAACCAGTGTGTCGGAGATCATCCGGGAGCTCAAAAGCGGCAAATTCGCCGACATCGCCGAGCGCTCCGGGCGAGCCCAGGATAAGGACGACGGCGGCGGGTTGGAAACGTTGAGAAGGGACGGGTACATGTGATGGAATCCAGAGAGCAGATGAATATCGTCATCATCGGTCACGTGGACCACGGCAAGAGCACGGTCATCGGCCGGCTCCTGGCCGACACCGGGAGCCTCCCCCAGGGAAAGCTGGAGTCCATCAAGGAGTACTGCCGGAAAAACTCCAAGCCCTTCGAGTACGCCTTTTTGTTGGATGCCCTGAAGGATGAGCAGGCCCAGGGGATAACCATCGACACGGCCCGGAGCTTCTTCAAGACGAAGCAGCGGGACTATATCATCATCGACGCCCCGGGTCATATCGAGTTCTTGAAAAACATGGTCACCGGCGCCTCCCGGGCCGAGGCGGCGCTGTTGGTCATCGACGCCAAGGAGGGGATTCAGGAAAATTCCAAACGCCATGGCCACATGGCCTCCATGCTGGGGATCAGCCAACTGGTGGTTCTGGTGAACAAGATGGACCTGGTGGGGTTCGACGAGAAGCTTTTCGAGAGCATCAAGAGCGAGTTCACCACCTTTCTGAACAGGGTGAACATCACCCCCATCACCTTTATCCCCATCAGCGCCTTCCATGGGGACAACATCGCCCACCGGTCGGAGCAGGCTCCCTGGTATGGTGGCCCCACGGTGCTGGAGCAGCTGGACGCTTTCGGCAAGAAGAGAGATCAAGGGGAGCTCCCCTTCCGGATGCCGGTGCAGGATATCTACAAGTTCACCGCCACGGGGGACGACCGCCGGATCGTGGCCGGGACGATCCTCACGGGGAGCATCAGCCAGGGAGACGAGGTTCTCTTCCTCCCCAGCAACAAGCGCTCATTCATCAACAGGATCGAAGGGTTCAACATACCGGAGCGCCAAAGCGCCTCCGCCCAGGAAGCGGTGGGCTTTACCCTCACGACTCAGATCTACATCACCCCCGGCGAACTCATGGTAAAGGCGACCGACCCGCCACCTCACATCAGCTCTCGCTTCCGGGTAAACATCTTCTGGGTGGGAAAAGCCCCTTTTGTGAGAAACCGGAGCTACAAGCTGAAGATCGGCGCGGTCAAAATCGGGGTGAAGCTGGTGGAGATCACCAACATCATCGACGCCGCCGAACTGAACCTCTTCACCACCCGCGAAAAAGTGGAGCGGCATGCCGTGGCGGAGTGCATCCTGGAGACGACTCGCCCCATCGCCTTCGACATCGTCTCGGAGATCGAGCTCAACGGCCGGTTCGTCATCGTGGACAATTTCGAGATCTCCGGAGGGGGAATCATCCTGGAGAGTCTGCCGGACAGCGTGACCACGGTCACCGAGCATGTGCGCCGACGGGAATTTCTCTGGGACAGGAGCGCCATCTCTCCCCTGGAGAGGGAACATATCTACGAGCACAAGGCGAAGTTCGTGGTCATCACCTCCGCTGACGAAGCATCCGAACAGGCTATCAGGGAGATCGCCAAAGAGTTGGAAAAGCGGCTTTTTTACTTAAGCTACAAGACCTTCTACCTGGGGGTCGCCAGCCTGCTCAACGGCTTGGCCGAAGGGATCAGTGACAAGGAAGAGCGGGAGGAGCAGATCCGGAAACTGGGGGAACTGGCGCGGATCATCACCGATTCCGGGCAGATCTTCATCACCTCGGTCTTCCGGTTGGACGACTTCGAGGCGGAGAAGCTGAAGTTGTTGAACGAGCCTTCCGAGATCCTGGTGGTGACCGTGGGGGAATCCCCCTTCACCTCCTTTTTACCCGACGCCGCCGTCATCTGGGCGGATACTCCCGCCGCGGTGGACGAGATCTGCACCCTCCTGAGAAAACACGAGATATTGCTGGATTTTTATCTCTGATTGATCAAATTGCCGGAAGGAGCTTTTAGGGGTGCAATCAAAAGCTATCCATCCGGCTGAAGTCAACCGGCATTGCTACGCAAAAAAATCGGCATATCGTTCGCGGCGTCATCGTCACCCGGGAGCATGCTCTTGGGTTCCGCACTTTTGATTGAAATCTGCTCCCTCTTGAATGTGGGGATGTCCCGATTAACCTCACCATGGGGCGTCACGAGAGATAACTGACGCTGCTTACTCTGCTCTGACTTGACATCGAAGCTCTCTCCGAAACCGGTGGCGATGGCGGTGACCTTGATCGCCTCCCCCAACTCTTCGTCCATGACTACACCGATAATGATATTGGCGTCCGGATGCACCTGGTCGTGGATCACCCGGCTGATGGCGTCGAACTCCTCCATGGTCATGGCGGAAGATCCGGTGATGTTGATGAGAATCCCCTTGGCGTTGGTGATATGGCTCTCTTCCGGAAGCGAACTGGAGACGGCATTGGTAGCTGCTTCGACGGCTCGGTTTTCTCCGGAAGCGATACCGATTCCCATCATCGCCATCCCCCGCTCCTTCATGATTTCCTTCACATCCGCGAAATCCACATTGATCAGGCCGGCGGTGGTGATGAGGTCGGAGATCCCCTGCACCCCCTGACGGAGCAGATCGTCCGAGGGCTTGAAGGCGTCCAGAATGGGGGTGCTCTTCTTGGCTAGCCCCAGCAGACGGTCGTTGGGGATAACGATGAGTGAGTCCACGTGCTTCTTCAATTCCCTGATTCCAGCCTCGGCTTGAGCCATCCGGTGTCTTCCTTCCCGGGTGAACGGCTTGGTCACTACCCCCACGGTAAGGGCTCCCAGCTTACGCGCCACCTTCGCCACCACGGGGGCTGCTCCGGTGCCCGTGCCGCCTCCCATACCGGCGGCTATAAATATCATATCCGCCCCCTCAAGCTCCGTCAGCAATCTGTCCATGGTTTCCAGGGCCGCGTCTCGTCCAACCTCAGGTTTGGCGCCGGCGCCAAGCCCCTTGGTCAGCTTTTCCCCCAACCGAATCTTAACCGGCGCCTTGGAGCGTCGCAGTGACTCGTCATCGGTATTGGCGGCGATGAAATCGGCGCCTTGAAATCCATTATCCATCATGGTGTTGATGGCGTTTCCACCACCGCCGCCAACCCCCACGACCTTTATTTTCGGACATCCAAGGATTGCAGGCTCTTTAATAGTAGTCATTTTTTCCTCCTTCCCCCTGGCGGCTCGCTCCATTATTTACAGGCGACAATCTAGCCTTTTACGGACAACATGTAAAGAGCAATCATTGCAACACAATAATTAACATACAAACAGGTACTCGGCGCGCTCAAGAGGGGATGGAGAGAGAAGAGAGCTCCTTGAAACTGCGGGGAGGATTACGGATAAATTCAGTGTATTGCCGCTTTTTCGGTCTCTCCCGCCCGGGGGAGTTTCACCGTGAAGGTGGTCCCGACCCCCATGCTGCTGGTAACCTGAAGATCCCCGTGGTGCGTGGCGATAATGTCATGGGAAATGCTCAGACCCAGCCCGGTCCCCTTCCCCACCTCCTTGGTGGTGTAGAACGGGTCAAAAATTCGCGACAGAATCTCCGGAGGAATTCCGGCGCCGTTATCGCGCACCGAAGCGTACACATAGGTATCGTCATGCCAACTCCGAAGCACGATCTCTCCCATGGGCTTCATGGACTGACCGACTCTTCAGCACTTCATTGAGCATCCTGACTACCAACGGTTCATCATCCACCACCAGAATCCGGGGAAGCATGTCGGTGGGTTCAGTCATGAAGAACTCCCCTTTCCTCGTTGTCCAGCCTCTTTGAATATCCCGACGCCAACCGCTGCGCCAGTTGATCCGCCAAGGTGACAGCGACGGCAAACTCCAGGCGCTCCACGGCAAGGGATAGCAGCGCTACCTCCGGCCCCACGTGGACGCCGGACAGACTCTTTTCCAATTTCAGCATGACTTTCAGCGCCTTCGTCTGACGTTTCTCCAGCAGGGAAATCAGCTCCGCCAACAGCGGGGCCACCTCCCCCGGATCGGGAAGCGGTTCGGTCCCCGGTTGCTCCGGGGTGGGGGCTTCCTGCAGGAGCAGGGAGGCGGACCGAAGTTCCAGCAATGATTCCTTCAGGGAAAGAAGCAGCTGATCAATGGTGTTCCGTTGCTCGTCTTTCAGGGCAACCTCCAGTTCGGAGGCGATCCGGCAAACGGCGCCGGCTGCCAAGTTACCGGCCACCCCCTTCAGGGTGTGGGCTATCCGGACCCCTTCCTGGGTTCTCCCCCCGTCCAGGGCCTCCCTGATCCTGGCGTCATCTTCCCCATGCAACCGCACCAGCTCACCAACCATCTCCCGGTAAAATTTCAATCCGCCATGAAGAGTCGCTATCCCTTTAGCCACGTCCAGGCCGGGGAACTGTTCAGGAAAAAAAGAGACCGGCTCTTCGAGATATTCCGGCGGAACCTCCCCTTTCGTGGCGAATTCCGGGGGAGTCGACGCCGCACCCACCTGGGGAGCCCCCCAACGGAGAATGAGGGAAACCATCTCCTCCAGCTCTACCGGCTTGGGAAGAAAATCATCCACACCGGCGTCCAGAGCTCTCAACCGCTCCTCGGGAAGGACACCGGCGGTGCAGGCGATGATGGGGAGATGGGTGAGACAGAGTTCCAGACGGACGGCGCGAGTGGCGGTGAGGCCGTCCATCACCGGCATCTGCACGTCCATGAGGACAAGATCGAATCCCCGGGGAGATGCCCGTAGGGTGTCAAGGGCCTCTTGACCGTTGGTTGCCGTCATGATTATGGCCCCCTCCAGCGCCAACAACCGTGAAATAACGATCCGGTTGAGTTCGCTGTCGTCCACCACCAGTATCCGGAGAGCGGTCAGGCGGGGACCGTCGGCGGAAAACCCCTGGAGGGAGTGACCCGACGTGGCGGCGATCTCCATTGACCGCTGGAAAGGGATTTCGAACCAAAAGGTGCTCCCCACCTCTACCCGACTCTCCACGCCAATGGTTCCCCCCATCAACTCGGCCAGCCGCTTGCAGATGGAAAGTCCCAGACCGGTGCCGCCGAAGCGGCGAGTGATGCTGTCATCGGCCTGGGTGAACGGCCTGAACAGGGTCGGCAGAACTTCCGGGGCGATCCCCACCCCCCCATCGGTGACCTGGAAACGGAGCCGCGCCGCCGTCTCGTTCCTTTCCACAGCCTGAACCGTGAGGAGAATCTCTCCCCGCAGGGTGAATTTGATGGCGTTGCTCACCAGATTGGTAAGAATCTGCTCCAACCGGAGTTCATCCCCCAGGAAAGCTCCCATCACCTCCGGCGGCGCCAGGATCCGGAGGGTGAGCCCCTTGCCGCGGGCCGTGCTTCCCAGCAGACTGTCAAGCTGCTCCAGGAGGGGCGGCAAGGTGAAAGGGCGCATCACGATGCGCAACTGGCCCGCCTCGATCTTGGAAAAATCCAGGACGTCGTTGAGTATCCCCAGCAGGGAGTGGCCGGCCGTCCTGATCCGCTGCACCATGTACTTCTGGTCCGGTAAAAGCGGCTCCTTTTCCAGCAACTGCGCCAGCCCCAGGACGGCATTCATGGGGGTCCGGATCTCGTGACTCATGTTGGAGAGAAATTCCGTTTTGGAGCGGTTGGACGATTCCGCGGCTTCCCTGGCCTGTTCCACATAGCGTTCGTACTGTTTGCGCTGGGAAATATCCTCGATCATGCAGAGGTGGCGCGTACTCTTACCGCTTTCCACCTCCATGGCGGCAATGGTCATACTGATCCATACCAGGGAACCATCAGGCTTGGCGTACTGCGTGTCGATCTGAAAGCCGAAGATACTATTATCGTTTAGCAGAAGCATCTGCTCCGCATATGCCGTCGGATCATCCGGTTGGATCAGCTCTATCCACTTCACCGCGATAATTTCCTCACGGCTCCGACCGGAAATTTCCTTGAAGCGGGTATTGACTTCATGGATCTGACCGCTCCGGGAATCGATAAGGGCGATCCCCAAGGGGGCCTGATTGAATATGGTGCGGAAACGCGTTTCGGATCGCATCCTCAGCGCCAGGGCCGACTCGGCGTTATCCCTGGAGCGGCGCAGGTCATCTCTCACCTCTACTTCGGCCTGGATGTCGCGCCACCCCCCCATCCGGGCGACGACCACTCCCATGGCGTCAAGAACCGGCCTGGCGGAGACGGAGACCCAGTGGTAGGCGTCGAAACGGGTCCTGATGCGGGCCTCGAAGACCACCGACTTCCCCCGAGCCAGCGCCTGCTGGCCCGCGATAATCGCCGGCCGATCATCCTCATGGGCCAGTTGGGCAAACGGCCTCCCCACCAGCTCCTGGGGGAGCCACCCCACCAGCGCGGTCACCGACGACGAGATCCAGACCAGTGATCCGCTGTTGTCGCCGCGAAACACCACGTCGGAAGCGTTCTCCGCCAGCAACCGATACTGCTCCTCGCTTTGCCGCAGGGTATATTCCGACCTTTTTTTTTCGGTGCTATCCATGACGGTTCCCGTCATGCTCACCGGTTCTCCCGCCTCATTCCGTTGGACTTCTCCCTGACAGATGACGTGCCTGATTTCTCCGTCAGGCCGGACGATGCGGCACTGCACCTCAAAGGAGGAACTCCCCGCCAGCGCATCCTCTTGAGCCGCTTTCACCTCATGGCGGTCATCCGGGTGAATTGATGCACGGAAAAGATCGATGGATGACGCTGTTGATGTGGGAATATTCAGTATTTTAAACAGCTCTTCCGACCAGAATACGGAATTATCCGCCAGACGCCATTTCCAGCTCCCCAGATGGGAGATCTTCTCGGCGCTCCGAAGCATGATGTTCGTTTCCACCAGGTTCTTCAGGGACTCCTTCCGTTTGCCATGGGCATGGGCAACGGACTGGACGGAAATGGTCAGGATCAGACAGATAAAACCCAGCAGGGCAAGTAGCGCCGCGTGATCATCATGCTGGCTTGCCCCCAAAGCGGAAACCAGGAAGAAGAGAGCAAGGAGAAGCCCGATAGCGATAAAACAGTTCCGTACGAAACACTTGGTTATGTTGGGACCGGAAAAGAGCGGTGGCTGGGACATGCGAGCTCCACAAGGCATGGTGGATGGTGGGGGGACAAGCGAAGCATATTCTTTTTTTAGCTGAGTGCCAACAGATTTATCACCCCCGGCACTTCTTCACTTGACAGGATAGCTTTGCTGCATGATGATGTCCTTTTCGTAACATGCACCGCCCCTAAAGAGAAGGGGGACGGCGCATGGCGAACCTGTTAAGGAAAAAGGACTTCATGACTGAACAAACTCCCCTCCCCACCGTTCTGGTTGTTGATGATGAACCGATCATGATCAGATTGCTTGATGACCTGCTGGATAGCCGTTACGATCTCAGATTCGCCATGACCGGAAAGGAAGCGGTGGCGTCCGTGGTGGAAAACCCTCCGGATCTGATCCTTCTGGATGTGGAGTTGCCGGATATGAGCGGTTATGACGTCTGCCGGGCCGTACGGAATAACCCCGCTACCCAGGAGATACCGGTTATTTTTCTCACCAGCAATGACCGGCAATCGGATATCCTCTCCGGCATGGAGGCCGGCGGGATGGAGTACCTGCGCAAACCGGTAGAGATAACGGAGCTGATACTCCGCATCGACACACATCTGCAACGTGGGATAGCGGCATCGGCGCCCCATCAGGAACATACTCGGAAGAAGGAGATACCGTCATGAGTCCCGAATCCTCACCCCGTCCCACCATCCTCATCGTGGATGACGGGCCGGAGATAATCGAGGTTCTCGTAGAATTGTTGGGTGAGAATCACGAAATCATCTTTTCAACTACCGGCCGTCAGGCCTTGAGACTGGTGGCCGCCGCCCCCGATCTGATCCTGCTGGACATTAATATGCCCGATATGGATGGTTACGCCGTCTGCAGGGAGCTTAAGGCCAACAAGGATTTCCGGGATATCCCGGTCATCTTCCTGACCAGCTATTCCGACAACGAAGAGCTTATCAAGGGATTCGCCGAAGGGGCCGTGGACTTCATCACCAAACCTTTTCTCCCCAATGAACTGTTGGCCCGGGTGACGACACATCTGCAGCTCAGGATGGCCAAACGGGAAGTTGAGCTGAAGAATTCCGAGTTGGATGAAGCGTGGCGGTTGGTGCGGCATCAAAAAGAGGAACTGGCGGAGTGGAACGCCAATCTCAAGAACCGGGTGCTCCAGCAAACGGCGCTCATTCGGAACAAGGCGGAAGAGGCCCGCCAACGCACCGATCGAAGCCAGACGGTGACGGAAACCTTTGTCAACCTGTTCACTAAAATGCTGGAACTCCGCCACACACAGTTGATCAAGCATTCCCGAGGGGTCGCAACCATTGCAACGTCCATGGCCATGGCGCTGAAGTTGCAGCAAGCGCAACGTAAAAACATCGAAATTGCGGCGCTTCTCCATGATATCGGTCTGGTCTGCGCTTCGGACCGCGTGGCCATGTTCCATGGGGTGCTTGCCCGTGATGACTATGAGGAGTACATGAATCACACGATTACCGGAGAGGATTTCATGTATATGGTGGAAGAGCTCCGGGAGATAGGGCGAATCATCCGGCACCATCATGAAAATTTTAACGGCACGGGGTATCCCGATAAATTTTCCGGCAAGAAGATCCCGCTGGAATCACAGATCATTCACGTGGCCAATTATATTTATGATCTCTTCACCAAGGAAACCGGTTTGGATGTCAAGTACCGGATAACCTCGAAGCTGGCCATGGTCATGGGAACACTCTTCGATCCGGAACTTGCCGCCGCCGCCGACCGGGCGATACAGGAATTCATACCGGAAACGGAAAAACCGCAGTCCGACTCCAAAGAGCCGCAAAAATAGGAGTTTCTCGCCATGCCATCCATTCCCGACGACATTCTTCCCCCTACCCTGCCGCCATTCAACATCCCCATGGCCCTGTCCCGCATCAATAATAATTCACAACTCCTGCGCAAGCTCCTGTTCATGTTCGTGGAAAGCTATGGGGCCACCGTCCCCACCCTGCGCAGCCATCTGCTGGAGGGGAGACGCGAGGATGCCATCCGACTCGCCCACTCTCTCAAGGGTACAGCGGGGATACTGGATGCCGTGGAACTGGCGGCGGCGGCGTCCGCGGTGGAACAGCTCCTCAAGGAAGGGAAATCGGCCGAAGCGGAATTCGCCATCGGCGCGCTGGAGCTGGCGCTGGCTCCGGCCCTTGGCGCGGCAGGTTCGCTGGGGAGAGTTCCCACGGAGGCAACGAACCCGTCTCCATCAGGAGCCGTTGATCTCCGGGAGAGAGCCGCCGCCTTGACCGACCTGCGGAACAAGATCGCGTCCAATAATGTCAGGGCGCGAAAGCTTTACGCTCAACTGCGCGGCAACCTTCTCGGGCTTGGGATGGATGAAGATATTGCTCTCCTGGGAAACAGGCTGGATGCCCTGGATTTCGCCGAGGCGCTGTCGTTACTTGATGAACTGTTACGCAAAATCGACGATCGCCAAGGAGACGTAACTGATGAACTGTTGCGGAAAATCGACGATCGCCAGGGAGATGAAAACTTGGGAGGAGAGTCGGCGGGATAGGAGCGAGCCATGCGCAAAAACGGTCAGCGGTCGGCCTCCTTGCAAAAAGGGTTACCAGCAGCCGATCTGAAAGTACGCTTCGGATATTTCGACGTCATCGGCTTGATCAAAGAAGAAACATACCTCCTCCTCAAAAAACGGAATCACCTCACCCAGGAACCGTTCCAACCCCCCCCCCTGCGCCGCGGCCGCTTCCTGAAGCCTTCGTGCCGATTCTTTTTTATCCATCCTCGCCTCCACCGTCCGCTTTTTCGCCCCATGGCGAAAGATTAATAGCACCGGAGGAACGATATGTCAACAGTAGCCGATGACGGATGATTGATGGCGGCAACGGAACGATATGTCAACAAGTAGCCGATTTAACGTGCTAATAAATGCACATTTTTGCCGGAGTCAAGCTCCTTTTGTCCGACATTTATTCCGGAAGAAGCATGACCTCCAGGTATCCGTAATCCCCTTCCCCCTTGACCAGTCGGAATTGGCCGCCAAATGCGGAGATAATTTGGTGAGCGACGACAGGGGCCAGTCCCAGCGGTTCGGCGGAAGACGAGGACCTTACAGGGGACTCGATTTCGAAAAACTCGGTAAGCTGTTCCACTGAAAGCGACAGTGCATCCAGATCAAGCTGCAACAAAAGAACCCGCTCCCGAATAGTTGCCGTAATACGGGCGCTCAGCTTATCGCGGGAGAAAGAGATCCCAAGAAGGATCATGGACTGCAGGGCTCTCTTGAGAAGCTGACCATCCCCCTTGGGGAAAAAGGTTTCCGGCACCGTCGGCTGTTCAAGCAAGATC
This sequence comes from uncultured Desulfuromonadales bacterium, assembly GCA_903929485.1. Taxonomy (GTDB): domain Bacteria; phylum Desulfobacterota; class Desulfuromonadia; order Geobacterales; family CAIOGM01; genus CAIOGM01. The sequence goes on from CAIYUY010000216.1 coordinate 18,654, forward strand.
CGTATCTCCGGGAGCGCCCCCTTGACCTCCATGAGAAGCTCTCCCAATGACGGCGCCGCTCCGTTACTCCAGCTCCGTTGCTCCAACTGGGCAATCATGGTCGCGTCTTCAATGAGGTTACGCATCCGCTGCGAGCTTTGCCGGAAGAGAGACGCGTAGAGAGTCCGCTCGGAAGAGGCTGGGCAGAGATCCAGCAGCAGCATGCCGATTCCCAGGACGCCGTTGGCGGGAGTGCGCATCTCATGGGAAATCATCCGAAGAAAATCGTCCTTAAGCTGCCCCAATTCCCGACATCGTCGGTACGCGTGCGCCAGTTCGCTGGTCCGCTCCTCCACTAACCGCTCCAGATTCTCGTTTTGATCACCAAGCCGGCGTTGCAATGTCCGGATTTTAAGATGGGTCTCCACCCGCGCATGAACCTCCTCCAACTGGAACGGCTTCGTCAGATAGTCCACCCCCCCCATCCGAAACGCTTCCACCTTGTCCATGGTTTCGTTCAGCGCGCTGATAAAAATAACGGGGATCTCTTTCAGAAGCGGGTCGGCTTTCAGTTGTTGGCAGAGTTCGTAGCCATTCATTTCCGGCATGTTGATGTCCAACAGTATCAGGTCAGGCGGCTCCCTGCGGGCCTCCCGCAGCGCCGTCAAGGCGCTTTGAACCGCCCATGCGTGATAGCCTCGCGCCGAAAGCATTATCTCCAAGAGGAGGCCCGTGGACGGCATGTCGTCCACAATGAGGATGCTTGAAGCTTTTGATTGCGTGTCGTCCGTCATGAGATCCCTCTTTTCATTGATTCCAGAACTTACACCATATCATGATTTCATTTTTCATTCTAATTGAATCGCACGCAACGGAAACAGGAGTAAGGAGCGCCCCTACAACAACGGCCAAATCAAAGAGACGAGAGATCCCCCCAGCGCTCTCTGTCCGCCTTATAGAGCGCATAATTTGTGCGAAGAATTTCTATTACCGATAATTCGTAGGGGCAACGATCAAGGCACTCTCCGCACTCACGGCAAAGAAGTACGCTTTCCATGGCGCTTTTACAGAATTCCACGGCAACGGCGGGGGACATCCTGGCTGCAACAATGGGGTAACCCATGGCCGGCGTTATCATCACCCCGTGGGGACAGGGCTGACAATACTCGCAGCGCCGGCAGAATATCTTCCCCAATCCGGCGCGGTAATTCTCCATAAGCGACTGGTCCTGTTCCGTAATCAGATTAACCTGCTTGTAGCAGGAAATAATCTCATCAAGCTGCTGACAGGATTCGAAGCCGGGAATCGGAATCACCCCGGGGTGATTCCGGAGGTACTTGAATGCCAGCGAGGCGTTGTCGATCACCCCGCCGCCGAAAGGTTTCATGCCGATAAAGCCGATACCCCTATCCCGGCATTCAGCGAAGAGTTCGTCTTTTGCCCCCTCTTCGATAAGGTTGAAGGGGAACTGAAGCGAATCGAAGAGACCGCTCTTGACCATGGTAAGCGCCATCCGCAGGTTATGGGAGGTCACCCCCACATATCTGATCTTACCGGCAGCCTTGGCCTTCATGACCGCTTCCAGGGCGCCTGCCGGAGCCGTCACCTGGCGCCACTCCTGCTCTTGGGATATCTGATGCAGTTGATACAGATCAATATGATCCGTTCTTAGCAGGCGGAGACTCTTTTCCAGTTGCTCCGTGGCATCCGCCGCCCCACGCTTCAGCGTCTTCGTGGAAAGAACCACTTTGGCGCGCATACCGGCGAAGGCGTCACCGATTTTCTCTTCACTGTCGCGATAGGCGCTTGCCGTATCGAAATAGTTGACACCTCGATCAACGGCATGGCGAAGCACCCTGACCGCCTCATCTCTTGATAATCGGATAATGGGAATGCAGCCGAAGCCGAATTCCGAGATGATCAAGTCACTCCCTCCCAGTGAAACATATCTCACCCGCGACCTCCTTGCCCACTTGGGGTCAAGCCCCGTTCAACCTGCTTCATGACAATAGCACAAAAAAGACGGTGGAAAAGTTATCAAATTTATTAACCAATGTCAATCAAATAGCAGTCAAGGCCGGCGACAGGAGAGATAATATTTCATGGCATGGGTTTTCATGTATTGCAAAATATTAAATAAAATTTCTTGACAATAGCCGGCAACACGGATACCTTCCGAAAAACAGTCAAGGGGTCACCGTATGAGAAGTAACATAATCCAGACCCCCATGCTTATGCTCTTCTTGGCAGGCGCCCTTGCCTTACCGGGATGCGGCACCATCCTGACGGAGTCACAGGTGAAGGAGGTCGCCGCCTTCGCCGTGGCGGCCCGGGCATACGGCGCATTCCCCGGCGCGGTGATCAAAAGCCATGCGGATCTGAGCAGCCGTCGGAAAATCGTTGAAGCAGCCGGAGTAGAGAGCGGCGCAACAGCCTCGCATCAGGCCGAAGCCACCGATAAAATCCGCCAAGAGCTCGAGCAGCGGGCGGTTTCCGCCGCCATCGCCCTGGACATCCTTAATGACTATGCTTCGCTTCTGGTGAAGCTCACAGCGGAGAACTACTCCGACGACCTCCAAGGGGACGCCGAGAAGCTCGGGCGCACCGTGGATCGCGGCATCATCCTCTACAACAAACAACGGGGAGCAAACCTGGTCGGTTTCGGCGCCTTGGCGGCTGCCGGCATGCGGGGGAGGGGCGGCATTGCGATTCTCCATGAACAGGCCCAGGCGCTGAAAAATGTGGTTACCTCCGCCGCCCCGGTCATCGAAACAATGATAGAAGAGGTTGAAAATATCCTGGCTCTTTACCTCGCGCCGCCGGACCTGAAGGGACTGAAACTCACCATGACGGATGACGGGCTGAAGGGTGCAAACGAAGCCGTACTCCTGGCCATAACCGCATTACAGGGAGCCGAAACCTATCGCGATGCCCACCGGAAACTGGCGGAGTGCGTCACCCAGCCACGCCGGTTGCTAAGCTCCGTTGACCGGATAAAAGCCTTTTCCGACCAGATAAACGAGGCGAACAGGCTGAGGAAGAAGATTCCGGGGAATTCGTAGGAGGAGAGAGACCATGGCGGACATCCAACGAAGATCGTAACGCCGCGGAAGGTTGCACGAGCCGTCGTCGGCGCCGCCGACGCTATCAAGACCCTCGTGGAGATCACCTCCAGGGGCGTAAGCACGGGACTGCGATAAGTCCCACAGCCGGAAAAACATCTTCCACAACCAAAAAAAGGAGAACAAAAATGTCAGAGACCGTTCATGCATCAGGCATGGGGTGGCTGCCGGACTATCCCAGCGTGCAAGACCACACCGCGCAGACAACTCAGGTGACACAAAAGCAGAAATCACGGGGACAAAGTAAATCGGTAAACGCCATGCTTACGGCCATGGGCGCGGCAACGCCGCTCCCGAAACTTCCCGTGGCCATGGACCTGAGACCCTGGTGCTCCCCCATTGAAAACCAGGGTGCGCTGGGCTCATGCACTGCCAATGCCGGCGTGGGGATGGTGGAGTATTACGAACGTAGGGCTTTCGGCAAGCATATCGACGCCTCCCGGCTGTTTCTGTACAAAACGACGCGCAATCTCCTCAACTCAACCGGGGACACGGGCGCCTTCCTCCGCTCCACCATGGAGGCCCTGGTGCTGTTCGGTGTTCCACCGGAAAATTACTGGAAGTATGTCATCGCGGACTTCGACAAAGAGCCCACCGCATTTTGCTACGCCTTCGCGCAAAACTATCAGGCAATCAATTATTACCGTCTCGATCCGGCGGGAACCACCACCGCCGTCCTGCTCAGCCAGATCAAGACCAACCTGGGGGCCGGGCTCCCCTCCATGTTCGGTTTTACCGTCTACAGTTCGTACACCCAGGCAGCAACCACCGGCAAGATCCCCTTTCCCACGGCGGGTGAAAAAATCGTCGGCGGCCATGCCATCATGGCGGTGGGTTACGACGATACCATTAAAATCAAGAACAGCAACGCCGGCGCCGTGGAAACAACGGGGGCGCTCCTGATCAGAAATTCCTGGGGAACCACGTGGGGCGCCGCCGGCTATGGCTGGCTCCCCTATGAATATGTCCTTAAGGGTCTTGCCACCGACTGGTGGGCGCTCCTCAAGGAAGAATGGGTCGACACGGGGAACTTCGGCTAATAAAAAAACCGTCAACCTGTTCACGTCGTAACGCGGCCGGGAGACTCATGAGCCCGACCGCGTTACACGGTTAGGATCAGGGGCCTGATTTTCAAGACGGCAGCCATGGTTTTCGTCCGGGTTCCGAAGGTTTATCTCTTTCCGGTGAGGTGACACCATGAATGAATTCAATGCGGCCACAACGGGGTACGACCCTCGCAATGCTCTCTGGCTCGGCAAGGTCGCAGCCCTTGCCTACAAAGATATAACCTCCGTGGTGCAGGCGCTGCCGGGATGGGACGTCACTCCCTTTGCCCATGAAGCCACAGACACCTGGGGTTTTGTCGCCGGAAATAGTCAATTGATCGTCATCTCCTTTCGCGGCGCCGAACCCGACAAGCTCAAGGCGTGGCTGACCAATCTGAAGGCGGAGCTGGTGGATGGCCCCGTGGGGAAGGTGCACAAAGGGTTTCATGAAGCCATTGATGGGGTATGGCAGGAGTTCGTCACCATCCTGCGCCGGATGCGGCAAAACGGTCAGAACATCTGGATTACCGGTCATGGCCTGGGTGCGGCGCTGGCGCTCCTGGCATCGGTAAAACTCCTGAATGAAAAAGTTACCACCTCAATCGAAGGGCTCTACACCTTCGGTCAACCCCGCACGGGTGATACCGACTTCGCCGCATGGCTGGACAGTGGAATGAAGAGTCGAACATTTCGCTTCGTCAACAATAACGACATTGTCCCCCACGTCCCGTTGCCGCCGCTCTACAAACATGCAGGGACTTTCTTCTATTTCGACAGCGACGGGAAACTACAGGGTGATGTAGGATTTTGGAGGTTTCTCAAGGAGCGGCTGAAGGGAAAGGTTAAGAGCCTGTTCGATAAAGAGATCGTTCCGGATGAAATTTATGATCATTCCATGAAGAGCTATCTGACGCGATTGGAAAATAATGTGGGAGTAACAACAGCCCCGCTGCCGCTTTCCGACTAAAGTCAACAATATTTATTGACATATACGCATGTATCGGCTAACATGACAATCAACTTTAATGTAAAACAGACCGGCACGTCGTGCAACAGGCTAAGCGGCAGCTCATCGTCACCGGAAACATAACCTTATCCATTGAGAGGCACGTATGGGAACAACTCAGCAGGGTCATGACGACAAGAAAAAGACGTTGGCGCCGGCTCCATACCGGTGGAGCTGTCTGTTGTGTTCAAACTCACAATGCTCCACAAACTCCCTCTCAATCAGATCGCCACATTATCCTCCGGAACGAAAAGACAAAAAATGGGGTGATCATTCCGCATCTTTCACCTGAAGGTTCGCACCCGGTTTGAAACCTGTTTATCGTATACGGGTTGCCCCCTAAATCCCCTTGAAAATATCCGGGTCTGTGATGGAGGTAATTCATGAGACTACCTGCCATAATTTTTCTCTACACCTGCATGACGGGATTTGTTCTCGGCGCCGGGAATGCCGCGATGCTGGATCCGTATCAGCCTCCGCAATCAACGGAAATGATGAGACAGGCAACACCCCTGCAGCAACCGGCGCCGAGCGCCATTACCCCCCCGATACGCACCATAGATGAGTCGGTCTATGAAAAATTCAGGAAGGATACCCGGATAATTTCCCGTAAGGAACGAGAGAAACTGATCGACACTTTTTCCATGAGGGCTCGGAACGCCCTAAAATTGAACAACATCGACGCCGCCAAATATTATTCCCGTCTCATGGAAATACTGAAGGAAGAAGGACGGAAACGATGAAAGTTCTGTTCCTCTTCCTGATTTCCCTGGTCGCCATGGGAAGCGCCTTGGCGGGTATCTCGGAGAATTACGATTATTCCAGCGCCGTGCTTCAATCGGCGGCAAGTAACGGGAAGAAAGCCGTCGGCGGCGCCGCGCCGGAGGCGACCGCCATCACCCAGACATACGACGCCAACAACACAACATTGCACTATCATGAATGGAAAATGCTCCTGGAACGAAATCGATTGATCTACTGCATCGTGCTGAGTCTGACCGCGGTTATTTCGCTGGCCATCATGCTCTGGTTCCTCACCAAATCGAAACACTCGGCGGAGAACATCGTCAGCGCCAGCGGACTGGTATTCATCATCTTCGGCACGATCATTCTGGTCATTCTGGCCAGTGCTGACGCCCAACTGACAGCGGCCATCGGAGTCATGGGGGCCATAGCGGGATATCTCTTCGGCAGTCTCCAGAGAGGGAGGCCGCAGAGGAATACCGGCGAAGAGTAAGGCGATCAGGGAAATAACTCCCTCTCATTTTCACATCCCTACCCGGCAAATCCATCAAACGATCACCCAACACAAAAGGCCGGAAGCATGGTTGCTTCCGGCCTTTATTTTGCTGCGGATAAACATAAAAACTACGCGAACTGAGCCTTTAGGTACTCCCGGTTCAACTTGGCGATGAACTTGACGTTGATCCCCTTGGGACAGGCGGCCTGACACTCGTAGTGGTTGGAGCAGTTGCCGAATCCGCACTCCTTGTGCGCGTCAAGCATCTTCTTCACCCGCACCGACGCCTCGGGTTTACCCTGGGGCAACGCCGCCAACTGAGCAACCTTGGCGGAGGTAAAGAGCATGGCCGCGCTGTTGGGACAGGCAGCGGCGCAGGCGCCGCAGCCGATACACTCGGCGGCGTCCATGGCGTAATCCGCATCCGGTTTGGAGATGAGGATGGCGTTGCCGTCGGGGATCCCCCCGGTGTGGCAGGAGGTGAAGCCGCCGGCCTGGATGATGGTGTCCAGGGCCGTGCGGTCAACGATGAGATCGCGAACGATGGGGAATGCACGGGCTCTCCACGGCTCGATGTAGATGGTGTCCCCATCCTTGAATTTGCGCATGTGAAGCTGGCAGACGGTGGTCCGCTCCTGGCCGCCATGGGGGACGCCGTTGACAACCTGGGAACACATCCCGCAGATCCCCTCGCGGCAATCATGATCGAACATGATCGGTTCCTTGCCACCCTTGATCAGATCCTCGTTGACCACATCCAGCATCTCCAGAAAAGAGTGATGCTCGGTAATCCCCTTGGCGGTGTAGGTGTCGAATTTCCCCTGCGCAGTGGCGTTCTTCTGCCGCCAGACAATGAGGGTCAACGTCATACTCTTATGTTCGTTGTGTGAGCTCATTATTTATAACTCCTTACCGCGAGATGAACGTTATCGAACTTCAGCGGCTCCTTGTGGAGTTCGGGCTCGGCCTTCTCACCCTTGAACTCCCAGGCCCCAACGTAACAGAAGTTGACGTCATCACGCTGCGCCTCCCCCTGATCCTGATACTCTTCACGGAAGTGACCGCCACAGGACTCTTTCCGATGAAGGGCGTCACGGCACATAAGTTCGCCGAATTCCAGGAAGTCGGCGGTGCGACCGGCGTTCTCCAGATCCTGGTTGAGTTCGCCCCCCGTGCCGGAGACCTTGACGTTTTTCCAGAACTCTTCCTTGAGAGCCGGGATTTTCTTCAGGTTATCCTTGAGGCTCTTCTCGGTGCGGGCCATGCCGCAGTTTTCCCACATGAGTCCTCCCAGTTCGCGCATGAACTCGGAGACGGTCTTCTTGCCGTTAATGGAAAGAAGTTTCCGGCTATAAGCCTTCACGTCATCGGTGGACTTCTTGAACTCGGGATCGGCGGTGGTAACCGTCCCCGGCTTGATTCCCGCCAGGTAGCCGCCGATGGTGTAGGGAATGACGAAGTAACCGTCCGCCAGACCCTGCATGAGCGCGGAGGCCCCCAGACGGTTGGCGCCATGGACGGAGAAGTTTGCCTCCCCCAGGACAAAGAGTCCCGGGATGTTGCTCTGCAGGTTGTAATCCACCCAGAGCCCCCCCATGGAGTAATGGGGAGCCGGATACATCCGCATGGGGCGTTTGTAGCCGTTCTCGTCGGTGATCTTCTCGTACATCTCGAAGAGATTGCCGTAACGCTCCTTGATGGTGTCCGCTCCCACCCGCTTGATGGCGGTGGAAAAATCCAGATAGACGCCGCGACCGCCGGGTCCGACGCCGCGCCCATCGTCGCACTGTTCCTTGGCGGCGCGGGAGGCGATGTCACGAGGAGCCAGGTTGCCGAAGGAGGGGTATTTTCGCTCCAGATAATAATCGCGGGCCTCCTCGGGGATCTCATCGGGATGCTTGGCAAGATCGGCCTTGTTCTTGGGAACCCAGCAACGGCCGTCGTTTCTCAAGGACTCGGACATGAGGGTCAGCTTGGACTGGTAATCCCCCGCCTGGGGAATACAGGTGGGGTGGATCTGGGTGTAGCAGGGGTTGGCGAAATAAGCCCCCTTCTTGTACGCCTTCCAGTTGGCGGTGACCGAGCACCCCATGGCGTTGGTGGAGAGGTAGAAGACGTTGACGTAGCCACCGGTGCAGAGGCAGACGGCGTCGGCGGCGTAGGACTCCAACTCGCCGGTAATCAGGTTACGGCAGGTAATCCCCTTGGCGACGCCGTCAACCACAACCAGATCCAGCATTTCCCGACGATTGTACATCTTCACGGTGCCGGCTGCGATCTGGCGTGAAAGAGCCGAATAGGCCCCCAGGAGGAGCTGCTGACCTGTCTGCCCCCGGGCGAAGAAGGTCCGGGAGACCTGGGCGCCGCCGAAGGAGCGGTTATCCAGATAACCGGCGTAGTCACGGGCGAAGGGTACCCCCTGGGCCACGCACTGGTCAATGATGTTGTTGGAGACCTGGGCGAGACGCCAGACGTCGGCTTCCCGGGCCCGGAAGTCCCCCCCCTTGATGGTGTCGTAGAAGAGGCGGTAAACGGAGTCGCCATCATTGGGATAGGCCTTGGCGGCGTTGATCCCACCCTGGGCGGCGATGGAATGGGCGCGTCGCGGCGTATCCTGGTAACAGAAAGCCTGGACATTGTACCCCAGCTCTCCCAGTGACGCGGCGGCGGCTCCACCGGCCAAGCCGGTTCCCACCACGATGATGTTGTACTTCCTCTTATTGGCGGGGTTCACCAGCTTCAGATCGAAGCGGTGCTTATCCCAGGTTTTTTCTATCGGTCCGGTAGGACATTTTCCGTCGAGTATCACTCTAAACCCCCTTAAGACAGGATGCCGGCCAAGATGGCGACCGGGATGGAGCCGTAGCCGAGCAGCACGATCACGGCAACTGCCTTGCCGAGCTTGCTGAATAAGGGGAGAGAGCATTCACTGTTCCACCCCATGGTCTGGAAGAAACTCTGGATGCCATGGAACAGGTGTAAACAGAGCGCCGCCATGGCGGCCACGTAGACAAACACGGTGAGGCCATGGGAAAAACTGGTGACCAGCATCCGGTAGACATCGCCCGGCACCTGCCCCGCAAAGCCGGCCACGTCACTGGTAAGCCGAGCCGTAAAATGACAGAGGTGATAGATGATGAAGCAGGCCAGGGTCAGCCCGGTCCAGATCATGGAGGAGCCGGCCAAGGAGACCTTCAGTTGACGATTGACGGCGTACTTCTGAGGAGTAGCGGCACGGTTCTCCAGGGTAACCTGAATGCCGTAGTAGGCGTGGGTCAGGACCATGGCCAGAAGCGCCAGCCGGAAAACCCAGACGAAGGGGCCGAGGCTGTGCAGATGCTCGGCGTAGGAGTTGATGAGCCCGATGAAGATGGTGGAGTTCCCCAGGAGATGGACGACGACGAACAGGACCATAAGCTGGCCGGTAATCGCCATCAGCACCTTTCTGCCTACTGAGCTTTTTAAAAAGTTCATAATCTCCGTTCCTTTTCAGTGTGGTGTCGGTCTGCCGCGATAAGCGGCAACAGGGGAGAAAAACGGTGTCACGTAAAGAAACCGGGGGGGGCGCGCCATCTTCTGGAACCGCTCATCGTGATCCTCCTTATAATGAAGTGGGTGTAAAGCCGCGGGCTAACCGGACAAGGAGAAAAAACAGTCCCCGCCGGGGTAAAATCCTGCGTATACTAAACGGCGTTATAGAAAAAATCAACACATTTTGAATGGTTTCCTCATTTTTTACTTAGCTTCACTCCAGAGACACCGCAACCGGGCCAAACGGCGGAGTTCTCCAATCCCTTCTTTCAAGAGTTCATCCCGACTATCCCCGGAAAAATGAAACAGGGTCAAATCCACCCCCTTTCGGGTCAACTCCTGTTCAAATAACCCGGCCAACCGCCGCGGATAGGAGTCCGTCATCTCCTCCGGGAACTTTTCATCGGTCATCGCCATCTCCACTTTTTCGTTATTTCTGTTTTATCCGCGAAACATTGCCCGATCAGGATGACGGACGAAAAAGAGCTGTCATTCTGAGCGAAAGCGAAGAATCTGCTTTTTCTTTGCAAGCAGATCCTTCGCTACGCTCAGGATGACAAGCAAAAAACGGGGTGACAAGCAAGAGACAGGATGACAAGCAAAACTAAACCCGGATCAAAGCCTGTAATCTGGAAACCAGCAGTGCGGCTTCTTCCTCCCCCGCTGCTCGCCGTTTCTGCAGCAGAGCACTCAGGCCGGCCAAAAATCCCATTTCCACGGTTCTGGGACCGCACCGCTCCAGAATTTCAACCAACGTCTTCATACTCTCCAGGGGGACGGAGCGCAAGTCGTCAAAATGCTGTTTCATTAGTTCCAGTGACACACGAAGTTCCATGCCGAACAGGGTGGAACGTTGAGGATCCATGACCGTCATTCCCGGCGGCGGCGGGGGAAGGAGTTTCATCCTCCTGATGACTTCCACCATTCCCGATCCGGCATACTGAGTGGCCAGAACCTTTCGGAAACCGACCTCGGTGATGTACCCCTCCGGATAATTCTCCGCCAGGATAAAGAGGTGGTTAAACGCGGTAATATCAAAATAATCCCGCAATTCGTCACGAAACTCCGCCATCTCCTGCTTCGTGTCCCGGGGCGCCCCTTTCTTCATTGCCTGAAAGAGGGGGAGGCGGGAAAAATTGATCAGCTGATTTGAAACCAGAGCTCGAGTTACCTGTATGGCGACCAGATCGGCCAGCAGTTGCAGTAACGTCTCCTGATTACGTAGCTGCCGGATCACCGGGGCAAATGCCGAGAGGGACGGGTAACTGAGAAAGCCGAAATATTTGAACAGCCAGTGAATATCCCCCTTCACCGCCGGCGGGAGAAGCGTGAGGGCGCGCTCCGCGGTCTCGCGCAGGGTTCGATTCCCGGTTGTCCTGGCGAGGAGGAGCGAGGCCAAAGCCAGTTTGGTGTCCAGTAAACCGGCCAGGGCGACCCCCTGAAGAAATTCGTCACACTCCCGGGGAGCCGAGACAAAGTGGACGAAAGCCCGATCAAGCTCTCCTCCCATGACCTGGACCAACTCCCCCTGTTCCCCTAGGGAAAGCTGCGAGCGATTCCTCCCTATCTCCGCGAGAACGTCCAGATAAAGGAAGAGATAATCCGCCCGGATATGCTGTTCCAGCTCCGGAGCCGGATGATCAGGATCATCCCTTTTCCGCGCCTCTTCGGTGAGGATCGCGGCCAGTTTCCCGAGATAACGGACTTTTTCCGAAAACGGTGCGACAGCGATCCTCTGCCGAAGATACCGCGGATCGTCCCCATAGCGCTCAGTCAGATCGTCTTCGTTCAGCAGTTCCGCCACCTCACCCCACCGGTCACCGGTAAGGTGCGAGGAGAGATAGGGGGTGACACCAGCCAATTCCAGGGCAAAGGGGGGCTCTTCCCCACAGTAAACTTCATAGAGGCGTGACAGACGCCGGAGCAGCGGCGCCAGGAAAATGTTCCCGATACCCGCCGGCAACGCCTGGAGCATCTCCTCCAGAGTCTGGTCCAGATGACTCAACAGATTAAGATCCTCCGACTTTCCGGCGACTGAGTCACTTCGCTTGAAGCTCCCAAGAATTTCGTGAGCAGTGGCAAGAAATTCCACACTCCCTCCAAAGAGCTCCATGAAGATCCGGGCGGCTTCGGCCATCTGTTCAGAGGTTGTCTCCTCCGGTGAAGAAGCAAACTGCCTGAAGAGCGACTCCAGTTCCGGAAAAATTTCCTGGGTATCGTCCCACTGAAGCAACTGCCTGGCCATGGCCTGCGCCGGAGGGGAGAGATTTTTCAGCTCCGCCACCTGGACCGCCGAATCCTCGCCCTGAAGAAACCGCTCCAGAAGATGAAGAAAGCTCAAATCGGGAAGCTCCGGCGCCATCGTCAGCAAACGGCGCAAACGAAAATAATCAGTCATTCCATCCGGCGTGGCGAAAGCAGCATCCGCCAACTCCCGCCAGGCTTTATCCGTTTCCCCGGGGAAAGCGGCTGTCACCCCTTCCCTTTCCACCAGCCGGAGAAATTCCCCATAGCGTCCCTGGTTGAAGAGCCGCTCCAGTTCCTTCTTCTCCCGCTTCAGTTTCCCCTTGTTCATCCCCATCAGACCCCTCGTTGTATGCTTAGATCGGCGGATCCGAGAAAACCCTTTAACGCCGTAGCCGCCTCCCCGTAATCCTCCAGAGAGATAATCACCTCCTCTGTCCACTCCCGGACCTTGTAATAATTTCGGTCATAGTAGGAGACGCAGAGCTCACGGACAAAGGGGGCCAAATCCCATCGCTGCAAATAGCCGGAGAGTTCCTCATACTTCTCCCCCCCCAGCTTCTTTTTGATCCGATTCAGGGAGGCGATAAGATCATCACGGTACTCCTCCTTGCCGTAATCCTCCAGGAGACGCCCCACCCGGGTCTCCAGGGAAGCCTCGCACCAGATCTTCACCCCGTCCGACATGACCTCATACAGATCCCCCGGCAGGGCCACCCGGCCAATGCGCCGGCTTTCCCCTTCCAGGAGGATGGGGAGCCCCGGCGGAGAGCGGCGGAACGCATCCCAGAGAAGAGATTCATATCTTTTCTGGGTAAGGTTCTGCTCAAGCCCCAGCATCCCGAAGGCAGAGCCCCGGTGAAGAGCCAGCCCTTCCAGATCCACCATGGCCCAGGGGCCATTCCCCTGAAGGAGGTGTAGAAAAGTGGTCTTGCCGATACCGGTGAGCCCATGGAGCACCACCAACGGTCCGGGAGGTCGGAACTGTTGGAAGTATGAAACGACCTGGTTCCGATAGCTCTTGTAACCGCCGGGAAGTTGACGAGCCTCATAACCGGTCAGCTCAAGCACGGCGGCCACGGTCTTGCTTCGAAGCCCTCCCCGCCAGCAACAGACCAGAATGGGACGGCCACCAGCGGCGGCGACAATCTCCGCCACCATGGCCGGGAGCTTGGGCGCCGTCAGCTCCAGCCCCCTTATCCTTGCCGGGTGGGGGCCACTCTGCTTATAAAGGGTGCCGATCTCCACCCGCTCCTCGTTGGAGAGAAGCGGGACGTTGATAGCGCCGGGGATATGATCATCCGCAAACTCCAGGGGAGTCCGGACGTCAACCACCAGATGGGTGTCAATGAGCAGTTCAAGGTTCAAGGGGAAGGTCCTGGTTCAAGGTTCGAGGTTTTTTTTGTTCTACGTTCTACGTTCTACGTTTTAAAACCTAGAACATAGAACGTAGAACTTATATCTTATTTAGGGGGGGATTATAGGGAGGAAAGGTTAGGAATGCAATACCCTCACAACGGAAACAGGTATTTCACGGTAAAATTAGCCGTCCAGGCGGGACCGGTCTGATGGGTGGCGAGGTTATATTCATAGGCGCCGGAAAACTGCAGGTACTGCTTGTCAAATTTCATCATCTTCGCCAGTTTTCCCCCCACCGGGAGAGCGATCCAGTCACTCTTTTTCCAATCATAAACGAAATTCATTTCCGAGCTCCCCAGGGACCAACCGTTGGAGAGGGGATAACTGAGTATGGGCTGGAGCGCGCTATTTTTAACATCCTTGCGCGCATCGTTGCCGGCAAAGGAAACCAAGCTCTGGCTGAAGATGCTCCAGGAGAGGTTGCCGCTGTGGGTCTCGAAACCCAGCGCGGGACCCATCCCCCATTTTTCGGAACCAAGCTTCATATCCGTGGCGGTGGGAATCAGTACCGCCGGGCCAACTCCCCACCCTCCCCATGACTGGTGAAAAATCAGCAGGTCAAAAATCACCAGATCGTTCAGGCCGCTTTTTCCCGTGGGGCTCTTGGTGATGAAGGAGAGCGACGCCCGGGCGAGGTGCTCCCGGCTCCCGATGCGGAAAGGGGCCAGCAATCGCAAAAGAATGGAATTACCGCTTTTGTCCTGCTGGTTGTGGTAGGCGCCGCTGTAAAGATTCTGCAGTTGCAGCTGCTTGAGCGAGGCAATGGAATCAATCGCTTCATGCTCCTGAAGTTGGGCTCCGGGAGCGGATTCGTCGGCAGAGGCCAGGGAAGAGATGCCGATGATCAGACAGCCTAGACAGAATAACAAAGCAGCATGGTGTGTCATTTTCATAAAGCATAGTAGTAATGAAGAAGGTTAAAATGCAAGCAATTGACGAGGCGATATTATTATTATTACTTATCTTTAAATGAATTATTGATTCATGCATACCGAACACATCATTAACTCTGGGGCAACTTCCAGGGTGGAAACCGGCTTCACCGTCGCCAGGTTATAGGCAATCCCCAACTCCTTCCATGAAACGCAAACTGCCGTATCCCCGATAGAAGCGTTCGGTGATGAAAATACATGATGGAAATCTTGACAAGAAGGACAAATACTCATAGAGTTTCCGGCATTGCCGGAAAGTCGATTCGGCGTTAAATTCAGCCGCGACAGCCGGAACATCGTGGGGTTTCAGGTGGAAACGGTGATTCTCCTTGATTCGAAAATATGAGCATGATAAAAGAAGATGTTTAATGTTTCCCCACATACTCACCACACATAAAAGGAGCTCAAACGTATGGCAACTTCGTATTCGGCGGATTTCGAAAAAGCGCTGCAGGTAGGGCGCCCTCCCAACATTCAGGCGCTCTTCCCCAACTCCAAGGCCCTCATCGTCAGCGGCAAGGTCGTGGATCGGGCCATGCTGGCCAAGGGGAAGGCCATCGCCATGGCCGCCAACGGCCGGAGCTACTTCGTCATTCGCGGCGCCCTCATGGCCGCCCAACGGGCCAACGCACCCATTATCATCGAAATCGCCAAATCGGAAGGGGGGAGAACCTCCTACTGCGCCGTGAACTACTGGAACATGGCCCGCATCGTTGACGCCCTCTGTAACGAGCTGGGAATCACCGTGCCGGTGGCCATCCACGCCGATCACTACGGCATCAAGAACGACAAGGATCTGGCCGAAGCCATGGTGGAAGTTCCCACCATGTTCCAGGCAGGAATCACCTCCATCGCCATCGACGCCTCCCACCAGCCCGACGATCTGAACCTGCTGGCCAATATCGCCATTAACCCCTGCATCCCCGCATGGGCCAGTATCGAGACCGAAGTGGGCGAGATCAAGGGGAATTCCGGGCTCTCCACCATACCGGAAGCTAAATTCCTCATCCAGGGACTTAATGCCCATGAGATCTATCCCGATTGGATCGCCCTGAACAACGGCACCTCCCACGGTCTGGAAGCCAGCGACGCCGGTATCCAGGTTGAGCTGACCGCCGGTATCCACCACGCCTTGACCCCTTACAAACTGAGCGGCGCCCAGCACGGCACCTCGGGGAACAGCTCCGTCCGTCTCCGGGAGATCGCCAACCAGACCGCCACCACCAAGGCCAACGTGGCCACCGCCCTGCAGATGATCTCCTGGGGGCTGGAGGTCAACGACTACGGCAACGCCCAGCTTGACGCCAACGGTAACTTCATCAAGGTGCCGGGCGAAGGGATGAGCGAGGAGATGTGGGCTGAAATGGTAGCCTACGCCGATGCCAAGGGATGGAAAAAAGGGGATTACAAGAGCCTCAACCTCCCCTTTGAGAATAAACTGCTGGCCCAGCCAAAGGCGATTCGGGAGCGGATGGCCAAGCGAGTAGAAGAGTTTGTCTACAAGATGCTGACCGAGGTCTTCAACGCCGCCGACACCGCCCCGCTGGGAATAGCCGCCATCCTCAAGGCCAACTCCTATGATCTGGGGGCCAAGGGGAGCCTCCTGGAAGACCCCGCCTACTGGACCAAGGAGCAGATCATCCAGAGAGCCAAGAGCCTGGACGTGGACAAGGGCGCCGCGGGGAACTTCGACGACTAGTCACTACCGCGGTGATGACACACGAACAAGCTGATCTAATCTGAAACCATGGGACGCGGATGAACGCAGATGAACGCGGATTTTAATCTTATAAACATTCATTCCCGTTTTTTTGCCTTATCCGCGAAAATCCGCGTTTATCCGCGTCCCGATAAAGTCATGAGAACTAACCTTCAATGAACCTGCACGACCAGACCATGACGAGAGCCCGCGACGCAGTCGCCCTGCTGAAAAAGCTCCTTGCCGGGCGTTCATCACTTTCCCCCGCCGGATGACCCGACCCGATCTGAACAGACTCCATGACTGGTTCACCCCCTTCTGCGCCGCCTACAGCCACGACGCCGATCAGGAGGCGCGGCGCAACTATCTCCTCAAGGAGGAGCATACCCGCAAGGTTTGCCAGGAATCCATGACAATCGCCGCGGCGGAGGGGTGTTCCGACGCCGACCTCATTCTGGCGGAATCCGTCGCCCTTCTTCATGATGTGGGACGGTTTCCCCAGTACCGTGAATTTCGGACATTCAAGGATTCCGACTCGGTGAACCATGCGGCATGGAGCGTTAGAACCATCGTCCGGGAGAAGATCCTGACTAAACTCCCCAAGGATGAACAACGCCTCATCATCAGGAGTATAGCTCTCCACAACGTCTACACGATTCCGGAATTTACAAACCGGAGGGACGAGTTTTTTCTCCGCCTGATCCGCGATGCGGACAAGTTGGACATCTGGCGTGTTTTCCTGAAATACTACAACCTCCCCGAGGATGAGCGGGCCTCGGCGGTGGGGCTCGGTTTCCCCGATACCCCCGCCTCCTCCCCGGAGATCATCACGGCCATCAATGAAGGAAAAATGATCAATCTCAGGGATGTACGGACCCTTAACGACTTCAAGCTCCTGCAGCTTTCCTGGCTCTTCGACCTCAACTTTCATTCCACCCGGAGCCTTTTTTGGGAACGGGGGTATCTGGCGGCATTCGCCGCGATCCTCCCGGCCAGTGAAGAGATCCGAAACCTTCTCGCCATCTTGGAATCCCACCTGGATCGGACCATGAGCGTCGGACAAGCAGCGGCATCGGGAGAACCAGCGTGGATACGGTAGTACTGGAACTGATCTTCATCGCCCTCCTCATCACGATCCACGGCTTCTTTTCCCTGGCGGAATTCGCCATCATCTCCATCCGGAAGAGCCGGGTCGCCCAGTTGGTGGCGGAGGGGGACGAGCGGGCGCAAATCGTGGAGCAACTACAGAAGGATCCCAACCGCCTGCTGGCTACGGTGCAGATCGGAATCACCATCGTCGGCTCCACCGCCTCGGCCGTGGGAGGGATAATCGCGGTGGAGCACCTGAAACCGCTTCTTCTTGCCTCCCCCTATCCTCTCCTCAGGGGCTCCGCCGAACCGGTGGCGGTGACCATGATGGTAGCACTGGTCTCCTATCTGCTCCTGATCCTGGGGGAACTGGTCCCCAAATCCCTGGGACTACAGTACGCCGACACCCTGGCGCTACGAGTGGCGCGCCCCGTGGCCCTCTTTGCCCGCGTGGCGGGAATCGTAGTTTCGCTCCTGACCTTCTCCAGTCGGGCGGTGTACGCGCTTCTGAGGATCAAGGGGGAAAACAAGACTTTCATCACCCGGGAAGAGGTCCAACATATGGTGGCCGAGGGGCATGAGACCGGGGTCTTCAGCGCCACCGAACAGGAGTACATCAAGAACATCTTCGACTTCACCCATACCAACGTGCGCGAGGTGATGGTCCCCCGGACCCGGATGGTGGCGCTCAACCTGGAGTTCCCCCTGGCCGAGCTGGTAAAGTGCGTGACGGACAACATGTACTCCCGCTACCCGGTCTTCCGGGGAGACATCGAGGATATCGCCGGCTTCATCCATGGCAAGGATCTCCTGGGAAGGATCGTAACCGATCCCGGCTTCGAAATCACCGACATCATCCGCCCTCCACACTACGTGCCGGAAGGCAAGAAGGTCAATGAACTGCTGAAGGAGATGCAGCGGATGAAGAACCATATGGCCCTGGTGGTGGATGAGTACGGCGGGATCAGCGGCCTGGTGACCACCGAAGACCTGCTGGAAGAGCTGGTGGGAGAGATCGAAGACGAGCACGACGCCGAGGAGCCGAGCCGGATAGTCACGCTTCCCGACGGGAGCATCATCGCCGATGCACTCATCTCCATCTATGACCTGGAAGGTCCGCTGGAGCTGACCATGAACCATGATCTCCCCTACGACACCGTCGCCGGTCTGATCCTGGACACACTGGGAAGGTTTCCCAAGAAGGGGGAGAAGGTATCATGGATGGGCTATATCATCACCTGCGAAGAGGTGACTCATACCGGGATCGTGAGAGTAAGGATAGAGCGGGAATAAAACAGGTTCGAGGTTCAAGGTTATCCATTCACCATTCACTTTTCACTATTCACGCTTCACCTTTCACCTTTTTCACCTTTTTCACCTTTTTTTTCAAAGTCATGGACATGAAGACGGAAATCGCCAGTATCCCCAGGATGACCCCCAATGAAACGTATGTGGGGATATGCCAAAAATCGGCCACCAGCATCTTGAACCCCACGTAGGCCAGGATCAGGGCGATGCCGAACTTGAGGTAGTCAAACAGACCCATGGCGCCGGAGAGGAGAAAGAAGAGCGCCCGGAGGCCCATGATGGCGAAGACGTTGGAAGAGTAAACGATGAACGGATCCCGGGTCACGGCAAAGATAGCCGGGATGGAGTCCACGGCAAAGATGACGTCACTGCTTTCCACCACCAGGAGGGTAAGAAACAACGGCGTGGCATGACGTATCCCCGCCTTCATGATAAAAAACCTATCGTTTCTAATATGAGGGACAACGGGATACAGCCTTCGGGCGGCTCTCACCAGAAGATTTTTCTCCGGTTCGATCTTATCCTCGCCGCCGAAAGCCATCTTCACCGCCGTGATCATGAGAATAACTCCGAAGAGATACATCATCCAGGAGAAAACGTTCAGCAGTTCCACCCCCAGGAAGATGAAGAGCCCACGCATGACCAGAGCGCCTATGATCCCCCACTTGAGGATCTTCGGTTGATACAATCGTTCCACCCTGAAGTAGGAAAAGATCATGATGAATACAAAAAGATTATCCACGGAAAGCGACTTCTCGATGACGTAGCCGGTGAAGAATTCCACCGCCTGGCGACGTCCCAGATAGTGGTAAACCCCCGCGTTGAACAGCATGGCCAGGACAAACCAGACCATCGTCCAAGTGAGAGAGTCGCGAACGGTTATTTCGCGACTCTTGCGGCTCAATCTCAGATCCAGGGTGATCATGACTCCCATGAGCAGGGCAAAGGCGAGCCAAAGTATGTTGCGGTTATCCACGGTAACTCCTTTCAGATGAAGGTGGCGGTGAGTTTCGTACGGCGCCGGGGTTTTGTCAATGAATAAGAACTACAAAGAAGGAGCTTGGATGGAGCGCACGTTAAAAGAAAAACAACTACTCTTGGAACGGATCCTCCGCGACACAGGGGGATGCGTCATCGGCTTTTCCGGCGGAGTCGATTCCACCCTCCTCTTTGCCGTGGCCGCCGCCGTCCTGGGGGAGCGGGCCCTGGCGGTGACCGCCACCTCGGAAACCTACCCTGAGCGGGAGCGCCGGGAGGCGGAGGCATTGGCCCTGCAACTGGGGGGGAGACACCGGATCATCGTCTCGGAAGAGCTGGATATACCCGGCTTCACGCAAAATCCTGTTGACCGCTGTTACCATTGCAAGAAGGAGCTGTTCGGAAAGCTCTGCCGAATCGCCAGGGAAGAAGGAATCCCCACCGTGGTGGACGGAAGTAATCTGGACGACCGGGGAGATTACCGACCAGGAAAACTGGCTCTAGGAGAGCTGGGGGTTCGCAGCCCCCTGGTGGAAGCCGGCTTCACGAAAGTCGATATTCGGGAACTCTCCCGGGAACTGGGACTTCCCAACTGGGATAAACCGGCTTTTGCCTGTCTCTCCTCCCGCTTCCCCTATGGCGACGAGATCACCCGGGAGAAGGTAAGCCAAGTGGGGCAAGCCGAGGAGAGTCTCCGGGAGCTGGGTCTGCGGGTCCTGCGGGTCCGGCACCATGGCGACGTGGCCCGCATCGAACTGGGACCCAAAGAGTTTCAGCTGGTGGTGAACGAGTTGCGGGACGAGGTGATCGGACGGGTGAAGAGCGCCGGCTACGCCTACGTGGCCCTGGACCTCCAGGGATACCGCACCGGCGCCATGAATGAGATCCTGGGGGTAACGCATGAACGTCGATAAGATCAGGACACTGGTTGAAGAGCACCGAAACGGCGAACTCTCCACCGACGACCTCATGGAACGGCTGAAAGCATTTCCCTACGAGGACCTGGGATTCGCCCGCATCGACCATCACCGGAAGCTACGCAACGGCTATCCCGAAGTCATCTACGGCCAAGGGAAGAGTCCGGAACAGGGAGCGGCCATCTTTCAGCGACTGGCGGCCCATAACGGCAACGTCCTCTGCACCCGGGCCACCCCCCGGATGGCGGAAGCAATCCGGGCCGTTGAGCCGGGAGCCATCTATCATCCCGTCTGCCGCATGGTGGAACTGCGACGAAGCAACCATGAGCCCCTGGGACTGGTGGTGGTGGCCACCGGCGGCACCTCGGACATCCCGGTGGCGGAGGAAGCGGCTATCGTCCTGGAATCCTTCGGGAGCCGGGTGGAACGACTCTATGACGTGGGGGTGGCCGGCATCCATCGTCTCCTGGCCCATACGGCTCTGGTGCGTCAGGCAAACTGCATCGTGGCCGTGGCCGGGATGGAGGGAGCACTTCCCTCCGTCATCGGCGGCCTCGTGGAGGTGCCGGTCATCGCCGTCCCCACCTCCATCGGGTACGGGGCCAGCTTCGGAGGAGTGACGGCGCTGTTGGCCATGCTCAACTCCTGCGCCGCCGGGGTCAGCGTGGTGAACATCGACAACGGTTTCGGCGCCGCCTGTCAGGCGGACATGATCAACAAACTAACCGTCAGGGGACGGGAAAGGGAGCAGAGAGGATGAAACGGATACTCTATTTTGACGCCCATGCGGGGGTCAGCGGCGACATGTTCGTAGGGGCGCTCCTGGATCTGGGGGTCGACCTTGAGGCGGTGCAACGGGACGTGGCATCCCTCAATCTGGAAGGATTCCGGATTCTTGCCGTCAAGGTGTCGCGGCGGGGGATCGTGGGAACTCAATTCCAGGTGGTGGACAGCGCCACCGGAAGGGCCCTGGACGAACTCCACCATCATCATGAAGGAGATCAGCATCACCGGCGACACCATCATGGGGAGCATGAACATCATGAGAGGGACAACCATCAGCACCATCAGCACCATGGATGCCCTGAGGAAGAGGAAAAGAAGCATGGACATAAAGGTATGGCGGAAATCCAGCGCATTATTAAAGGGAGCAGCTTGGCGCCGGAGGTAGCCGCCGACGCCTTGGC
This sequence comes from uncultured Desulfuromonadales bacterium, assembly GCA_903929485.1. Taxonomy (GTDB): domain Bacteria; phylum Desulfobacterota; class Desulfuromonadia; order Geobacterales; family CAIOGM01; genus CAIOGM01. The sequence continues at coordinate 40,351 of CAIYUY010000216.1, forward strand.
GGTCTTTACGATACTGGGCCATGCGGAAGCCCTGGTCCATGGCATGGGGATCGAGGAGGTTCACTTTCATGAGGTGGGGGCGTTGGACACCATCGTGGACATCGTGGCCGCAGCCTCGGCCCTGCGCCTGCTTGGGGTGGACGAGGTGATCTGCTCCCCCATTCAGGTGGGCTCCGGGACAGTACGCTGCGCCCACGGGCTCCTCCCGGTACCGGCCCCGGCCACCCTGGAGATCCTCAAGGGGATACCGATTTACGCAACCGATCTCCAGGGAGAGTTTGCCACACCCACCGGCGCGGCGCTTCTGAAGCAGTTCTGCACCCGGTTCGGCCCCCTGCCTCCGCTGGTTGTGGAGGCCATCGGCTACGGCGCCGGAACCAGGGATACCAAGATCCCCAATCTCCTGAGAGCCACGGTGGGAGAGGCAATTGATTATTGACAAGTAAATGTCAAGGGCTGCTCAATTGTCAATTATCAATTGTCAATTATAAATTACCTTTATTCCTGTGCAGGAAAAGAAAGAGGAGCGCCATGGCCCCGTAGCCTGTCGCCAGATGACCGGTTATGGGGAGCGGCGGTTGCCAGGGGAGGAAGATCTCGCCGCTCGCCAGGGGGGAATGGATGACCCCGCAAGAGGTCGCGCCGGAGCAGGCAAGGAGAAAGAGGGCCGAGCGGATCAGGTCGTGGTCAAGGAGCGAGGCAAAGGCTCCCCCCCAGAGGAGTGAGGTGATGATGAAACCGTTCCCCAATAGGAGCGTAGCCTGGTAGCCGGCCGCCATCTCGCCGGTGAGGTCCGATGCCTGTTTTCCCAGGTTGGCCAGAAGAAGGCCAAACTCGATCCGCAGCAGGTAAGCGATCACCGGCAAAAAAGCCAGGGCAATTGCCCGGTAATGGCGGAGCGGGGTCTCCTCGAAGGCCTGGGCCGTGATCTCGATACCGATGAAGATAAGAAGTGGGGCTACTGCTGCATCGGGGATGAGATCCACGAAGAATGAGAGGTATCCCAGTACCCCCCCCAACCCGATAAAGAGGGCCGTGGCCAGGGTATATCCCGACCTTCCCCCCATCTCCTTATAGGCCGGGTGCCCGATATAGGGACAGGACTGGATGACCCCGCCGCAGAGTCCCGCAATAAGGGTGGCCACCCCCTCCACCAGAAGGATGGAGCGGGTATCGTAGGGGTCTCCCGCCGCGGCGGCGCTCTCGGTGACATCCACTCCCCCCACCAGGGTGGCCAGGGCAAAGGGGATGGCCAAGGGAAGGAATCCCAGGGCTCGGGGCAGCCCGGGGAGAAACTCCAGGGTTGGAAGCGGCAGGTTAAACCCCAGCTCCAGGGGATGAAATGCCGGGTGAAGGTTGCCGGGGAGAAGGTCGCACCATCCCAGAAGCCAAGCCGCAACGGTGCCGCAGAAAATACCCCCCAGGGCGCCGGGAATCCGCCAGGGGAGACCGATGCGGGCGATGAGGGTCGCCAGGACCACCCCCAGGGAGAGGAAGCCGACAACCGGCGAAGAGAAGAGCCGCAGCGACGGGAGATAGGCGATGAGGAGAAGCGCCACCGCCGCGATGCTCCCCAAAAGTCCGGCCCGCGGCACGATTCGACGGAGGAATGGTCCGAAGAAGGAGAACACGATCTTGAACAGCCCCATGAGAACAATCACCGCCATGGATACCTGCCACGTGAACTCCGGATCTTTGGTCTCCAGGTAGAGGGGGCCGATGACGGCAAAGGCCATGCCGAAGGTGGAGGGGGTATCCAGCCCCAGCGGCATGGCCGTCACGTCGTTTCGGCCGGTCTGTTTGGCCAAACGGAACGCCATCCAGGTATAGAGAAGATCCCCCACCAGGACTCCGGCGGCGCTGCCGGGAACCATCCGGTAAAGAACGAGCTCACGGGGGAGCTTGAATACCCCCATGAGAATGGCGGCCATGATGACCAGATCGGAGATGTTATCCAACATCAGCCCGAAAAAGGCGTTGACATCGCCTTTGGCAAAGTTGCGGTAGCGTTGCGTCATGAACTATCCCCCTTTCCTACCCTCTATCAAATAGCGGGACTTTTTACCACTGAATTATATCCGTTACCTGAGGAGAGATCATGTCCAGACGCAGAGCAGCCGGAAATGAAGCACCCCGGATACTGAATCACCTGGAAGCGGAGATCGCCTTTACCGCACTGAAGGCCACCGGCAACTACAAGATCCTGCGCCGCCTTGACCTGGATAACGACCAACGGCTTTCCCGGCGGCGCACGGGTGAGCAGCTCCTGGGAATCTGCCTTGATACCGAAACCACAGGCTTCGAATCTCCCCAGGACACGATCATCGAGCTGGGGCTGGTGGCCTTCACCTATGATCCCGGCTCCGGTGAAATCATTGAAGTAGTGGATCGCTACTCCGGGTGCGAAGATCCCGGCGCCCCCCTCTCCGAGGAGGTGAAGCTGGTCACGGGGATCACCGATGAGCTGCTCCGGGGGGAACGGCTTGACGATGCTCGCGTGGAGGAGATGGCCCGCAAGGCCGACCTTATCATCGCCCACAACGCCGGCTTCGACCGGAAGTTCGTGGAAGCACGCTTCCCCATCTTTGCAGAGCTTCCCTGGGCCTGCACCCTGGTCCAGATAAACTGGCAACAGGAGTTGATCTCTTCACGAACCCTGGAGTACCTGCTATTCCGGTACGGCTATTTCATCGACGCTCATCGGGCGGTGAACGACGCCGAGGGGGTGCTGGGGCTCCTCCTGGAACAGCTCCCCCGCAGCAAAACGCCGCTCTTCCGGGAGCTGCTGGAGCGCTCGGGAGAAACCACGGCGAGGATCAGCGCCGTCAATGCCCCCTTCGACAAAAAGGATCTTCTCAAGGGACGGGGATACCGGTGGAGCGACGGGAGTAACGGCAAGCCCAAGTCATGGTGGATCGAAATCAGAGAAAGCGCCGTCGACGAGGAGATGGCGTTCCTGGGTGGTGAGATCTACAACCGCGGTAATGTGAGCGCGGTGGATATAGTCAAGATAAGCGCCCTCGACCGCTTCTCCGTGCGGGGGTAAGGCCGCCGGGGCGGAAGACTTTGGCATCATAAGTGTCCGGATTTCGGTTGCGGTATGGAAAAAGCAGACACGGCAGGATTGCCGGAGGATTGATGAAGAAAACATTTTTCTCGTGGGATGGTGATACTCTGGTGCTCAATATTCTCGGCACGCCCAATGCCAAACGGGACGCCATCGGCAAGGTGAAGGGTCACCAGCTCTCTGTCAGCGTTACGGCGCTCCCCCGCGCCGGGCGGGCAACCGACCATATGGTCCGTTTTTTGGCGGAGGAATTCGGCGTATCGCCGGCTGACATTCAGGTTGTATTCGGACGTATGAATGTCAACAAGCAGTTGAGGATCAAGTCGCCGACGCGATTGCCGTCAGGCATTGGGCAACAAGAACTTGACCTCTGACTCCCCAATGGCTACGAGCCGAAATGCTTGATAACCGTAACTTGCCGACTCATGTCCACGATGAGGCTCCGGGCGGATCATCTGCCGCTTTGGATGCAAATCAACACAAACATCGATGGGCAGATTCTCGATCAGATTATTAAGGGGTAACTTGACGGCAGGTCTCCGTATGGCAGCGCAAAGAGAAATTATTACCATTGATACTGGCCAGATGCGTCCAACTGCGCCTTTTTTTACCCTGCCGTTAAATACCCGATTTTTGCAGAGCGCCATTTCCGACAGAGCGCCATAGCGTGCTCTCAGGATTTGGCATATTACAACGAAATGTCCAGGAAAAGGTGCTCCGCTTCGGAAATCTCGTGTGCTGGCAATCCCAGTCTCCTGGCACAAGCTTTCCACCTGCCGACAATTTTGCTTACCCGACTGATTATCTCCTTTGCCTGACCCATTTCAAGACGATAGTATTCCGCCGTTTCCATTACGACGGTCATATCCGGTTGCCGGGTATAGAGATCTATGGCCAAGGCATGTTCATCTTTCTTGAATGACGGGTTCATGTCAAAGGCAGGGGCAAGCCGCCAGCCTGCGGGAGTCCGCATGAATCCATGATTGCGCGGATGATCGTCACGGTTGGCGGTAACAATATTGAAAACAACCCTGGTGAACAACTCTTCAAGGTCACGAGCGATATAATCGGGTTCGCCCCAAGTAGCTATAAACTCGGCCAGCTCCAGATAACTGGCATCCACGGAGTCCTGATTTCCGGTCATAGTCATGGCGGACGCAAAGAATCGTCTGCTGGCGCCGTCCCGGTCAAAACGTTGCACCATAAACGTGTGATATCCGTTCCCGACTTGAATGAGACGGGAAGCCGGAACGGTGATACCGCATTCCCTGGCAAGTTCATGCAGCAGCATTTCCCAGAGTGCAACATCGTAGTCATCGTCAACTGACGGAAATTTGGCGATCCAGAGAGTCCCGTCCTCATTCAACATGTTAGCTTTCGGACGAGCTCCACCAAGAGAAGATCCGGGTGCAACCAGAACCTTCAGCCACTCTCTGATCTTGTCCAGGTCATCCTGCTTCTTCCTGGTTAACTCAAAAGCAACCGCCTGCAGTTCCGCAATCCGGGCAACCGGCGGCGCGGAACGCGCTTCATCGGCAAGAAATATATCTTCACCCGGGCGGCTGAACCGGAGTGCCCCCATGCGGGTGCAGTCCTGAACCCCCAGCAGGAAATCCCACGCACCAAGTCTTCTTGGCGCGCCCCCCTGCTCACGGGCCTCTACCGCCTCCCTCCGTTTCATCAAGACCTGCCCCCACCGGTCTGGGCAGGAATCCATGAAGACCCCGAAATTGGCATTGCCCGGATAGAACTCGCCGGAAGTCAGATCCAGCTCCGGATCGAGTGGAAAGGCATGTGCCTTCTTCAGCCAGGCCGGGTCATAGGCAAAGCGCACACTTCCCCGGTCACCACGGGACAGAGTGCCGATCCGCTGCAAGGGGCCAAATGAAGGATCGTCAAGCCATACCCAGATTTGCTCGCCTCGTACCTTAGCCATTTGCTCCGCCAGTTTTTTGAATCTTCTTGGGAGCACGTTTCCGCTGAGGCAGTGCTTCATCCTGAAGACGTCGGCCCAAGACATCTTCCTTGGCAATAAACCCCAGATCCTCTACCAGCCCCAGGACACGCAACACCTGTACGTAAATTCCCATGGCAACGGACGGATCGCCACTCTCAACCTTGTAAAGGGTGGGACGGGAAATATCCGCTCGGGCACAGACCGTTTCCATGGAAAAACGGCGTCGCAGTCGTGCATCCTTGAGACGTTGCCCCAAAGCTTCGAGCGCTTTTGCCGACGATGGATAGAGTGTAACGGTTCTCTTAGTCATAACGGATACTATTGTTTACATATGACATGGTAAATGTCAATAATAATTATCGTTATAAATATTCAAGGGGCAATCAGCCCGGAGAACACACAATCACGGAAAACACCAGGCGCAGATCACTACAGCAACGAGTTCATTTTCCGTTCGCGCTGTTGAATCACCTGCAGGATGGCTTTAACGACGGGGGTTGACAGCAATTCCCTGTCATCACCCTCCCCCATCGTAACAATTGCCCTGTCGACACGCTCAATCATCTCCTTCATCCTGATCTTCGCCGTACGAAGTCCTATGCCGATCTCCTCGGCAAAACGAGCCAGATGCTGCGGCGCCAGGTAACGAGGATCACGCTGCCCTCCAAACTTCATCGCAAGTCATATCTTCGGACCAGGTAGACCGACACGCCATTGATATAAACGATTCCTGCCGGAGGCGCCGGTAAGCCTGCGTACCTGGCAAGAGTCATACAGAATGCTTCGTTGGCAACACTGCCCTCCAATTGGGTTATGGCGGTCTTCAAAATATGTGACGAGGGGTAACAACCTTCGGGGATAAAAAAATCAGTGCCGTCGTAATAGATCGGCAGCTTATTCTGGGCGCCCGCCAAAGATAGCCGCACTCCTTCGTCGCTGGCCAGAAAAGGATGCGCCGGCAGGTGGGTAAGTTCATCGGCAAGTTTTTCCTTCGTGATGGGATGATATGCCCCAACCTGTACCTCCGTCACGCCTGGCGGGAAGAGAGAAACCGCACCGGCGCAATCACCACCAATGGCTACGAGCAGGTCAAAGGTATTCTCCGCAGAAACTCCCACGCTCCGTGCGACTTGGCGGCGAATATCTCCTTCCGGAAGCAGATTCGCAAAGAAAGCAACTGAAGCCTCATGATCAAAGAGCTTATGCCGCAGGGGAAGATGGCGAGAAAGCGGCATCCCCGTTTGAGTCAGATAACCGGTATCATAGCGAAAGGCCAACCGCGTCGCCTGACGTTCAAGGGTCCCGATCAGGATACGGTTACAGTAGACCAGCTTTCAGCAGACATTGGTCAATTCCCTCTCCATCAATCATACATATCCGTACGGACATATCAAACAGAATTCGAGCCAATAGTCTACTAATAACTCCGTACGGACATATTTATCAAGACATCCTCTCCCCTCCCCTTTTCCACCTGCGTTCTCCGGAGATTATAGGTACGGAGGTGTCATGCGTATCTTTTTCCTGTCACTGCTGCTGGGACTAAGGGGGACAAACGGTGTGCCGTCTCCATCAATCCGGGGGTTGTCTACGTGAATATCCAGGGGATATGGGCCGCCATCCGGGATATCTGCGGTCTCGATGTGAAGGTGACGGCCGCCGAGGGAAATGAGTCGGAAAAGCGCAACATCATCTACACGGTCGTCCGGGAACTGTCAGCGACCAGGGATGCCCTCGTCAGCGAGTACGTTGCCGATGGTCACTACACAACTCAGGCGTCGGTGGTTACCGGTGGTGGCAAGAGAATTACCTCAATGTTAATCCCGTTCCGGACCCAGGCCTTCGGTGAAATGGACTCGACCCTGGAGCTATTGAAAACGCCACAGTTGAAGCGGATGGTAAAGGATATCAAGCCGACCCAGGCCGAGGTGCAAAAATGCGCCGGTCCCTGATTATGTCGCTCTGCCTCTTCCTTGCCGTCTCCGCCCATGCCGGCTACTACAACGATTCAGCATGTACGGCAGGTTATGTTGGGTGTTCCCGACGAAGGCCATGGACGCCTCGGCTCCCAGCGTCTCGACACCGCGGGAAAACGACTTACTGTTGCTGACAAAAAGCTTGGGAACCGTTATCTCCCCCCGGAGATCAGAATGCCGTGGGGAGAGAATTCGGAATATATGTGATTTGCCGGTCCCTTTTGGACCGAGTTCAATGAGATTGTAGTTTCGCTCGCAGAACGGGATTAACCGCACGAGCTGCAGCAGTTGCTCCGCTTGCCAAAAAGCTCGGGATCAAAGCCGATGCTCTGGATCAACAGATCAATCCACTCATCCGTCGTGAATTTCTGCCGTGCCGACAGATACCCGTCAAAGTCGAAACTCGACAGCTGGGCGGAGAAGATGCCGTGCGCGATGCCCTGGCCGATGCTCTGAAGCTCAACGCCATCGGCAGCGACTACATCGCCAATATCCTCGACTGCCGTTCCCGGTTATCAAAACCGTCGACCAGTTCTCCTGGAGTTGGCCGAAGAAAATCAACCGGATGGCGATACAGGACCTCTTCCGTCTCAAATTTATCGACAACCGCGCCAATGTGATCTTTCTGGGAACCGTCGGTCTGGGGAAGACCCATCTTGCCACATCGCTCGGCTACACCGCCTGTCTTGCCGGCAAGTCAGTTCTCTTTGCCACCGCCGTTGATGCCATCAATACCTTGGCCGCAGCCCAGTCGGCGAACCGCCTCAAGGCTGAGCTGAAAAAGTACCTGGCACTCTCGTTGCTGATTCCGGACGAGCTCGGCTATCTCCCCATTGATAAACATGGCGCCGATCTTCTCTTTCAGGTCATCAGCCAGCGATACGATTGGCCTGATATTTTTATTTTCAGACCGGGAAAAACCGGAACGGTATGACGGTAATTGCTCCAAGCCTTCAAACCGCATCAGTGGAGACGTGTCCCAGCGCCCTCGCGGTGGATTCTATGACTACCCTGAACTCCTCGCTCACCCCCACCCATTCCACCAGATCAACGTGAAACGGAAGGTCACTGTCATCAAAGGCGTCACGCAGGATTCTCATGGTGGTGAGCGGCAGAGGCTCCTCGCCCATTATCGCCAGGTCAAGATCGGAATGGGCTTTTGCCGGTCCGACAGCACGGGAACCGAAGACGCGAACCTCGCGGTCAGGGAGATGACGGGCAAATATCTCCCGTACGATCCTCAGATGTTCCGGTTTAAGCTCCATGATCAGACCGAAATTCGGGTTTTCAGGCGTGCCAGAAGGTCGCCGGCATGATCGGAAAAAGCCTGAAGTGCGGAAAAAACCCTGGCTGCTTTCTCTTCATCATAGGTATGCGAGGTAATGTTACGACGTTCGCGATAATCAAACCAGGCTTCCACATCGTTTAGCAGCCCCCGTTCCGCCCCTGTCCGGATAAGTTGTCGAAAGCTATAGCCATCGACCTCGGCCGGGTTGGGAAGTTCCTCCTCCAGTTGCCGCTTCAGCATTTTCCAGCAGAGTTCAAAGGTATACTCAAAACGCTGGATACAGGCATCGCGAAGTTCTTCGTCGTTCGGCGTCGCGTGCGCTCTGACAAGACCTCGCTGCAAGCTGTACAGCGCCTTTTCCAAGGGCGAAAAATCAAGTGACATGGCGACTCCTCGATTAGCTTAAATCATAAAAGTTGGTATCATTTTCCGCTGTTTTTGTAAACGATTACGTTGTACCATGGCGGCTTTACCAAGAAGATGCGGCTACAAGGCGATTGGAGGAGATTATGGGCAATTACAGCGTCGTCGTTCTCGACTTTGAAACTACCGGACTTTCCCCGGACTACGGGGATCGGGCCATAGAGATCGGCGCGGTTCTCATCCGGAACAACCAGGTCGTCGATAGCTTTCAGAGCCTCATGAACCCTGGAATGAAGGTCAGCAGCTTCATTGAGGGGTATACCGGCATCACCAACAAGATGCTGGGAAGCGCCCCCTCTTCCGCCCAGGTCATGCCCAAGTTCGCCGCGTTTATGAAGGGACACCACTTGGTGGCCCATAACGCCTCGTTTGACCGTCGTTTTCTGGATGCCGAACTGCGGCGGATACGGATAGAGCGAACGGAGGAGTTCGCCTGTTCCCTCCTTCTCTCCCGCAGGGTATATCCGGAAGCTCCCGGTCACAGCCTGGAGGCTCTGGTACGACATAAAAAACTGACCACCAGCGGCGTCCATCATCGGGCCCTGGCCGATGCGGAGATGACGGGCCACCTTTGGGTCGGGATGATTAATGATCTCAAAAGCGCCTACGAACTACACCACCTGCCGTTCCCCCTCATGCAGCAGTTATCAAAGGTATCAAAAGCCGCAGCTCCCGCCTTTTTGCAGAAAATGGCGGCAAAACAGAGGGATGAGGCCGCTAGTAAAAAGGGGTGACACTCTTGCGTTCAGACTCCCCTTCCCGTCATGGCGGAGGTTTCGGGCTTGATCTCCCGGCACCGTTGGCACCGAACATGAGCCCGCTCTTCCCATCCCAGGACCACGCCGCAAAGGGAGCAGTGAAAAATCAGATCCTGGCGACAATCGGCGCACACCTCGAATATTTCCTCCGCATCAAGCTCTTGTCCGCAAATTCCGCACTCACGAAACATTCAGCTCTCCTTTTATCTCCACTTGTAACGATAAAACTAAAAAATAAACATAAATTAATAAAATAGGCTAACAGTTTAGTGTCTCGCCAAATCTAAATATTGTGACAGCTGTCACACAAAATAATGCTGTATTGATTTATCGTTTAACCTAAATGTAACATTTATTCGTAGATAGTTGAGATCAGCAAAATCCATGCAAAACGGAGGATATGCAAAATTACAAGATCGCTCGTCAAAGGCAAACCGTTCGAAAGGGCGGGACGCAAAGCCACTGGCCTAAGTCC
>CAIYUY010000217.1 GCA_903929485.1 uncultured Desulfuromonadales bacterium
GGAGATGGAGAGCTTGGAGATCTCCTGGGCCGCCGCTTGACTCCGTTCCGCCAGCTTGCGCACCTCGGAGGCCACCACGGCGAATCCCTTGCCGTGCTCTCCGGCCCGGGCCGCCTCCACCGCCGCGTTCAGGGCCAGCAGGTTTGTCTGGCGGGCGATCTCTTCCACGATGGTGATCTTCCCCGCGATGGCGCGCATGGCCGCCACGGTCTCCGCCACGGCCTTCCCCCCCTCGGTGGCCTCCTGGGCCGCCTTGCCGGCGATGAGGTCGGTCTGGCGGGCGTTGTCCGCGTTCTGTCGGATTTGGGAGGTCATCTGCTCCATGCCGGCGGCAGCCTCTTCGGCGCCGGCGGCTTGGGAGGAGGCGCCATGGGAGAGATTCTCGGCGCCGGAACTCAGCTCCTGGGAACCGGCGGCCACGTTGTCGGCGGCCGCCTTCACATCCCCCACCACCAGGGAGAGTTGCCGGACCATGGCGATGTAGGCTTTCATCAGCTCGTCCTGGGGGGAGCGTTGCTTCAGCTCCACCATGAGATTGCCGGAGGCGATCTCCCGGGCGCCGGCGGTAATTTGCTGCTGGGACTGAATCAGTTCGTTGAGGTTATGGATGATGACGCCGTACTCACCACGGTAGTGATCCGTAATCGCCGGCGGCATCTCTCCCTTGGAGATCCGACCCACATACTCCGAGGTGAGCATGAGCGGGGTGACGATGTTGGTGATGGTGGCGTTGAATCCCGCCACCAGGGTGTGCCACCTCCCCACGAAGAGTTCCGGATTCGCCCGTTTTTCCAGATCGCCGGCGGCGGCGGAGTGGATGATCCCGTCGGTTTCCGTTTGGAGGCTGTTCATCAACGCCACCAGTGCGTTCAGGTTGTTCTTGATCTCGCTGAAATCGCCATGGTAGTCGTTGGTGATGACGGGGGGGGTGATCCCCTTGCTGATCTTGTCCACATAATCGGCGGCCATGTTCAAGGGGGTGATGACGGCGTCCAGGGTGGCGTTGACCCCGATCATGATCTTCTTGAAATCTCCCTGATGCCCGGAAACGTCGCTCCTGTTGGCAAGATCGCCGGCCACGGCCCCCTGGGCCAGAGTGTCGGCGTCCGCCACCAGTCCGTTCACCGCATGGATGCAGATGTTGATGCTATCCTTGAGGTTATTGAAATCACCGTTATAGGTGTCGGTGATTTTTGGCGGAATATCACCCTGGGCGATCCGCTCCAGATACCCGGAGGCCATCTCCAGCGGTCCGATAAAGGCGTCAAGTGTCTCATTGACTCCCACCATGACCCTCCGGAAATCTCCCTGGTGACGAGTGACGTCGGCGCGCGCCGCCAACTGACCGTTCACCGCGGCCAGCGCCAGATCGTTGGCGTCGCCGATGAGCGCCCCCACGGCGTCGATACAGGTGTTGATGTTGTTCTTTATCTCGTTGTAGTCGCCGTTATAGTTGTCGGTGATCTTATCCGGGATATCACCCTTGGCGATCCGGCTGACATACTCCGCCGCCATGTTCAAGGGGGCGATGACCGCATCCAGGGTGCCGTTGAAGCCGGCGACGATCTTTTGGAAGTCGCCATGGAGGTGCGTGGCGTCGGCCCGGGTGGTCAGGTCGCCGGCAATGGCGGCCTGGGTAAGAACTCCCACATGGCTCACCAGGGTGTTAACGTTGTCGATGCAGGTATTCAGGTTATCCTTGATCCCGTTGAAGTCACCCCGGTAGCTGTCGGTGATCTTTTGCGGGATATCTCCCTTGGAAATCCGGTCCACATATTCCGCCGCCATGTTCAGGGGGCCGATGACCGCATCAAGGGTATTGTTGACTCCGGCCATGATCTTCTTGAAATCTCCCTGGTGTCGGGAAAGGTCGGCCCGGGCGGCGAGCTTGCCGTCCACCGCCCCCAGCGCCAAGTGGTCGGCGTCGGCGATCAATGCGGTAATATTGTCGATGCAGGTGTTGAGATTATCCTTGATCTCGTTGTAGTCACCGTTATAGCTGTCGGTGATCTTTTCCGGGATATCCCCCTTGCTGATCCGATCCACATACTCCGCCGCCATGTTCAGGGGAGCGATGACGGCGTCCAGAGTCCCGTTGAACCCCTGGATGATCTTACGGAAATCCCCCTGGAGCAGCGAGCTGTCGGCGCGTACGGCCAAGTTCCCCTCTATGGTCGCCTGGGCCAGCATTCCCACATCGGAGACCAGAAAGTTCACATTGTCGATGCAGAGGTTGAGGTTGTTCTTCACGGTGTTGAAATCCCCCTGGTAACTATCGGTGATCTTTTGCGGAATATCCCCCTTGGAGATTCGGTCCACGTACTCCGCCGCCATGTTCAACGGGCCGATGAAGGCGTCCAGGGTCGCGTTTACCCCGGTCATGACCTTGCGGTACTCCCCCTGGTGATGAGAGGTATCCGCCCTGATAGCCAACTTCCCTTCCACGGCGGCCTGGGCCAGCAGGTCGGCGTCGGCGACCAGGGCGTTGATGTTATCGATGCAGTTGTTCAGGTTCTGCTTGATGGCGTTGAAATCGCCGTTGAAGCTGTCGGTTATTTTGGGTGGGATGTCCCCCATGGCGATCCGGTCCACATACTCCGCCGCCATGTTCAGCGGGCCGATGATGGCGTCCATGGTCTCGTTGACCCCCACGACGATCATCCGGAAATCCCCCTGATGTTTGTCGGCGTCCACCCGGGTCGCCAGGTTTCCGGCGATGGCCGCCTGGGTGAGCATGGAAAAATCGGCGATGAGGGCGCGAACGGTAACGACCATCTTCTCCATGGCCGCCATGAGCTGACCGATCTCGTCCCGGCGTCCCGCCTTGAAGGAGGTATCGAACTGACCTCCCGCTATCCGGTTGATCGCCTGAATGGTGGACTCCAGCGGTCGGGCGATGGAACGATAAATCCAGACCCCCATGGCCACGCAGAAGATCAGAGCCGCCACCCCCAGGGCGATAATCAGTATCGTATTGGTCCGGACCACGCTGTGAACCTGGATGATCGCCTTTTCCTGGCTCTCCTGGGCGGTAGCGCCGATGCGGCTCCCTTTTTCCGCCTGGCGGACGACAATGGCGTGGATCTTATCCGTGGAGGCCGCCGCCCGCTCCTGCATCTCCAGATTGCGACGAATCTTGGCGATAACCCCCTCTTTTTCGTAGAGAAGGTTTCTGATCACGTTCAGATGCCCCACCACGCCGTTAAGAGTCTGCAACTCCTGCTCGGCGTGCATTTTCCTCAAGGCGTCGGTCACCCGTTTCTGCGTCTCGCTCAGCTTGGCGTACGCCTCCCTGATGGAACCGTCCACGGAAGCAGTCTCCTTGAGGGAGGTGAGTGAGAGGAGCCGGGAAGAGAGGGCGTTTATGTAAATCCCCTGGGCTACCAGGCGGGCATTATCCGCAAGAATCCCGGTGGCGATGTTGGACTGACCGTACAACCCCACCTGTCTCGTGGACTCCGTGCCGTAATTTGAATTGGTGGTGGTCACCTCCTGCTCCAGGGTCAGGGTGAAGGCCATGACTTTCTCTTTCAGATCATGGAGAAGCGTCTCGTATTTCTTCGCATCGCTCCCGGGGTGATCGATAATCGTCCCCTTGAGCGTTGTCAAGTCGTCGGCCAGTTGCCCCAGTTGCGTGATGTCGGGCATCATCTCGGGGACTTCCTTAAGATACGCGTTTTTTTGGCTCTTGGCGATGATCGTATTATAGCGACCCTTGGCCACCATGAGACTTTTCCTGGTTTGGGCAAGGTCCAGAAGCGACACCGCCTGGGGAAGTTCCTTGACGATGGCTCGTATGGACTCCACGTTTCTCAGGTTTTTGGAGATGTTTCCCGTTTCAACCACCGACGTGGTATACGCCGCCGACTTGCCGTCCTGAAAGGTCCGAATCCGGGCATCCAGCCCCATGAGCTTGGCGATGACCTCCTTCAGCTTACTGTCGATGAGGAGACCCGCGTCATGGAGCGCCGCTTCCGCCTTGAGCCGCTCCTGGGTTACCCCAATCATTTCGCGGCTGATGGGGGTCAACTCCTCGTACACCTTCGACCGTTCGCTCCCCCCCAGGGAGTCCAGCGCCTCCTGGGCCTTGCGTACCTCTCCCAAGGATTTATCGGCATCCCCCCGGGCTGCGTCGAATTCTCCCTTGCCGCGAGCTCCTCCCACCCTGGCGAGACCGGACATGGTCCCCTCGATGGCCAACTGCAGCTTGGTCGTCCTGATCTGAAAGGGGGTGCTCTGTTCGGTGAGGAAGGAGAGCCGTTCCTGGATAAAACGCATCCCCAGATACCCGGTTACGGAAACCAGCCCCGCCATGAGGGTTACGACGCACCCATTCAGAATCAATTTGCTCTTTATGGTCATTTTATCTCTCCTGAATGAGTAACGGTCCAATTACCGCATTACGAGCTGTTTCCCCTGGCTCCGGCTCCGGATATAGTCGATCAGTTTTCGCACCGATTCCGGAGGATTGGTCTTGGCCAGGAGGACGATCTCCCGCGGCATTTCCGGAACCACCGGAGTGGCGATAGAATCATCCGTAATTCCGCCGGGGCCGATGCCGATGGCGTTGGGGTTTGCCGCCACGTGCGCCCGCACCTCGGTTGCGGTGGTCGTATCCAGAAGATCCGGCGACAACGCTTCCCCCATGAGTACCCTCGCCAGGAATACGTCGTTGTCATCCTGCATCAGAGTTCCCCAAACGATCATGATGGGGGCGTCTACCCCCCCCACCTCCTTCCAGTTGCTGATTTTTCCGGAAAATATGCCGCGGAGCTGATCGACGCTGAGGTTCTGCACCGGGTTCTCCTTGTGGGTAATAACGACGACACTGTCCGTGCCGATGCTCACGGGAGTGAACCGGGACGGCTCCTCCATGGGGGCCCATTCGCTTATCATGAGCTGTTGCCACTCGGGATAGGAAAACCCGGCCATGGCGGCGTCCAGGTTTGCCCGTTTGAGATCAATGAATCCGACCTTCGGCCCTGATTCGATGATGATCAACTGGATGCCGGTGGCCTCCTCGAACCCCTTTTTCAGGGGGTTCAGGACATTGGCCGCCGGGGCGGAGCCTGCCCCGATCTTGAGCTCCTCGGCGCCGCAGCTAAGGCTCATCAGGAGTAGAGAGGAAACAAGGAGTGTAAGGAGTGCGGGGTAGCGGTTCATGGTTATCTCCTTTTGTGGGTTCAAGCCTGTAAAAAACCGATGACGATTCATCATACTCATGAATTGTTGAGGTGAGCTTGCGGTGCGGTGCGGATTTTGGAAAAATATGGAGATTTATTCAGTGCACCCCTCGACGATCCTCCGATTGACAACCACCGAGGAACCCGCTGTTTTTTTCGCGGCTTTTTTCACCTCGGTAGCCAGCGACGCCAGCTGGGCATAGGAAGAGACCGGAGTCAGCAGGGTGTTGACGATGCCGATGGAGAGGGAGAGGAGACCGAATGTTTCCAGTTCCCCCTTGCGGTTTGCGGCGTGATAACAGCCGGCGGCATGATCTTCTTCTCCATGAAGCTCCCGCAAATGCAGCCCCAGGGCAGTGGCCATGTTTCTCGACAGCAGCTCCAGATGATTCGGTCCGGTGATGGCGATGAAATCATCACCGCCGATATGACCGCAGAAAGAGGGAGAGTCCCGGTCCGCCGCCTGAATAACATCGGCGATAATATCGCCGATCTTCTTAATGACCACGTCTCCCCGCTGGAACCCGTAATAGTCGTTGAACGGCTTGAAATTATCGATATCGATGTAGGCGATGTCGAAGCAGTCACCCGCGCGGAGCCGATCGTTGATCTCCCGCTGAATGCTTTCGTTCCCCGGCAAGCCGGTCAAGGGATTGGCCCCCTTGGCCAGCACCAGATTGATGTCGGTCATGGCGCTGATGAAACGGTTGACGTCGACAACCCCGTAATAGATGCCGTCACGGATGACGCAGATGTTATCCACCCGGACGTCCAGCTTCCGGGATTGGATGATCTGAGCCACATCCTTGATTCTCACCGAGGCGTCGAACTGCAGCTTGACCGGCGCCATGAGTTCGCGCATCTTCTTGGAGTGATTAATATGGAGGGCATACCCATGTAAACCGATGATAAACCCTTCCAAAAAGGCGGCGCGGTTGATAATCCCCACCAAGCGCCCCTCGGCCACCACGGGGAGCACCAGCAGTCCCGGATCCGACTGAAAACGGGTGAGAACCTGATCAAGATTATCTTCAGGGTGCGCCGGCGCCACCGGAAGTGAAATCCCACCGATACACTCCGGGACAACGGGGACCGGGGAGTGGGGACCTTGAACCTCGAACCTTGAACCTTGAACCTCGGATTTCGAACCTTGAGCCTCGAACCTGGAACCTTGTCTTAGCGACACTTCACGCACGACGAATTCCACGAACTGCCGGGGTTCCAGCGGCCGGGAAAAGTAGTACCCTTGCACCTGCTGACAATTGCAGCCATGAAGAAATTGCAGCTGCTGAAAGGTTTCCACCCCCTCGGCGATCACATTCAGTTTGAGCGCGTGGGCCATGGCCACAATGGCGCCCACGATGGCCGCGTCATCGGGATCGGTGACGATATCCCGGACAAATGATTGGTCGATTTTTATGGTGTCGAGGGGGAGATGCTTCAGATAGGAAAGCGACGAGTACCCGGTGCCGAAGTCATCCACCGAAATACTTATCCCCAGCTCTTTCAAGCGGCGCAACTTGGCGATGGTCATCTCGACATCGCCGATGAGAGAACTCTCCGTCAACTCGAATTCCAGGAGGCAAGGGTCCATCCCCGTCTCTTCCAGAATCTCCATGACCAGCGGGATGAAACCGTCGTCACTCAATTGACGTGGGGAGAGGTTCACCGCAACCTTCAGATTCGGCAACCCCGCGTCCTGCCATTCCCTGTTCTGGCGGCAGGCCTCCCGCAGGACGTAGGCTCCCAACCGGACGATGAGGCCGCTCTCCTCCGCCACCGGGATGAACAGGTTGGGGAGCACCATTCCCACGCCCGGCCTGTCCCAGCGAACCAGCGCCTCCATCCCCATGATAGTTCCGCCGATAATGGAGATCTTCGGTTGATAACAGAGCGTGAATTCATTGGCCTCCAGGGCTCTCACCAGTCCGATCTCGATACTTTGCCGCTGGGCGGCCTTGACGTTGAGCTCTTCCGAATAGTACTGCACCGTCACTCCATTGCGACGGGCCTGATTCACCGCAATATGGGCATGTTGCAGGAGCTCGTCACCGGTCATGCCGTCCGCCGGGAAACAGGCGACACCGAAGCAGGCGGGAATCAATGTCTCTTCCGCTCCCAGGCGGAGTGATTCGGCGAACAACCCCTGCAATTTGTTCAAGAGCCCGGTCACGGCGTCTTCCTTCCCCGTTTCACCCAGAACCAGGACGAATTCATCTCGATGAATCCGCGCAACCGTATCCCGCTGACTCACCAGGGAAACCAGCCGTTGAGCGATGCCGCGCAACGCCTCGGCGCCGCCGCTATGGCCGCGCACGTCGATAAGCGACTTGAATCCGGTGAGAGAGACATAGATGACCGCGGCGCTGCTCCTCCGGCAGCCGCCGAGGGCGATGGCCTGATTCAAGCGGTCCAGAAGCAGGCTGTAGTTGGGAAGTCCGGTCTCGCTATCATAAGAGGAGAGGAGGGTTAACTCCTGTTCCGCCAGCTCGGCGCTCTTTTGGGATACATTCAACCGTTGGACATAGTTGCGGATCAGCAGATACAGCAGGGCGACGGTTGCCGTGAGATAGAGCGCCAATTTCATGCCGGCGGAACTATCCAGGGGGAGGATGTCCCGCGGCACGGAAGCCGCGACCTTGTCCGCCAGATAAAGCCACCCGATCCCCATGAAGGTGAGCAGGCAGGTCATTTTAGCGGGAGAAAGCCATGTAGTCGCGGGAGCGGCGGTCGTACTGTCGGTTGTCATGGGAAACCTCTTCCTGGATCGGATCGCCCGATCAGATCCCTATGGAGATGAAAGGTGATCCGGGCGCCGGTGACGCTGCTCCGGCCGGTATAAAGGAATATCAGAATCCATAACCCCTGAAGTCCCAGGATCAGAGCCGGACTCCAGAGGGTGATGAGTCCCCGGACGAAATCAACTGGTACGGGGAGTGTCGCCGGGGCAAGAAGGAGCAGGAGCGGGGCGCCGACTACCCCCATGACCCCCATGATCTGATAGGCGCTGAATCTCCCTTCTCCCCGATAATCGGCGCGAAACTGCTCGGAGACGACCCGCCACCCCTGGGTGAGGAGAAGGGTGATGAGTGCGCCCTTGGCGAACTGTCCGGAAATGAAGAGATAAAAACCGATGAGTCCGGAGAAGGTGCAGATAATGGAGGTTACTCCCTGGATCGGCAGTAACGGTATCCCTTCCAGACCACCCTCATAAACCGCCTTGCGGGTTGCGCCGTAAAAGGTGAAGGTCCCCCCCCGGAACAGGCGCCGGATGACGGACGGGCAGTCCATGAGAGGCTTGCCGTAACAGCAGCCGAAGCTGATACAGGCAAGCCGGCCGATCCCCTCGCCAAAGGCATAGGCCACGGCCACCGCCGCCAGAGTCGGGACAAAGGGGAGCGTGGCGCCGAACAGATGGCCGCTCAGCATGTTGATCCCCGCGGTCAGGGGATAGCAGAGCAACAGGCCGGCAAAGGAGGCGCCCCCCACGGTAAAGGTATGAGCCTTTTTTTCCACCGCCAGGGCGATAAGTTTGGAGGCCGGCACGCAGACCGCCAGCAGGGAGACGATGAAGGTCGCGGCCAAAGGGAGCGGGATGCCGATTGCCCCCATGAGCAGCAGGAAAACGGCGGCGGCCAGGAGATAGGCGGTGGCGCTCAGGGCGCCGTACCAGGTAAGATTGAGACCGCTCCAGGATTCCCCCTCCACTTTCTCCAGGGGAGCGGTGGCGATGATCTGCATCCGCTCCCGGGGGAGGAGCAGGAAACCCCAGCAGATCAGTAACGCGCAGATGAAGCCCAACATCAGGGTCGCCGCCATGTCGATCATCTACTACTCCTCTCGTCATAATAACTAAAATCGGCATTCGAACTGCTTTTTGAACCCAGGGGGCGGGCGATGAGGGAGCGGACCGTGACCTGGGTTTCCGCCAGGGGGAGTCCGAACCCCAGGGTAAAGCGACTCCGTACCTCCCGCCTCCTCTGATTGAAGAGCAGGTCATCGCTGAATTCGACCCGTCCTTTCTGAAAAAGGAGAATGGTCGTGCTGCTCCCCGGCCGAAAGAGGCTCTTGGGAACCCCCTTTTGCAGCGTCATCCCCACCGTCACCCGGCGAGGCGCACCATACCCTTCTTCACTGTAGCACTGCTCCACCACGCCGATCATGAGCGCCGCCACCTCAATCATCGCCACCATGCCGACCCGGGAGCCTCCGGGAAAATCGGTGTCGATTATGGTGACCGTTCTCCGGTTCCGGGAATAGGGGGTCGCCACCTCCACCACCGCCCGGGGGTTGCAGGAGTTATACTCCCCGGCCAGTTCGTAGATATCCGCCACCCTCCCCGCCACCGGGGTATGGTTGTAGTGATAAAGCTCCGGGGTAAGACGGCAGACGGCTGCGTCGCACTCCCGGAACCGGTCAAGCCATGATTCCCTCCCCAGGAGCTCCTCCAGGGTGAAAAGCTTCCCCTTCAGATAGAACGCCGAATACCGGGCGCAGGAGCCGACGATAACCCGGGCGTCGGCGGGAGAAACGATGGCGTCGCTACCCTCCGGCAGGGGGCGACAGCTTTCGTAGCGGATCTTTCGTTGAAAAATCCGGCGGGGGGTGTTGAGCTGCTCCGGAGGTTCGAGACATTCACTCAGATCAACCCCCATCCGGCGGAGAAATTTCGCACCTCCGGTGAGCCTCCCCCCCAGAAAAAAGTCATAGTTCAGGAATCCCAGGATACCGGTCATCCGGCTCCCCGTGACGGCGCGGAACAGGGCAGGCGCCTCCTCCCGCACCCGACCATAGAGAAAGCCGATGACCCGGTCCCAGTAAAGCTCCTCGTCCAGCACTCGGCCGCTTCCACGCAGAATATACTGATGGGGGCTTTCCGAAACCCTGCTCACGCTCTTCCCCCGCACTCCGCCGCCGGCATCCGGTCGTCATGTTGATCAACCTCATGCTTCTGGGCGCGGCCGTCGAGATGAACCAGCAGCAGAAGCAACTGGAGCAGGGTGCGCAGCTCTTCTTCGGAAAGCTGATCCGCAAGGATCCGGCTCCGGAGCGGCTCAAAAAACTCCATACCCCCCTTCCCTCCCAGAAGCTCCCCAAGCGCTTCCCCTTCCTCCTCGTCCAAGGTTATCCCACCGCTGTCAAGAAGCCGGAACTCCTCCTCCAACTGAACGAGGGCCTCTTCCATGTGGCGTTTCCGGAGGCTTTCCCGGTAACAGCGCTCCGCCGCCAGGTTGAACTCCGTGGCGGTGAGGGCCAGCGGATTCCGGACCCCGGCTTCACGGCAGATGCGGGAGGTGAGGCGGCCGGCGGCGGAGCGCTCCCGGGGGAAGGTCAGCCGAGCTTCCAGATCGACCATGGTCCCGTCAAGATGCAGATTCTCTATAAGCTCGGCGCCGTCATTGCGCACCACGGCCAGCAGAGCCAACCGATACGCCTCCGTGGGGACCCGGAGATAGCCGGGGTAGCGGTGACTGGCCCTGACACCCGCCGTCTTGCCCACCACCGCCATGAGGACGCTGTTGCTGCTGTCGTTTTTCACATAAAAGGTTGGAATGCCGGCGGCCACGGCAAAGACGACCTGGCGTCGCTCACTTTCGATGAAGGGATCGTCGGGGATGTCTTCATGAGTAATGGCGCCGGTGGCGATATACTGCAGCGCCAGGGAGGTGAGCAGGTTTTGAAGATCGGCGGCCCCGGCCAGATCGGAGGTGAGGCTCTCGAAGAGGCTGTAGTGGCGCCCCTCGAAACCGGAAAAACCCATGACTCCGTACTCCCGGAGCTTGCAGAACTGGTAAAGGGAGATCCGCTTGTCAAAGACCCCCAGATCCGCCAAGTCATTTTTAAGTCGATCCGAATTCCCCGGCGTTCCGTCCAGGGCCGGGCTTTGCGGGGTGCTCATGAGTGCAACCATGTAGCTTATGAGACGGAAGTCGGTGACGAAATCCCCCTTCAAACCGAAGATCATGCTCACCCCCCGATCCAGCCAAGTGGGTCCGAAAGGGGTCACCGGCTGACCGAAGATCCTTATGGACCCCTTTTTTTTCCAGCGACGCCAGAGCATTCGAAGATGGGTGTAATCCAGTTCATGGGGGAGATAACCGAGGACTTTTTCCGGATGAAAATCGGCGAAGTCCAGCCGATAGGGAGCGGCGCTGTAGGTTCCCACAAAGAGCGGGAGAAAATGTTCCGTGATTTTCAGGAGCAGATCACCCAGATATTTCTCGCAGCGGGCCGTATCCGCCCCCCCTGCCTCATGGCGTCTCCCCAGGGCGAGACTCCCCAGACTCAGGTGGGTGCCGTTGTTGGCCAAGCTGATGGTGGAGGTGGTGGGGAGAACGATGAGATTGTGGCGCAGGATTCCCGCCTCGCGCAGCTTCCCTACGGCATTGAGCTGACTCCGGCTCAGGATCTCATGACAGAGATGCATATACGCCTGCTTATCCTCCCCCCGATCCCATCCGGAGAGACAAGGATTCATGAACAGCTCACGGTAGAAGGAGTCGGAGATGGCCCCGTTGAGCCGTTGCTGTCGAACCGGCGGATGGGGAGAGAAGAAGACCCTCGCCTCCTGCCCCAGCTCCTTCAGCCGGAAGCTCAGGTTGGCATGGGCCACCAACAGTTGGGTCACAAGATAACGGCGGGTCGTTTCCCGGGCAATGGCGCCCCCCACCGATTCTCCCTTCTTGGAGGTGACGACCCGGAAGGAGTGGGTCTCGGGAGAGGTGTTGTCGCTGAGGAAGTTGTCCATGATTCGGGCGGCCACGGCGCGGAGAAGCGGATGGGCGGCGGGACTCCCCCCGGCAACCTGGGCCAAGGTCAGGCGGAGCAGGTAGCTGAGGGGAACCCGGAGCCACTCCTCCCCCCCCTGGGAAAAAATGAACCGCTCCCGATCGTGGCGGTAACCGATTTCGGGACGGCTCCGCTGGAGACAAAGATCCCGATCCAGCAGCTCCGCGCTCCCGCTCCCCAGATGCCGCAGAGGAAAGCGGACCCAACTGTTATCCCAGAGCTGCTCGCTATTGGCGGAGAGGAACTTTTCCAGGTCGGTGACCGCCCGGCGGGGCAAATCTCCGGCGGCCGCCCGACGGAGGATATTGGCGAAGTAGTTGGAGCCATCGATCATGAGGGGGAGATCCACCGTCTCCCGACTGCCGATAACAACGGCCTGCAGTTCCGTCTCGGATCCGGCCGTGGTGTCCCCGGCGCCGAAGGGGAGAGCGCCAGCCAACAGACCGAAAGGGACCCCCTCCACCCCCAGGTAACGTTTGAGCTCCTCGAGGGAAGGGGGCGGGGCGGTGGGCTCTGCCGAAGGTGTAACTCCATGTTTAATCATGGATCATGTCTATCATGAAAATATTGGCAATTCCTTGTGAGGAGGTTGAGGAACGGTAAAAATTCCATCTCCTCCATTTTCACACAATCTTTACCTGTCATTCATACAATCTTGTTCTTGTTCCCGTACTGTTTAACCGGTTCCGCCATAAAACAACTTCGGGAGGCGCACAAAGTGATTTATTACAAAAACACCCCGGTAGTGAGATCAACGGAAAGCTACATCAGATCGGATAGTCGCACTCTTTCCCGGGACGAGGTCAGCCAACTTATTTTTGAGAGGAAAGTCACCCCCATCAATGAAATAAAGTACGACAGAAACTGCAGCAGAGTCAGCAGACCGGGGAATTGGATCTATTACGACCATTAAGGCGAGGAAAAACAAAAAAGGAGAATACCATGCGGGAATCAACCTTCGAGGATTACCTGATATCACGTGATCGCGGCGTTGAGCCGCTCCCCCACGGACCGTTCATGGGGCTGGACCCCGACGGTTTTTTTGGGGAATCGAGTCTGACCATGCCGGTATGCTTCGGCAGGGAGAAACTCTTCACGAGAGAAAACGAGTAGCGTGGATCAGAAAATCCCCTTTTATCTGACGGAAGCCTTTTCCTCCGGATCTTGCCTTGGGGCGACTCCGGACTTTTGCTCGTTGGTGAGCCACTCCAACGGCTTACGGGCCAATGATAACCTGGAGGGAGCGTACGGCTCTTTCAATAATCACCCCCATGATTTCATCGCGGTTCTGGAAGCGGAAAGGATTATCGGTATCATTTCCCGCCGGGAAGTAAGCATGATTCTCGGTTCACGCTTCGGGTGGGAACTTTTCGGCAAGAATCGGATCAGGGATCACCTGGAGCCGAGTTACATTACCATCAGGGACGGTTCTCCCATCGTTGAGGTTCTCTCCGCGGTATTTTCCGCGGAAGGGCAGTGTATCTTCAATGATATCGTTTTGGTGGGCCGTAACGGTGAATTCCTGGGGTTCATCACGATCCTTTCCATGATCAAACTCCAGCATTGGTACCTGCTGGACAACATCACGGTCCTTGAACAAAGCCAACAGGAACTTAAGGAGAAAAACAAGCGAAACGAAGAGGATCTGTCCCTGGCCAGGGAACTGCAGATGGCGCTTCTCCCTCAAAAGAGTTCCCACAATGCGGCGGATTCCGTTAACCGGAATCTGCCGCATTTTTTCTATCACTACGCTCCGGCCAACACCGTGGGGGGAGATTTTTGTATCGTGCAACAGCTGACACCCAAATTGTGGGGTGTATTTATCTGCGATGTGATGGGGCATGGCGTACGGTCGGCGTTGGTGACAACCATGATCCGGGCGCTTTTTGAGGAGTTGCGAGACATCGCATCCGATCCCGGCGAGTTACTGACGGGGATCAACAAGAACCTGACACGGATCTTCCGACAGGCGGATGACGGCCTCTTTGTCACCGCTCTCTACATGGTTCTCTCCGCGGAAGGGGAAATCCGCTACGCCAAGGCCGGGCATCATGACCCGGTTCTGGTGGACGCAGAGCGCCGGAAGAGCCGGGCGATAACGTCGGACGCAGACTCCGGAGGAGCTCCCCTGGGAATCTTTGCCGATACCGTCTATACGACCATTTCCGGCAACGTTGATGCCGGGAGCATGATCATCCTGTTCACGGATGGTCTTTTTGAAATTGAAGATCCGGAGCAAAATTCAATCGGCTACGACAATCTTCTCCGGATCATCGCCGCGCACTGCGCACTGCCGCCGGAGGAGATGGTCGGCGCCGTGCTGGATGACATCACCCGGATCACCGGCGGCTCCCCCTTTGACGACGATATCTGTCTCGTGGGGATCGCTTTTCCACCATCCCCCGCCGTGTGAAGCGCTCTCCCGGGAAATAAGGGTTTGAGCTGATAATTTACGGGATGCGGCGCCGGACAGATCAACAGGGCGATTCGGGAACTTGATCAGGTGATCCGGCAGAACCCCTCCGCGACTCTTCATCGGTGTACACTTTTGAGTTGTTGAGCGCGGTACCGGTCTAAATTTTAAAGCGACGCGCCGTCACACCCAACTGTTCCGCAAGACGGGCCAGTTCTCCGGAACTTATCATCACCTGGGCGCTGCTGGTAGCAATCTCTCCGGCGGCCTGATTCGCCTCGGTGATCTCGTGGGCGATGGATTCGGATACCCGCGATGTCTGGGTGACGTTGTCGTTCACCTCATGAATACCGTAAGCCGCTTGGGCGATGTTGGTGGCGATATCCTTGGTCACCACCGACTGCTCCTCGATGGCCACCGCCGTGGCGGTTATCATTTCACTCACCTCCCTAATCACCCCGGATATTTTCTCTATATCCGCCACCGTCTCCCTGGTGGACAACTGGATGTTCTCGATCTTCTCGCGAATCCCCTCGGTGGCGATGGCGGTCTGCTGGGCCAGCTCCTTGATCTCGCCGGCCACCACCGTGAATCCCTTCCCCGCCGCGCCGGCCCGAGCCGCCTCGATGGTGGCGTTCAGGGCCAGGAGGTTGGTTTGAGCCGAGATGGCGGTGATGGTCTCGGTGACCTTGCCGATTTCCCGGGCCGCCCTCCCCAACTCCACCACCTGACGGGTAATTTCGCCGGCCTGAACCACGGCATGGCCGGTGATGACCCGCGCCTTTTCCGAGCTCCTGGCTACCTCGCTGATGGTAGAGGTCATCTCCTCGGTGGCGGTGGCCACGCTCCCCACATTGCTGGTGGCATGATCCATGGCCCCCGCCACTGACGCCAGACTAGCGCTCATCTCTTCCACCGCCGTGGCCACTGAATGGGCCCGAGTCGAGGAGTGTTCGGCGCTGGAGGTCATCTGCCGGGAGATGGTGGAGAGTTCGGTAGCCGACGCCGCCAAGGTTTGAACGCCGGTAGCCACGTCGCCGAACATCTGGTGAAGATTGTCCGCCATATGTTGCATGGCGGACATCAATTGACCGATTTCATCATGAGACTTCACCTCAATCTTGACCGTCAGATCGCAGTCGGCGATGGTATTGGCGACCGCTACGACTTCGGCGATGGGTTTAACGATACTTCGTGTAATAACGACTGCGATGAGCGCACCAAGAAGCCAGGCAAATGCCGTAAACAGCCCCATGGTGATCAATGCCACCTGTTTTGCTCTCCGAGCCTTATCCATGAAGCCGATAGCCTTTGTCTTGACTATTTTCGCGACAACAGCCATCTCTTCCGACACACCCGCCACAACCGGGGCGCCCTTGACTTTTGTTATTTGTCCGGCCTTGTCATCCTGTCCGGCTCTTTTCAGGTCGATGACCTCCTGACGGATTGGTCTCCAACTCTTAAAATGAATAATTATGTCATCCACCAGGTTTTTGTCCCCAAGAAAACGTTCCCTGACAATATCCAAAGAGGTTAAAGCTTCTTTTTCATACTGATCCACCAAGGCGGCGGCCTTGTCCAGATCCGCCGGACTCTTTGCCAGAGCCACATCCTTCATGCTGCGATGCATTTTTATGAGGTTAACTTCCGCATTACCCAGCTCACTCCTCACCGTATAGGGATGCTCGAAAAAGTTTTCCGCAATTCCGGAGAGGAGTTCCATCTTACTGTACGAGAATACCCCTATGACAAGAATCATAACGAGGATAAGAGTGAAACTGAGAGCCAACCGCATGCCTATTTTCATGCCGCTTAACATGACTTCCCCCTTGAATCTTTATTTTAATTTTTGAAATAAGCTCGGCCTGCCTCGGTTTCCTCTAGCTTATATCCCAAATTGCTTGATGTTACAAGCTTTTACCGTATCCGGTCGCCGTTTTGAGCATGAAGGAATTTCAGCAGTAATGAGGCGGATGCCAAGAAAATCGGAGGGAGAGAACTCGCGGAGAACGTTCAACATGGTGGGAAAAGAGCCGCGGGGGATGGGTTGGGAATCGACACTCACCGGTTATCCCAAATGAGGAAGAGAAGCCGCCCTGGTTTTGGTGGGCGCCGTTGGTCTATCGCCCCAGCAGTCTCGCGACGACTTCCATCATGGCGCGAAGATTCACCGGCTTGGGAAGACAGCCGTCCATCCCCGCGGCGAGACATCGCGCCACGTCCTCGTCATAGGCATGAGCGGTTACCGCCAGAATCGGGATTCGACCACCGCGCTGGAGCTCCCGCTCCCGGATAATCATGGTTGCTTCGATCCCGTCCATGACCGGCATCCGGAGATCCATGATAATCAGGTCGAACTCTCCCTGTTCCCACATCTCCAGAGCCTGGGCGCCGTTTTCCGCGCATTGACTTGCCAGCTGCTCCCGCCGCAGCGCCAAGCAAATGACGTCCCTGTTGGTGGGGTCGTCCTCGACAATGAGAATCCGGGGGATTTTACCGGCAGAGTCGAAACCACCGGGAGTTTCGGCCACTGGAGCGCTATTTTGGGCCTCCGGAGCGCCCCGAGCCGGCGGCTCCGGAACCCCAAGAGGAAGGGTGAAGGAAAAGGTGCTCCCCACCCCTTCCCTGCTGGCGCAGGAGATGGAGCCACCCATGAGGAGCGCCAACTCCTGGCTGATGGCCAACCCCAGACCGGTGCCGCCGAAGGCGCGGGTAGTGGAATCGTCCACCTGACTGAAGGGGCGAAAGAGCAGCTGCATTTTGTCGGCGGGAATGCCGATGCCGCTATCAGTGACGGTGAACGTGACCACCCCGGAACCGTGGCTCACCCGCAGCGACACTTCACCTCGGCTGGTGAACTTGACGGCATTGCCCATGAGATTGGTAAGTATCTGTCGCAACCGGACCGCATCACCCACCACGGATTCCGGAAGATCATCCTCCGCCGCCACGATTAACCGAATCCCCTTCCTGCCGGCCTCGGGAAGGAGGACCGCCTCAACCTCGCAAAGACACTCCCTCAAGGAAAACGGCTCCCGGATCATGGTGATCATCTCCGCCTCGATCTTGGACAGATCAAGAATATCATTAAGAATTCCCACCAGGGTGAAACCGGACACCAGCGCCATTTCCAGACACTCCCGCTGCTCCGGGTTCAGTTCGCCGATTCGGACGAGCTGAATCATGCCGAGAACCCCGTTGAGGGGAGTCCGGAGCTCATGGCTCATGTTGGCCAAAAACCGACTCTTTGCCCGGTTGGCCGTCTCGGCTTCTTTTTTGGCGTGAAGCAGCGCTTCCTCGGCCTGCTTCCGTTGGGTGATATCGGTGAGGGTCATGACGCAACCGATGATCCGTTCCGGTGAACTTTTCAGCGGCATGGCGCTGAGAAGGAGGTGAAAAATCTCACCGTCGCTCCGGTTGAATTCCACCTCGACGCCGTCGACAGTTTCCCCCCGCAAGGGAGTTGCCACGGACATAAACTCACCCGTTTCCCCTGATCGCAAGGGGAGCAACTCGTCAAAGGGTCGCAATAACGGGTTGCCGCCACAGAGCTCATGGGCAAGCCGGCTGGCCCGGATAATGATCCCCCGGTTGTCGCAGACGACAATAGCCTCCCCCGCCTGCTCGATGATGGAGCGGGCCAGTTTCTCCGCGGCCATGGTCTCTTCATTACGTTTCTGCTGGGTGAGGTCGGTAATCACCATGCTGATTTCCCGGTGATCGGTAAGATCCAAGCCGCGACAGGAAATCAGCACCGGCAGGAGGTTCCCCTCCAGGGTAATCAGGGTGATTTCATAGCGACCATCCACCTCCTCCCGCTGTTCCAGCCGGGCCGTCACCAAGGGCCGATCCGCGGGGGCCACATAGGCATCAAACCGACTCCCCACAATCCGTTCCGGAGGGACCTGCAACAGCGCCGCCAGACAATTGTTGGCATAAAGGATAACGCCGTCCTCTCTCAGGATGGCGGCCCCTTCGTTCATGGTCTCCACCAGGATGCGATACGGTTGTTCCGCCCCTTTAAGGGTGAAGACACGCATGCCGTCAGACCCGGAGACCACGAAGGCGTCCACCTCACCGTTGCCGATGGCGTACAGGGTCTCTTCCGCCTCGGTCAAACGAATCCGGAGGGATTCCAGCTCCGCGAGGAGTTCCCCTTGGGACAGATCGGTGGAAGCCATGGTTTACCTCTTTGTTCTGATATCCAGACCAAGAAGAATCCGCTCCGTCTGGGACAGATCGCCGATGAATTTGCGCAGTGGGGGGGGCAGTTCCTTCACCAGGGTGGGGGCGGCGACGATCTGCCCCTCCTTGGCGAATATGGGTTGCCGGTAGATATCGATTATCTCCAGTTGATAGCGCCCCTCCAGGTGCTCCGCGCAGATCTGCCGGATATTTTCGATGGCCCGGATGGAGTTGGGGGTCATGCCGCTCACGTAGAGGCGGAGGAGGTAGTTACCCGTTCCCGACTCTTCCAGCGCCAGTTGGAACTCCCCGGTCGTATCCCCAAGCGGTGATAACGCATCATCTTGTTTTGTTTCGCTCATCTTCTATCCCCCCTACCCTCTCCGAGTCCGGCCAGCGGTCGTATGTCCAAGCCCACCAGCACCCGGTCGGTGTCCGAGAGGTCGCCGATGATCTTCTTCACCGGTTCGGGGAGCCTTCGCACCAGAGTGGGGATGGCCAGGATCTGATCCCCCTTGGCCAGTTGGGGGTTCACCATCAAATCGATCACCTGGATGCTGTATTTCCCCTCCAGGTACTCTTCGCAGATCCGCCTCAGGTTGGCGAAGGCGGCAAGGGATTTGGGTGTCATCCCCGCCACATACAGCCGCAGTTGCCAACGCTCCTCCGGACTCTCCCCTTGGTCATTCTCTCCTTTCGTCTCCATTTCTTCGGTCATCGCCGCTCCCTCTTTCCGCTTACCGGGGCATTTCCTTCCGGGGGAGGCGTGGCGTCCGCTTCCCGAGCCCGCCCCATGGCCAGGGTGTCTTGGGTAACTACCTCCCGGTGCAGTTTTCCCCTGGAGATGGCCCGCTCCAGTTCATCCTCCTCGGAGTCGAAACCGATGCGAAGGGCCGCAATCCGCGCCTCCACTAGCGCTTTCTTTCGCTCCAGATCCCGCTGCTTGCACTCGATCTCCTGACTCCGCTCCAGGGCCTCCGCCTTTTCCCGCGCTTCCTGGGCTATCCGTCCGGCGCCGGCCAGCACCCCCCCCGAGCCCACGTACACATCCTGGAGTTTGGCGCCGTTATCGGTGAGACAGAACTCCCTCACCTGGTTGGAGTGCCGCATGCCGCGGGATTTGAGGATGTACAGACTCCGGTTCCTCTCCCCGGCCCCCTCCAGTGACTGCAAGAGTATCCAGCTGTCCATGAGCGACGACATCCCCTCCTCTGTGCGCCCCCCTTCCCCGCCGCCGACGGTGAGTGCGGAACAGAAGGCGGTGATCTCTTTCATCTTCAGGTAATCAATGAGCCGGGAGAGCATGGATTTGACCTCCATCTCGCTGGCGGCCGAGAGCAGGTTGGAAATGGGATCGATGACGACGATGGCCGGCCGGAACTCTTCGATGGCCCGGTGCATGACCACCAGATGCATCTCCAGGCCGTACAGGGTCGGGCGGGAGTTGCGGAATTCCAGCACTCCCTTGTCCACCCACTGCCCCAGGTCGAGGCCGATGGAGCGCATGTTCCGGATGATCTGATTGCGGGATTCCTCGAAGGCGAAATAGAGGCAACGTTGGCCGCGCCGGCAGGCGGCATCCACGAAGTGAGCGGCAAGGCTTGACTTGCCGGTCCCAGCGCTGCCGGTGACGAGGACGCTGCTCCCCCGGTAGTACCCTTTTCCTTCCAGCATGCTGTCCAGGCGCGGGATGCCGGTGGAGACCCGATCCGTGGGGGCCGAATGATCCAGGCCGATGGAGGAGATCGGCATGACGGAAAAACCCTGTTCGTCCAACAGGAACGGGTACTCGTTGGTGCCGTGGGTGCTCCCGCGGTACTTGACGATCCTCAAGCGGCGTGTGGCTATCTGATTGGCCACCTGATGGCTCAAAAAGATCACGCAGTCGGCCACGTACTCCTCCAGACCGAAGCGGGTCAGGGTCCGCTCTCCCTGTTCGCCGGTGATGACGGCGGTTACTCCCTTATCCTTCAGAAAGCGGAACAGCCGCCTCAACTCCGACCGGAGGATCACTTCATTGGAAAATCCGGAAAAGAGGGTCTCTATGGTGTCGATGGCCACCCTCTTTGCGCCGATGCTGTCCATGGCGTAACCCATCCGGATGAAGAGCCCTTCCAGGTCGTACTCGCCGGTCTCCTCGATCTCGCTCCGTTCGATATGCACATAGTCCAGCAGCAGCTTTCCCCGGGCAGCAAGATCGTTCAGGTCGAACCCCAGGGAGGCGAAGTTCTTCGTCAGTTCCTCGGACTTCTCTTCGAAGGAGATGAAGACACCCGGCTCGTCATATTCCGTTGCCCCCCGCACCAGAAACTCCATGGCCAGCAGCGTCTTGCCGCAACCTGTGCCGCCGCAGACCAGGGCCGGGCGCCCCAAGGGAAGTCCCCCACCGGTGATCTCGTCCAGCCCCTTGATTCCTGTGGGACATTTTTGCAGAATTTCCAGCACAGGTGTCTCGTTTATAGTTGTTTCGGCCATGGGAAATCTCCTTGGGCTTTTCGGGTTCATTTCGCCGGCGGGTGTTGTTCAACAAAGCACGGGAGCATCATATCAAAAAGAGAGCAAAGATACTAATATTTTATTTAGCATGCATTAATTATTTCGCCAATCTTGCAGTCGAACAACAGCGCCGGATCCTTCGTCTTCCCACGCGTCGCCGCCAAAGTCCCGGTCACCGACGATCTTTGATGGCGCTTGGTGTATAGTGGAAACTAACTATTTCCGTTTTTTGAATTTTATTTCAAAAAAAACAAAGTCATTGCGTTTACAAAATATATATTGCAGATTGTACGGATGACGGCTGTCACTACCCGATAGCAGCTTCACCATCAGAGCCGTATGAATAATTGAATCCGGAGAAGAGTATGCCGCCGATCAGATGGTCAGATGATTATTCCATTGAAAATAGACGGCTTGATGACCATCACAAACTTTTTTTCGAACTTTTCAAAAGTCTGCACGCCGGTATCAGTGATGTAAATTCCACGGAAGATATCAACGGCATTCTGGTAAAGCTGGGAGATTACGCCGCGGCGCATTTCACCTATGAAGAAATATACATGCTTGACATTTCGTATAATCGCTTGAAGGAACATCGCGCCCAACACGATATATTCAAGGCTAAAATCAAGGAATTTGACCGTCTCAAAGGCAATATTAGCCGTGAAATGAAACTTCAGTTGGTTGATTTTCTGCAAAAATGGATGCAAGGCCATATTGTTGAGGAAGACAAAAGACTTGCGGAGTGGAAAGAAAAACTTCAGAGAACCCCCAATTCGTAACCAAGTCGCATTCTTGCCCGGGAATCGTAGAATCAGGACACTATCCGTATCCTTTCGGTTACTCCACCCCAACCCCTCCCCGGTTTAACTCCCCCCTCTTCAACGGTGCATCATAAAAGGCGCCGCGAAAATAACCCGCACCGGATATCACGGTTCAGTCGTACCGGCAGGATTCCTTGTCTCAGTGAAATTGCTTGGTTCAAACTTGTCCGGGTTAGGCTATAGTCGGTGACTGACTTTTTCAAGCAGGTACTCCCCTGTAAAGCACCAGCTCTATGAACACAAAACCTGACATGACAGCCAAACATATCCCACGACTGCTCAAACTTGCAGGCCCCATGGTTCTGTCGACTTCCGCCATTACGTTGATGCAGATCATCGACGCCATCGTGCTGTCGCGGCATTCCAGTGAAGCGGTGGCCGCCATCGGTCCTTCCGGTTTCGCGGTCATACTGTTTCAGGGATTTCTCTTTGGAACCGCCGGGTATGCGGGGAACTTCGTAGCTCACAGCCATGGGCGTGGCGACACAAAAGGGGTCCGCACTGCCGCCTGGCTCGGCATTCACACCTCTTTTGCGTCGGGGATCATGGCGCCGGCGGTTGCCTGGCCGATCGCGCAACTCTTCTTTCTGGCTGGTCACGATCCGCGGGTCGCCAGGGACGAGAGCGCTTATTTCCTGATCTGCATGGCCGGTTCGTTCTTTCCGGTGCTAAGTAGCGCACTGGCCGGCTGGCTGTCGGGAGTCGGCCGTGCGGTTATTGTGACCGGCGTAACCTTCGCGTCTTTCGCCGTGAACGCCGCCTTGGCCTGGGGACTGATACTGGGGGAATGGGGTCTGCCGCGGATGGGGATCGCCGGGGCGGCGATGGCCACCGTTGCCGCCCAGGGGGTGGGGGCTCTCCTGTATACGATCCTGTTTGCTCGGGCAGGCGGACTCACCGACTCCGTAGCCCGCCGGTTCACGTGGGTTGAGTTCCGCCATTTCCTGACGCTCTCGTTACCCATGGGGCTACGGATCAGCGGAGAACTCGCCGCCTGGACGCTCTTTCTGGTGACGGTCGGTCGGCTGGGAACAGTGGAGCTGGCCGCATCAAGTATCGCTTTCCGCATTAACGGCATTGCCTTCTTTCCTGCTCTTGGTCTCGGGCAGGCTGCGGGGATACTCGTCGGGCACGCACGCGGCGCCGGAAACGACGACGATGTACCCGTCATCGCGTGGCAATCACTGGTGGTGTGTGAACTCTGGATGCTGGCGATGGCGATCCTGTTCGTCACTGCATCGGCGCCACTCATCTCCATCTTCGCGGGCAACGGTCCGGAAAGTGCGCGAATCATCGAGACCGGCTCCATACTCATGAAATTTGTCGCATTCTATTGCATGTTCGATGCGGCGAATATCATGATCGGCTGCGTCCTGGCGTCAGCGGGTGAGACCCGGTGGATCGCTCGTACCTTCGCTCTCTGTACCGGCGTATTTCTTTCTCTCCTCTGGCTCATGGATGAGATTATTCCCGGCTTGGTCGTGGAGTGGTCGTTGGCCACGATATTCGTTTTAACCACCGCGGTGATCTGGTCGCTCCGTTTCAGAACCGGTATCTGGAGGAGGGCCAAGGTGCTCAGACGGTCTGACAGTCTGACGGTCTGACAGTCCGTGGTCAGATAAAATTGAACTATTTCTTCGTTGAATTCCGAAACCTTTGCCGCCGGAATGCCGATGGCGTCAATCTCGTTGGATAAATCACTCTTTTAAATTGAGATTCAATCACCAAGTCAAATCAACCCATGGGCCGTGGAGAGCACGAGAGTCAAGTTCCACGACCATGAAACAGATGGAGGTATAGATGAAGCTGCTCTCCCGATGGATGCCGGCGATGCTGCTGCTTGCCCTGCCGGGCGCGGCATGCGCCCTCGAACTGACCGTGAAGGATAATGGCCGCAGCTTCTCCGTTCCCGCCGGTGAAATTGTCACCATCATCCTGGCCGGCAACTCGACCACCGGGTATACCTGGGAGAAGGAGGTTCCACCGCTGGAGACGTTCAGCGTGGAGGTCACGGTGGGTAGTCACGGTATAATCGGCGAATGGTATGAAACCGGCTATCTCACCCGTCTGAAGGCGACCCGTTCGCCTTGCCGCGCAGTCAAGGGGAGCGACGTCCCGAGGATTGCCGTCAGAATGGATGGGAAGGAGCTTCGCGCCGACCTGGAGTACCGTTTTCATGAAGGGCTATCGGTCCGCCTCGGCAGGCCCGAAGATAGGGGGGGAAGCGTAGTAGTGAGAAGCGAACCCGTCGAAAAAAGAAGCTCCCCCATGATCGAGAAGCTCGTTTGGAAGGGAGGAACCGTTCCCTCGCTTAAACTGGTTCATGAACAGGGAAAAAGAGAGCAGGCGGAATTCACCTATCGCCGGCTGTCGCGGGAGGGGTTGAACCGGCTCGTCATCTCCGGTGTCTACAGAGGACGTTCGGGCGATTTGGAGCGGACTCTCTCCCTGACGCCGGAAGGGATATTTGAGAGTCGCCCCTTAAGTTTCGGCTACGATCTGGGGCTGGACTGCACCTTTGCCGCCTGCGACTATCTCCAGGCCAATGACGGCTCCAAGGATCAAAATAGGTTTCCTCTCCGCTACGGTTTTTCCCGAGACAACGGGCGCTTGATGATTTTCCCGGTGCATTATGAGGGGGGTGAGCAGCTGGTCTGTGAACAACCGCCATTGATGATCATGGAGGAAGTGCGATGAGGTCGGCGACAAGGTAGGCGATGCGGAGCTCCGGTTGGCCGGTCAGTACCCCTTGGGAGGGAGACGGCTTGCGCCCGTACCGTTTTTTCTGCCGAGTCCAGGGGGAGCGGAGCGCGGCGACGCTGATCCTCACCGCATGTGCCGTTTTAGGATAATAATGGTGTATCGCATACACAGAACACTCTCAACGGCTCAAAGCCGCTGATAAAACCGGTGAACCCGGTCAATTCATGCCCCGTTGGGTGATAACAAAGAGTTTGAGGGGGCGTGAGTTTGAGAGGTCGCGTCTACAAATTTTAAAATTAATCGTTGGAACTTTTTTGGGGGGGGGACTGAGGACGTTCTTGAAAACTTGATTAATGGAGGCTGGGGTTGAAAGGAGACGGACTATTTTCAAACCTTCGGAAACATCCATTCTTTATGGTGGAGGCGCGTAAATCCAAAATCGGCATAGAACCTTTCAAGGTTTTCGTGCGCTGGTTGCAATGCAAGGTATCGGAGAGGGATACAAGGAGATATTTCCTGTACAATCTGTACGGCTCTGGCAATCAGATGATGTGATATTCTCCTATCTTGTAACTCTTTCACGATAAGCTTCCGGTATTGCATTGAACAAAATAGATAGTTGACGACAAGACAGGAATTAGTGACTATTTTTCCGCCACCACAAATATTTCTAATACAGTTCGAGTTCGGCAATGACCATGAACGACAATATGTTAAATAAGTAGCCAAACTTGCCATTGATGACAAGGTACGCATTCACCTGCTTACGAACGATGAAAACAAACCTGTTGCCTTTATCGCTCTATCATTTGAAAAAAGGCTCTTCGTCGTATCGCGTGAAAAAAGAAAGAAGGGTGGGAGACGTGCCCCCACCCTTCCGTACAAACCTCAAAAAAATTGATTTTAAAGTGAAAAAAGTGTGGATTGGCTATCGGATGTCTCTCCATTCCGGTGATTTTGCTGAAGAGGAGGATAGACTCTTTCGCCGCTTCATGACTGCCAATCCACCGAGACCCAGACAAAAGAGGGCGTAAGTGGAAGGTTCAGGCGTGGCGTAGATCGGTGAAGAGAAATAAGCGTAAGTCGTATCGGTTGTCCAATTGACTTCACTCGTCCAAATCGCCCCCCCTGTGTCCGGGAAAATGGTGGGAGTGACCATGTTTTTGCCGAAACCGGTAAGTGAAACGGTCCAGTTGGTCAAATCCTGGGTAAGATGTTGGGTGCCGTTGGCAAAAAAAACATTAGAACCAGCAAGGGTAAAGTCCCCCATAAAACCGCCGGCATTTCCGGTATTGATTGCGTATACATGGAGGTAGTTGAAGACATTTGGCGTCAAGGGAACATCCGGAAAATTGTAACTGACCCACCATGCACTACCTGTGCCGACCAAGTTGCCTGGTACGGCGTCGTTGGTGCTGATGTAGTAAAAGAAAGCATCATCAACCTGTATGTTGCTTGTGATAACAGAGGCATGGGTTACATCGGGCGACCAGCCTCCAGTGACAGCCAGAGCGAGAATTCCTGCAAACAACAGCTTCATAACAAATCTCCTGGAATTTTTTTTGAACTATACAGCAGTCAACTGACAACAGCATGTCATTCTGTTTGTGAAAAGAGTGCGTCTATGGGGAATATCCGCATGTAATGCAACATAGTCAAAATCGGCGCAAGCTTTGTTCCGTAAAAAACCCGGATCGAAAAGTCAGATCTACCCCAGACATCTTCTTATTTCAGCAAGGAGTTCACCGATCACGAACGGCTTGGCAATGTAGCCGTCGAATCCCTGGCCCCGGATAGAGCTCCGCTCTTCGTCCAGCGCACGGGCGGTCACGGCGATAATCGGAATATGACCGCCGGCCTCCTGCTCCCTTTCCCGGATGGCAATGGCGGCCTGGATGCCGCTCATGACCGGCATCTGGACATCCATCA
>CAIYUY010000218.1 GCA_903929485.1 uncultured Desulfuromonadales bacterium
AACGTCTACTCCTTCAAGAGTGATCCCCTCGCACTATCTTTCACATGAAGTCATTGCGAGGAGCGAAGCGACGAAGCAATCCCTGTAATTTTGGTGTGTTAGCGAGATACTGGTTTACTTCGCTTCGCTCGCAATGACAGATTTTACGGGAGCACAAGAGTAAGTTGGGGTAAGGCCCAAACACCAACGGTTAATTGTTGGGGTTCACGGTGATGCCGTTCACCCCATGTCACGAGACATTCTCGTACGACTGTCGCACTAGAGCGATCAAATAATCAACCCGACTTGCGTCCTCAAGTATAAATCGGCGATTCAATGTCCATTTATTATGCGGCACCTTGCCGAGTAAATTTTCCGGGTCACGGTATTGGGTCGGGCGTAAGCACACTTCAAGCCGATTTTTCCGAAAGTACACTTCCACAAAATTCTGACTGGCACGATATGCTACACCGTACGACCAGGAATTCTCCTGAACTAGCTGGTCGATTTCTTTCACACGCATACGAAACGTCTCGAATAGAATTCGCAACTCCGGCGTACAGACGGAAAGGTGCTCTTTAATCGTCCGCTTACCGCGTTTTGCTACACATGAAGTCAGTACTTTTTGAAATTGCTTAACTTCTTCCCACTTGTAAAGCCCCTCACGTAGCAATAATTGTCCCACATACCCATCAAGATAGATTTCACCATTCTGGGTTCGGCAAATCATTCTATTCTTTCCTGACGTTTGTTTTCCCTCAAAATCGAAATCTAACGTCACTCTTTTCCCTTCACCTGGGACGCCCTCACGCCTTTCCCATTCTCTTCCTATCTTGGACATGAGCAGATTACGGAAATGCAGAATATTCTCCATGTTGCACGTCCCGAATGCAATGCTTATCTTTGGGTTTAACAGAATACACCCCTTAAACCTTTCTATATTTTTATTAATTGGCGATTGTGGCCCGCCAAGGTTCACGAATAAAGGTTGAGATGTCGAGTTCTGCCTCGCAACAAACCCGATCTCGGTCAGTTTGCTTACAAGATCATCTGGGGATATCATTTCATCAGTTACGGATGACAGACAACAGTCTTCATTTGTAGGCTTCGCCTCACCTGGCTGTTTGTTGCTCACTTGGTCAAAAAGTTGTACCGGCAACTCTCGAAACTCCACACCTAATGCATGAAGTCTTTTCTTTCTTTCTGATGTTATTTGGTTTGCAACCACCATGACATCGATAAATTCGTGAGGATTTTGTTCTCTATATTCGTCATAGTAATCTAAAATCTTGTACGTGTGGTTTCTGTCCAAGGTACCTTTTTGTATTTCTACGATCAACTTACCACCATGCCTGTCCTCGAATAACAAGTCGAAAATATATCCTCCAATTCGAAACTGACGAGCAATTATAGAAAGTCGGCGCTCTCCAAGAAAGCGTTCAGGATGTGAGGCTATCTGATTTTCCATTTCTTTTTCTGACAGCATCATTACAATTCTTCCCTCGTTGTCATACTTATCTTTGCGTTAAACTCGTTACTTCTGAGTAGAACATTTTATCCCACAAGCACTCCGGTGAGCTCAACCAAAGACACTTTTCCTGCTCGTTCAAATCGGAGGGAGGCTGAATTATCGCCGATCAAAAGGGATTGCTTCGTCACTTCGCTCCTCGCAATGACTGCAAAATGCACACCCTGTCATTACGAGCGGAGCGAAGCAATCTCAGAGTGTTTCATAAAGATCATTCCATTCCGGATTCATTTTGACAATCAAGGCTATCTTCTTTTCCCGAGATCCGGCCTTGATCTGTTTTTCTCTGGCAATGGCATTAACCGGATCAGCGAACACTTCATAATAAACCAGCTTGGTGATGTTGTATTTCTTTGTAAAGCCGTCAGTCAGTTTGTTCCTGTGCTCATAAACCCTTCTCTGCAAGTCATTGGTGACACCGGTGTACAACACGGTGTTACCGCTGTTGGTCATAATATAGATGCAGAAAAGTTTTTCCGAAGTCATGGTTGTCCTCAAAGTCGAAGGGATTGCTTCGTCACTTCGCTCCTCGCAATGACTATTTTTGAGTTGTACATCAAAACCCCGCATGGAGCAACGTTTGCAATTAATTCACCGCATCCCGCAGTTATTCCGCTCATCCGAAGTAGCCGGCGATTTCTATCACATTCCCCCTCTCGGAGATAAGCGGCATATTCACTGTAATGGGGGGGAAGGCCGCAAACCATTGTGATCTACCCTACCCCCCCTCCCCTTCCGCGGGTGGACGCTTCAGCAGCTCCATCCGCTCCCCGATGGATTTCTCATAGCCATGCTTCGTCGGCTTGTAGAACTGTTTCCCGGCCAGCGCCTCGGGGAGGTAGTTCTGGGGGACATACCCCCCCGTGAAGCTGTGGGCGTACTTGTACCCCTTGCCATACCCCAGCTCTTTCATGAGCTTTGTCGGGGCGTTGCGTACATGCAACGGCACGGGGAGCGCGCCGCTACACCGGACCTCCGCCAGGGCGGCATCAATCCCCGTATAGGAAGCGTTGGACTTGGGGGCCGTGGCCAGGTAGGTGACCGCCTGGGCCAGGATGATCCGCCCCTCGGGCATCCCCACCAGTTGGAACCCCTGAAGCGCCGCCAC
>CAIYUY010000219.1 GCA_903929485.1 uncultured Desulfuromonadales bacterium
TAGAACGTAGAACGTAGAACGTAGAACGTAGAACGTAGAACGTAGAACGTAGAACGTAGAACGTAGAACGTAGAACGTAGAACGTAGAACGTAGAACGTAGAACGTAGAACGTAGAACGTAGAACGTAGAACGTAGAACATAGAACAAAAAGAGGCGCTATGGAACGAAAAGACATCGAATCGTTGTTCGCCCGCGCTCAGGGGCTTGGTGCTCTGGTGGTGGGGGACCTGATGCTGGACGAATACCTCTGGGGGAAGGCCGAGCGGATCTCCCCCGAGGCGCCGGTTCAGGTGGTGGATGTTATCCGGGAAGACCTTCGTCTGGGGGGCGCCGGTAATGTGGTCAATAATCTGGTGGCGCTGGGTTGCCGGGTGTCAGTGGCCAGCGTGGTGGGTGGAGATGAGAACGGTTCACTGCTGCTGCGTACCTTTACGGACAAGGGGGTGGATGTGGCCGGTGTCATGGCCGATACCCCGAGGCAGACCAGCCGCAAAACGCGGGTCATTGCAGCCAATCAGCAGATTGTACGCATCGACCGGGAGAGCCGGGAACCTCTGAGCCGGGAATGCGAGGAATGGTTGATCGCCTACTTGCGGGAACATGCCCCTGCCTTCCAGGTCATCCTCGTCTCCGACTATCTGAAGGGGGTGCTGACCCCAGCCGTCGTGCGGGCAATCATGGCGGTGGGGAAAAAGTGCGGCGTTCCCGTGGTGGTAGACCCCAAGGGGAGCGATTATGCCAAATATTGTGGTGCTACAATCCTGACCCCCAACCGGAAGGAGGCCGAAGCCGCTTCCGGAACGAAGATCTCCGGTCTTGACGGACTCAGTCAGGCGGCGAACATGCTCATGGATCAGGCCGATCTTGCCGCGCTCCTCATCACCCGGAGCGAAGAGGGGATGTCGCTCTTTCGCCGGGATGGCGGCATGCTCCATATTCCCACGGTGGCGCGGGAAGTCTTTGACGTCACGGGAGCAGGAGATACGGTCCTTGCCGTTCTCGGCCTGGCTTTGGCCGGAGGGTTCTCCCTGGAAGATGCCGCCGCTCTGGCAAATATCGCCGCCGGCATTGCAGTGAGCAAGTTGGGAACCTCCACCGTGTCGCCGGAGGAGATCATTCAGGAGAGCGGTCGCGGACGTAGGGATAGCGCGGTGAAGGTGAAGAACCCGGATGTCCTGGCGTCACTCATCGCCAAGGAAAAGGAGCGGGGGCGAAAGGTGGTCTTCACCAACGGCTGCTTCGACCTGCTCCATGCCGGGCATGTAAAATATCTCCAGAAGGCTCGCAGCCTGGGTGATCTCCTGGTTCTGGGTCTCAATAGCGACGCCTCGGTGAGACGGCTCAAGGGTGAAAACCGGCCGCTCATTGATGAAGATGAGCGGGGACACCTCCTGGCCGCCCTGGACTGTATCGATTACGTAGTTCTCTTTGACGAGGATACGCCTCTGCGGCTCATCGAGACCCTGCGCCCCGACATCCTGGTGAAAGGGGGAGATTATTCCCGCGAAGGGGTGGTGGGACATGAAGTCGTGGAAAGCTACGGCGGGCGGGTGGAACTGGTGGAGTTCGTGGACGGAAAGTCCACCACCGGGATCATCGAAAAAATCCTGCAACGGTACGGATCTGTCTGACGGTAGTTGAACCACGGAGGCACGGAGACACGGAGAAATGCAATTGACAAGGATATACAGGATGGAAAACAGTTACTTGTTCTGTCGGAGTTATTCAGAAGGTCTAATTCTGGCTATCCTGTCCATCTCTGTAAATTTTGCAGTGGGGTTTTTCTCCGTGTCTCCGTGCCTCCGTGGTGAAAGGTTTTCATGAGAGTGCTGATCGTCAAAATGAGCGCCTTGGCCGACATCGTCCACGCTCTCCCGCTCCTCTCCTATCTCCACCAGGTGTCACCAGGTATTCAGGTGGACTGGGTGGTGGAGGAGCCGTTGCGGGAATTACTGGCGGGAAACAGTCTGATCGCCATGCTTCATACGGTGAGGGGTAATGCTTGGCTTAAGGCCCCTCTCTCCGGCGTCACCAGGCGAGAACTGGCGGAACTGAAGGGGAGATTGCGGGAACGGAAGTACGACGTGGTCTTTGATCTACAGGGGAGCCTGAAGAGCGGTCTGGTTGACAAGCTTACCCACTGTGCTAAAATCATCGGCTTCCCGTCGGACCTGCTCCCCAAAAAGATCAATCTGCTCTTTACTACCCGTCAGATACCGTCTCGTTCCGTTGACTCCCATGTCACGGATCAATGCCTCCGGGTGGTGAGCGTCCCCTATGGCAGGGATTTTAGGGGGATGACGCTGACCTCGGAAATCCGCACCTCCCCCGAGGACGATTCCGGAGCCGAAGTTTTGCTCTCCACCCTGGCCGACGGCTTGGTTTTTCTCTGCCACTGCGGCGCCGGAGCGGAAACCAAGCTCTGGTACGACGAGGGGTGGGTGTCGCTGGGTAAATCACTTCTGGCCCTTTATCCGGACTCGACTCTTCTCTTTTCCTGGGAGAGCGATAGTGAATGGGAGAAGGTGACCGGTTTCGCTGCACTTATCGGTCGCGGGGCCAGGGTTTTGGAGCGGAGTTCACTCAAGGGTTTTACCGCACTGCTCAAGAAGGTTGATCTGGTCATCGGGGGGGATTCCGGGCCCGTGCATCTTGCCGCGGCAGTGGGAACTCCCACGATCTCTCTCTACCGCTCTAGCGACGGTAGCCGAAGCGGCCCCAGGGGGGAACATCAGCTTATCGTCAAGGCGCCGCTTCCCTGCACCGCCTGTTTACGAACTCACTGTGACAAGGATCCGGACTGCCGCCGGAGCATTACCGTGGGGATGATACTGACCGCCGTGGGGAAGTTATACGGTATCAACACGACTCTTTAATTCCGGATTCACCCTTCGACTTCGCTCAGGGCGCCGCCCTTCACCCTTCGACTTCGCTCAGGGCGCCGCCATTCACTTTTCACTTTTCACCATTAACTTTTCACATTTTTTTTCGGAGTTTTCATGATAAAAAGCATGACCGGTTACGGCAAGGCGGAGCGGACGGGAGTAGATGGCAGGACCCTGATCGTGGAGATTCGCTCGGTGAATCATCGGTACGGGGAGATCTCCATTCGCCTTCCCCGACACTGTTACCCCTTCGAGCAGGAGGTGAAAAAGACGGTGGCGGAGCGGCTTAAACGGGGGAAGATCGAGGTATCCATCCTGGAAGAGAGATCCGGGGGGGGCACCATGGCGCCGGTCCTTAACCTCACCCTGGCTCGCGGCTATCTGGAGGCGTTCCGGACTCTTAAGGAGGAGTTGTCGCTGGAGGGGGAGCCGACGTTGCCGCTCATCGCGGCTCAACGGGATGTTTTTGTCATGAGAGAGGAGGTTGCCGGAGAAGAGGAACTGCAGGAGCTGCTCATGGCGACGGTGAGACATGCCGTCTCCGTTCATGAAGAGATGCGTAAACGGGAGGGGGTGGCTCTTCTGGAGGATTTTCTCGCGCGGCGAGGGGTTCTGACCCGTTTGATGGAGGAGATCCATAAGCGGGCGCCCGCCGTGGTGGCTGAACATGCCGTCCGTCTTCGTGAACGTCTCCGGCAGCTTTTGGGCGATACGACGCTGGATGAGGCCAGGATGCATCAGGAGGTGGCGCTCATGGCCGATCGAAGTGATATATCCGAAGAGATTGTCCGATTCATGAGCCATCTTCAGCAGTTCGACGAGGCGCTGACCTGCGGCGAACCGGTGGGGCGTAAGATGGATTTTCTCCTCCAGGAGATGAACCGGGAGGTTAACACCATCGGCTCCAAGGCCAATGACACTCTTCTTGCCTCATTGGTGGTGGAGCTGAAGGCGGAACTGGAGAAGATCCGGGAGCAGGTGCAAAACATAGAATAGGGGTTTATATGCGGGAAGGTATTCTGTTTGTCATATCAGCGCCGTCGGGAGCGGGGAAGACCAGCTTGTGTAAGGAAATCATTGACTTCTTCCCCGAGTTACGGCAGTCTGTCAGCTTCACGACCCGTTCTCCTCGTGCCGGTGAACAGGAGGGTGTGGATTACTTCTTTGTTTCACCAGAGGAGTTCCGGAGGATGGTCGCCGCCGGAGAGTTCGTTGAGTGGGCTTTAGTGCACGGGAACTGTTACGGTACCGCCGGCAAGAGCCTCGATCTCTGGCGCGCCCAAGGGCTGGATGTGATCCTGGATATCGACTGTCAGGGGGCGGCTCAGCTCAAGAAATCCCGCGCCGGAGCGGTGTTTATTTTTATCCTCCCGCCGGGAGTGGACGAATTGCGCCGGCGGCTCACCGGGCGCAACCTTGATACGGCAGAGGTCATCGAGAGACGCATACAAAATGCCGAAGGGGAGATCCGGGAGGCCAGGTGGTACGATTACCTCATCATTAACGATAAGCTGGAACAGGCGGCAGCGCAGCTTAAAGGGGTCATCACGGCGGAGCGGAGTCGTAGTTGCCGTGTTCTCCCCACCATACGGACAACATTCCCATCTTTGAGGGATACCTAAAAGGAGTATAGCATGGCGCGCGTAACCGTGGAAGATTGTCTGGAAAAGGTCGATAACCGGTTCTTGCTGGTGATGCTCGCTGCAAAGCGGGTGAAGCAGTTGTACAAAGGGGCAAAGCCGATCATCAAGAACACCAGCAACAAGTATGTGGTTCTCGCTCTGCGGGAAATCGCCGCCGGCAAGGTCGGCTACGAAATGTCGCGTAAGCATCGTTGATGTAAGAACGTGAATGGTGAAAGGTAAATGGTGAAAAGAGCTTTTCACTATTCACCTTTCACCATTCACGTTT
Organism: uncultured Desulfuromonadales bacterium; assembly: GCA_903929485.1. Classification (GTDB taxonomy): domain Bacteria; phylum Desulfobacterota; class Desulfuromonadia; order Geobacterales; family CAIOGM01; genus CAIOGM01. The sequence continues at coordinate 4,798 of CAIYUY010000219.1, forward strand.
TTTATTCACCCTTCACCCTTCACCCTTCACCCTTCTTCTATGATCCGTCTCAACGATATTCTCGACAAGGTGACCTCTTATAATCCCGGGGCGGATCTGAACCTGATCCGCAAGGCGTATGTCTACTGCGCCAAGGTCCATCAGGGGCAGACTCGGCTCTCCGGCGAACCGTATCTGATTCATCCCCTGGAGACCGGATGGATACTGGCGGAGTTGCGGCTGGATGTGGCGTCGGTGGTCACCGGATTGCTCCACGACACCATCGAAGACACCCTGACGACCCATAATGAACTGGAGGGAATCTTCGGTAAAGAGGTGGTCATGCTGGTGGACGGCGTCACCAAGATCAGCAAGATCCACTTCAAGACCAAGGAGGAAAGCCAGGCGGAGAACTTCCGGAAGATGATCCTGGCCATGTCCAACGACATCCGAGTCATTCTGGTCAAGTTGGCGGATCGGCTCCATAACATGCGGACCCTTCAGTATCAGCCTGAAAGCAAGCAGCGAAGCATTGCCCGCGAAACCCTTGATATCTACGCTCCCATCGCCAATCGGCTGGGAATCTCCTGGATCAAGACCGAACTGGAAGACCTTTCCCTCCGTTATCTGAACCCACAGCTCTATTATGATCTTGCCGGCAAGGTGGCCAAGCGGAAACAGACCCGTGAGACCTATGTGGAACAGGTCATGCAAATCATCCGTGAAAAACTGGATGAGCACGAAATTCAGGGTGAGGTTTCCGGTCGGAGCAAGCACCTTTACTCCATCTACAAAAAGATGGAAGATCGCAATGTGGATATCGACCAGATCTACGACTTGGTCGCCATTCGTGTCCTCGTGGACTCCATCCGTGAATGCTACGAGGTGCTGGGGATCATCCACTCCACCTGGAAGCCGATTCCAGGTCGGTTTAAGGATTACATCGCCATGCCCAAGGGGAACATGTACCAGTCCCTTCACACCACGGTTATCGGCCCGGATGGTGAGCGGATGGAGGTACAGCTCCGGACGGCGGAGATGCATCGGGTGGCGGAAGCGGGAATTGCGGCTCACTGGAAGTATAAAGAGGGGAAGGGGTACGACGAGAAGGACAGCAAGCGGTTCGCCTGGTTGCGACAACTGCTTGAATGGCAACAAGAACTTCAGGATTCCCGGGAGTTCATGGACACCGTCAAGATAGATCTCTTTTCCGATGAGGTTTACGTTTTTACCCCCCGCGGGGATGTGAAAGACTTTCCCAAAGGGGCCACTCCCATCGATTTCGCCTTCAGCGTTCATACGGACATTGGCTTCCGTTGTGTCGGCGCCAAGGTCAATGGCAAGCTGGTCCCTCTTAAATACGAGTTGCAGACCGGGGACATTGTCGAGGTTATCACCTCCCCCCATCACACCCCCAGCAAGGATTGGCTCAAGGTTGTCAAGACCTCAAAGGCGCGGAACAAAATTCGCTCCTGGATCAGGACCGAGGAGCGCAACCGGAGCATCCATCTGGGCCGGGAGATTTGCGAAAAGGATTTTCGTCGCTACTCCCAGAATTTTGCCAAGCTGCAGAAGAGCGGAGATATCAGGCGGGCGGCGGTGGAGTTCGGTTTCACGGTCGAGGATGACCTCATGGCGGCCATCGGCTATGGCAAGCTGACCTCCCATCAGATCTTTAGCAAGCTGTTCCCCACGGAGCATCTGGAGGAGCGGCAGGAGCGGAAAGAGTCGCGCCTGACAAAGGTCATGGAGCGGTTGACCGGCAAATCCGCCAGCGCCATTCAGATTAGCGGGATTGAGGACGTCATGGTCCGGTTTGGTAAATGCTGCAATCCGGTTCCGGGAGACGATGTGGTCGGCTTCATCACCCGAGGCAGGGGGGTCACTGTCCATACCCGTGATTGCACCTTTGCCCGGGAGAGTGATCCCGAACGCCGGGTGGATGTCACGTGGAACAGGGCCAAGGGGAGTGTCATGCCGGTGCGGATCAAGGTCTCCTGCCATGACGAAAAGGGGATTCTGGCGCATATTACCCTGGCCATTACCAACAGCGAGGCGAATATCGCCAGCGCCACGGTACAGAGTACGGTGGATAAGCGGGGGGTTAATCTTTTCGAGGTGGAGGTGACGGATTTGGATCACCTTAAACGGGTCATCAATCAGATAATGAAGGTAAAGGGTGTCATTCAGGTGGAACGACTCAAGGGCTAAAAAACAGTTCTAGGTTCTACGTTCTAAGTTCTAAGTTCAAAAACGTAAAACATAGAACATAGAACATAGAACATAGAACGTAGAACGTAGAACATAGAACGTAGAACGGGTTTAATTCGGAGGAAGATATGAAGAAAATCGTGACGACGGACCGGGCGCCACAGGCTATCGGTCCCTATTCCCAGGGAGTAAAGGCGGGCGGTTTTCTTTTTCTGTCGGGTCAGATCGCACTGGAGCCGGCAACGGGTGAGCTTGTCGGGGGTGGGGTTGCCCTGGAGACGGAACGGATCATGGAGAATATCGCCGGGGTGCTGGCGGCGGCTGGTCTCGATTTCGATGCCGTGGTTAAGAGCACCATCTACCTGACTGACCTCGCCTCCTTCGGCTTGGTGAATGGTATCTATGGCAAGCGATTTCCCGTAACCCCCCCTGCGCGTTCCACCGTGCAGGTGGCGGCGCTTCCCAGAGGGGCGTGCGTGGAGATCGAGGTCATTGCCCTCCTGGCGGTTCATGCCCCGTAATTTGGACGAGAAAAGGCCGCGGGCGACTGGCGCCGGCGGCCGGGGTCCTGCCGGTTGTCGGAAACGATCAGAGCGCCTTGGTGATCTTGCCGGAGCGAAGGCAGCGGGTGCAGACCTTCACGCTCCTGACCGTACCGCTCTTGATCGTTTTGATCTTCTGGAGATTGGGATACCAGACGCGGGCGGTCTTATTGTTGGCGTGGCTGACGTTATTTCCGAAGCTCGGACCTTTGCCGCAGATATCACAGACTCGGGACATGGGTGAAACCTCCTTGATGATCTAAAGCGTAACTTTATAGCAGTTTTCAGGAGATGGCGCAAGTGTTAATTTTAAAGTTTGTCCGGCCGGTCGGCCGGTGGAGAGGGGGAGCGTGTCACTGATCCGAATATTCCTTGCTGGAATAGTCCTGAGCGGTGTCGTGCTGCTCTGTCTTTTTGTCGGGTTTACCTGGGAGGTTTTTTCCTTGAAGCCTAAACAGGCTGCTACCGATGCCGTGGTTGTTCTGGCTGGGGGAAAGGGGCGGATCGAGGAAGGGGTGCGTCTCTACCGTGCCGGAGGAGGAGACGCGCTCTACCTCATCGGTGTTGACCCATCTGTCCGGATGCGTGACCTGGTCAAGGTTAAACCTGACGAACAGATCATCCTGGAAAAGCAGTCCACCACAACTCTGGAAAACGCCATTTACGCCCGTGATCTTCTGGCCAGGAGGGAGGTCAAGTCACTGCAGCTCATTACCTCCCGCTACCACATGCTCCGGGCGGAACTTATCTTTCGAAATCTGCTTTCCAAGAATATTGCAATTTATCCTCACCCGGTGGATTCCCGGAATTTCCGGGAAGAGTGGTGGCGCTATGGTGGTAGTTTCAAGCTTCTCTTTACCGAGTTTTATAAGTATTACCTTTATCGTATTTTTTTCCTTTTCGCCTCCGGAGAGCTCCGTCCCGTCGGCTTGCCGACGCAGTGACGATATGGATCATCTGACGCCTGTGTGGACACTTTCTTAACCTCAACCTTAAACTTGACTACAGAGAGGTGATCGGCAGGCATGCGGAGTATTCGTTTCATGATGGTGATTATCGTTCTTATGGGGATTCTTGCGACAGGAACATCGTGTTGGGGAGCGCCGGCGTTGGTCCTCGTCGGTCGGGGTAACGGGTTATATGAGGTGTTGGCGCAGGGTCTGGAGGACGTGCGTGATATTTATTTTACCGTGGCCTATGACCCTGTTTCTCTTGGCGAACCTCGAGTCAAGCAAAGATCACTTATTTTTGGCGCCATGATGATTCCCGACTTCTCGATTCCGGGTTTGATCCGGGTTACCATAAGGAGCAGCGATCCCCAGGGGATCAAGGGGAGCGGCACTGTCGCCATGCTCAGCTTTAAAAAGAGTACGCTGGATACGGGTAGGGTTACATCATTTACTGCCGCCCTAACCTCGGGAGCGGGGGGCGCCATTCCCATCCCGAGGCCGCGGATACTGGCCGATGATAAGGGGATATTCCAGGGGGACCCTTTTCAATGGACCCAGGGCGGGAGCTATGGCGCGATTAGCGGAACGATGCCGCTGTCCGCTGCTGCACCGCCGCAACAGTTGCCTGACGCCTCTCCCGGAGTTCCGCTTTCCGGTCTTGAGTTGCGCAAGGTTGTCGCATTGCCCATTGTTCAGGGTGATAGCGTCTCACCGATTGTCCCGGTTCAGAGTGGTGTGCAGGGTGGGATGGCTCCGGTCACCGCTGACGGGGCAATCCGCGGCTCCGGAAGTATCTTCTCACTGTTCAGAGAGTATACCGGACCAAGGAGTACAGTTCAGGCGCTCACGGCTCTGTTCCAGCAGCCTGCATATCCCGGATTCCGGCAAGAGCCCCTCATCGCCATTTCGGATGGCATAACGAAGATGTACGTGTATCTGACCCTTCAAACTCCCTCTGAGCAGTCACCGAACTTTGCCCTCATGGGGGCGAAGCAGGTTTCATTGAAGCGGACGGGGGGCGAGTATGTTCTTGGACTCATTCCCGATTCCGGTCTCTTTGAGGCGTCGGTCACGCTCTTGAATCAGGGGCGCGTTACGGAGTATCCACTGGTTGTTGCTCCGCCGTTGAGCCCCGACGGCACCCCAGGCGGCGGGATGGATGAGACAGCCTTCGCTCGTTTTCTTCAGGGGTATGCGGAGGGGAGGGGGGATCTGAACAACGACGGGCGAACGGATTTTCGGGATCTCTACATGTATACGGCAAATTATCTGGTAAGAAATA
>CAIYUY010000220.1 GCA_903929485.1 uncultured Desulfuromonadales bacterium
AAGGGGGTCAACTGGGGCGCGGGCGGAGGATGGAATGACGCCACGAACAACCTCTACCCTGATTGGGCGCAGATTAGCTTCAACGGGGTGAAGAGCATAACCGAAATTGATGTTTTCACGCTGCAGGATCTCTATCCGACGTCACAAGAGCCCACCGCCATTCAGACATTTACAAAATACGGCGTTACCGCCTTCAACGTCCAGTATTGGAACGGGGCGGGCTGGGTAACCGTGCAGGGAGGCGGAATCACCGGAAATAACCTGGTCTGGCGAAAGATCACCTTTCCGGCGGTGACAACTGACCGGATACGGGTGCTGGTGACCGCCTCCCTGGGAGGCTACAGCCGGATCGTGGAGATCGAGGCGTACTGATTGGTTTCAAGATAAAGGGGACCGGAAATAAATCCGGTCCCCTTTATCTTGTCCCATGATAGTTGGCCATGACTACTCCCTACGGATAAACCCGCGCCACGAATTCCGCTACACAGGCGGGCTTCTCTACCCCCTTTATCTCCACGGTGTACCTGGAGATGATCTGGACGCCGTCGCCTACCTTCTCCAGTTCCAGAAGCTCTGTCCTGGCCCTGATCCGGGAACCGACGACCACGGGGGCCGGATAACGGACCCTGTTCAACCCGTAGTTGACCCGATAGCGCATCCCCGGATAGTTGTTCTGAAAAAAATCGGGATGGTTGCTTTCGGTGAGACAGGGGAGGAGCGCCAGGGTCAGAAAACCATGGGCCACCGTGGCGCCGTAGGGCGACTCCCGGGCGGACCGCTCAGGATCGGTGTGAATCCACTGAACGTCCCCGGTCACCCGGGCAAAATCATTGATCCGTTCCTGATCAATGGCGAGCCAAGCACCCAGATGAATTTCCAGCCCCAGCTTCGGGGTCAGGTAGGAAATGAGCTCGTCGGCAGGGGTCATCTGTTTCATTGTTGCACCTTTATGGGGACGTAGTTGCAGAACGGCTCTTCTTCCATGTAATCGCCATGCACCGCATCGGCCCTGGCCCGACAACCGCCGCAGACGTTGATGTATTCGCACCGGCCGCACTTCCCCTTGTATGACTTGAAATCACGCAGGTTCTTGAAGATCTCCGAATTCTCCCAGATCTCCCGGAAAGGGGTGCTCTTCACATTGCCCGCAGTGCGGTGAAAATAGGAGCAGGGCTTCACATTGCCGAAACAATCGATGAGACAGATGGACTGAGCAGCGATGCATCCCTTGCCGCCACCCGTGGAGAAGGTGAGCGATCGGCGGTGAAAATCCACCCCTTCGGCCTTGGCCTTCTGGGGGACGATGCGATAATAGTGGGGGGCGCAGGTGGGACGCATGAGGATATCATCCTCCTGTTTCTCCTGTTGGTAGTGCCAATCCAGGATCTCTTCGTAATCTTCCTTGGAGATCAGCTCGCTCATGATATCTTCGCCGCGACCGGTGGGGACGATCATGAACATGTACCAGGCGGTTGCTCCCAGGGACTTGGCCACCTTGAAGGTTTCGGCGATGTCATGCTGGTTCCGCTTGGTGAAGGAGGAGTTGATGAGAAATTTCTGGCCATGCTTTCGGAACAGTTCGGCGGCGTTGAGCACCCCCTGAAAAGCGCCGGGGGAGGAACGGAAATCGTCGTGGACCGCGGCGGTGGAACCGTCCAGGGAAAGAGAGACCATCTTGATGTCGGCCTTTTTCATCTTCTCGCAGACTTCGTCGGTGACGAGAGCGCCGTTACTGGCCATGCAGATGCGAAGTCCCAGCGACGTGCCGTACTCGGCCAGTTCAAAGATGTCTTTCCGCATGAGTGGTTCGCCGCCGGAAAGGACCACTACCGGCTTGGAAAAGTCGGAGATCTCCTTCAGGAGATTTTTCCCCTCTTCCGTGGTGAAGTCTCCCTCGGAAGAGAGAAGGTCGGAGGAGCAGCGGCAGTGAACGCACTTCAGGTTGCACTTCTGTGTGGTCTCCCACGCGATCCATTTGGGGATATACTCTTCGGCCATGGTCTCTCCCTTGATGCTGATTAAAGTACGATTCTACTATGGTTGCCGGATCAAAGACAAGCAGATTCAACTTCAGGGAAAAGCATCCTCACGAGGAGACGCAGGGAAGTAGGGAAATCGGATAGTAACGACACTCACGCAAAGACGTGGAAAAAGCGAGAAAGTGTTGAATCTGTTTTCTTTTCCGGATGTTATTTTTTGTGGGGTTCACCGCGTGACAATGTGGAGGATTTTCTCCGCGTCTTCGCGTGATAAATGGTTGTGCGGTGGGGGGTGAAGGGTGGGGGCACGGCGCGCCGTGCCCCCCGATGATGCGGGTTACTCTTCGTCTCTCAGGATGTAGCCGACGCCACGGACGGTGTGGATCAGCTTCCTTTCGGCTTCGCGGTCGATCTTCTTCCGGAGATAGTTGACATAAACATCGATGATGTTGGTGAAGCTGTCGAAGGTGTAATCCCAGACATGCTCGGCGATCATGGTCCTGGTCAGGACCTGGTTGGGATTACGCACCAGGTACTCCAGAAGCGCGTACTCCTTGGCGGTGAGGTCGATCTCTTTCTCGGCCCGCCAGACTTTGTGCGTGACCGGGTCAAGACGGAGGTCGGCGAAACGGATCTCGGCGCCCCGATCGAATTCGCTCCGGCGAAGCAGTGCACGGACCCGGGCCAACAGTTCGGCAAAGGCGAACGGTTTGGTCAGATAATCGTCGGAACCCGAATCAAGACCGGCAACGATGTCTTCTACCTCATTCTTTGCCGTCAGCATCAGGACCGGGGTCAGAATCTTCCTGGCCCGCAGTTCCTTCATGATGGATACTCCATCCATCTTGGGCAGCATGACATCAAGGATGATCAGGTCGAAGGACTTCTCGGAGGCTGTGGCGAGTCCCTCTTCGCCGTCATGGATCGTCACCACCTCGTATTTTTCTTCTTCAAGACCCCGCTTGATAAAGCTTGCTACCTTCTTCTCGTCTTCCACAACCAGAATTTTCATGTCGCTCTCCTTTCGTGCCATGTTAGCTTCTCCTCAGTTCTCAACAATCGTCAGTAACTACCCGGGTTCAGATTTCGCTTTCTCAGAATTTCCGAAGCAGATTCTTCAACTGATTTGCGTGTTACGTCAATGATCAGCCAGCCGGGATTGGCTTTATACAGGCGGCGGCAGAAGGTCATCTCCTCTTCCACCCGGTCGAAATCGGAGTAACTGCTCCGTTCCGGCTGTCCCATGGAACGTAACCGTTCCTTCCTGATCTCAATGAGCCGGTTCGGATCAATGAGCAAGCCGATGATCTTCTTCTGGTCAACCTCTTGCAGTTCGGTGGGGGGCTCGATTCCCATGACAAGGGGGACGTTGGCGGTTTTGTACCCCCGATGCGCCAGATACATGGAGAGTGGGGTTTTGGATGTTCGCGAGATCCCCACCAGGATGAGATCAGCCTTGACAATGGCGCTGACTCCCTGGCCGTCGTCGTGCTGTACCGTGAAATTGACAGCTTCGATCCGCTTGTAGTAATCCGCATCCAACTGATATTGCAGCCCCGGTTCCTGCCGCGGCGCCACCAGGAGAAATTGAGAGAGTTTGAACAGGAGCGGCGAGATCAAGTCCAGGGTGATGATCTCATGTTCTTCGCCCCAACTGCGCACCAGTTGGGACAGGGCGGAATCCACCAGGGTGTAGACGACAATCCCCTTCACGGCGAGAACTTCGTCCAGCGCCCTCTGCACGTACTGTCTTGTCCTGAGTCGGTTCAGAAGGTGCAGTTGATAGTCCACATCCTTGAACTGGGAAAGTGCAGCCCGGACGACCCGCTCCACGGTTTCGCCGGTGGAGTCCGACAGGAGAAAAATGTGTTGCATGATAGGTGACACTCTCCCTTGCGCTTGGTGGAGCAGGGTGTTGCGGAGATTGTCAACTCTCCGTCTAAGCCCTGCTTTCATGTTCATGAATACTACACCATTTTGGATATTAAGCGCAATAGATTAATTTGTTTTTCTGCACTTTTTTATCCGCTCCCGCAATTCCGGCGACAGAGCCAGATCAATGGCGGTGAGCGCCATGGCCCGGGCTCCCTCCAGAACAGCCTCCTCTCCCTGCTTCGAACCGGCGGCAAAGGCGAAACCTGGGGTATGGATATGGATACCGTCGCCGATGGGAACATGAGGATGGATGGTGGGGACGATCTGGGAGACATTGCCGATGTCGGATGATCCCCGGCCCCGGTCCGATGGGCTGTCCGCCTCCTTGAGTCCCAGGAGGTGAAGCTGATCCGAGTAGAGGTCGGCAAAGAGTTCGTTGACCATGAACGGCGCCATGACGCGTGGCTCTTCTTCCGTGGTCAGCGTACACCCCGTGCCCAGCGCCGCGCCTTGGGCGCAGGCGATGACTCGTCGCTTTACCTCGTGAAGCATTGCCAAATCCTCGGCGCGTACGTAAAAATGACAGGCGGCGCGAGCCGGGATGATATTGGGGGCGATCCCTCCGTCGGTAACGATGCCGTGTACCCGGACGTCCTGGCGGAGTTGCTGACGGAGGGAGTTGACTCCGTTGAAGGTCTGAATAACCCCGTCCAGGGCATTGATTCCCTCTTCCGGGTAAGCCGCCGCATGGGCTGCCTTACCAAAGAAGGTGAACCTTACTTTGGCGAGTCCCAGATAGAGCTTCGTTACTTTCCGTCGCGCCGAGGGATGGACCATCATGGCGAAATCAATGTCGCGGAAATAACCATGCCGGATGAGATCAACCTTCCCGATCCCCAGTTCCTCGGCCGGGGTTCCCAGTACGACGATGCGGGCGGCGTCGGGGGGGAGGGTCCAGCGGAGGGCCAGGGCTGCGCCGATGGCCGCGGCGGCGATGATGTTGTGGCCGCAGGCATGTCCCAGTTCCGGCAGGGCGTCCATCTCGGCCAGGAGGGCGATGACCGGTCCTGTTGTGCCGTATTCGGCGCGAAAGGCGGTGGCCATCCCCGCGATCCCCCTCGCAACGGTGAATCCCTGCTGTTCCAGGGTGTTGGCCAGGAGTGCGGAACTTTTGTG
>CAIYUY010000221.1 GCA_903929485.1 uncultured Desulfuromonadales bacterium
ATGACCAAGCCGATCATGGTCAACGAGTTCATGGAATCATTGAAGGTGGCCCTGGAATTTGCGACAAAGAGGGACTCATGACGGAGGACCGGGAGGAGAAAGCTCCGAATATCCTCATCGTAGACGACACCCCGGCCAATGTCCTGCTGCTGGAGAGAATGCTCACGGCGCGAGGATACACGACCATATCCGTTCTCAGCGGCGCCCTGGCGCTACAGGCCGCCCATGCGGAATCGCCCGACCTGATTCTGCTGGACATCAACATGCCGGTAATGAACGGCTATGAACTCTGCCGAATCCTCAAGGCCGATGAGTTGCTGAAAGAGATCCCGGTTATTTTCATCAGTGCGCTGGACGAAACGGTGGACAAGGTGAAGGCGTTCAGCGCGGGGGGGGTGGATTACGTAACGAAACCCTTCCAACTGGACGAGATTCATGCCCGCATACAGACTCATCTGAGAATACGTTCCCTGCAATTCAAACTTCAGACGTTCAACATTGGTCTGGAAGAGCGGGTTGAGGAAGAGATAAAGAAAAGCAGGGAGAAGGATCTCATGGTCATGCGCCAGGAAAAACTGGCCTCCCTGGGGCAGCTGGCCGCCGGCATGGCTCACGAAATCAATAACCCGGTGAGCTTCGTGGCCAGCAACATGAGGGAATTCGCCGACTATTTCGATCAGATGAAAAAATACCTGACGCTGCAACAGGAGCTCCTTGCCCGGAGGGCGACCAAGGAGGAGCTGGGAGAGCTGGCCCGGTCGGCGCGGGAGCTGGAGATCCCCATGATCCTGGAGGACGGGGCCTCGCTCATCGCCGAATCACTGGGTGGGGTGGAGCGGGTGGCGCGCATCGTGCATGACCTGAAAAACTTTGCCCGGGTTGATACACCGGAATACGAACAGACCGATCTCACCGACTGCCTGGAGGGGGCGCTGACCATAGTCTTCAACGAGCTGAAGTATGCGGCGGTCATCGTCAAGGAGTATCGGCCGCTCCCCCCCATCCTCTGCCACCCCGGACAGTTGAATCAGGTGTTTCTCAACCTGCTCATCAACGCCGGCCATGCCGTCGCCGGCGTCCCTTCGGGCCGGATCACCCTGAAGACCCGCCATGACGACGGTTTCGTGTACGCCTCGGTGGCGGATAACGGCCACGGCATCCCGGATGAACTTAAGTATCGGATATTCGAGGCCTTTTTTACCACCAAGGAGGTGGGAAAAGGGACCGGCCTGGGCCTGAGTATCTCCTACGACATCATCAACAAACATCACGGGGAGCTCCTCATGGAGAGCATCGTGGGGGTCGGAACGACGTTCACGGTCATCCTCCCCCGAACAAAGGAGCCGGTATGACGGATGACGCCCCGACCAGCATGTTCCCCACGGACAAACCGCTTCATATCCTCTGCGTGGATGATGAGGAGAATATCCTCATCGCCCTGAAGCGTCTCTTTCGGGCGGAGCCGTACCAGGTGTTGACGGCAACCTCGGGGAAGGAGGGGTTGGAGATCCTCCGGAGCACCGACGGCATCGGCCTGATCCTCAGCGACCAGCGGATGCCCGAGATGAGCGGCGCCGGCTTCTTGCAAGCAGCCAGGGAGCTGGTCCCCGACGTTTACCGGATCATCCTCACCGCCTTCGCCGACGCCGACGCCGCCATAGACTCCATCAACCGGGGTGGCGCCCATCGCTTCCTCGTCAAGCCGTGGAACAAACAAGAACTCCTTCTCACCGTACGTGAGGGGCTCCAGCGATTTCTCTTGATCAAGGAGAACCTCCGCCTGAAGGACGAGGTGGCCCAATGGAACGAAAATCTCAAGAAACGGGTACTGCAGCAGACGGCGCTGATCCGGAAAAAGCTGGAAGAGACGCACCAACAGGATCTCATCAGGGGAACCATCAGCAACACCGTTACCCTCATGTTGGGCGAGCTGTTGGAGCAACGAAACCAGCGGCTCGATAAACATTCCCAAAGCGTGGCGGGGCTGGTGGAGGCGATGGCCGTCACCCTCAATCTCCCGCAGCCCCAGCGGGAAGAGCTCAGAGAGGGGGCGCTGCTCCATGATATCGGCCTGCTGGGGGTATCCGACCGGATCCTCGGCAAGAGCGAGGAGACGATGGGGAGTGACGAACTGGCCGAGCACCGCGCCCACCCGGCGAGGGGGGAGGCTCTCATGGCCGGAAACGAAGAGTTGCGGGGGATCGGCCTCATGATCCGCCACCATCACGAAGAGTTCGACGGCAGCGGTTACCCCGACGGGTTGACCGGTGAAGCGATTCCTCTGGGAGCGCGGCTCATCCATCTGGCCAGCTTCATTGACAACGCCTACATTCCCGAATCCGGAAGTGACGCCAAATTCCAGCTCACCAGAAAGCTGGCGGCGGGGATGGGGCGCCGTTTCGACCCGGCCCTGGCCGGCGCCGCCAATCTGGCGCTCCAGGAGGTCCTGAACGCCCCTTCCTGGCAGCGGCTTGTGGTGGAAAAGGAGCTCCTCATCAAGGATCTGAAGGTGGGAATGGTGGTGAGCCGCGAGTTCTTCGACAACCACGGGATTCTCCTGGTGAAGCGGGGAACCCGGATCAATCCCGGCATCCTGGAGACGTTTCGCCAGTATCAGAAGAGCATCCTTATGAACAGAACCATCCATGTGGAGAAATCAAGCATGGGTGACGGGTGAAACCATCCCCAGGCTCTCGGCGAACCGGATGATTTGGTGATGATAACGGCGATTACCGGGATTGTCATCACGTTTACGGCTATTTTCCCCTTGTTTTTCGGTAGGGTGTGTGTAATAATTCGCCGCTGTGTAAAATTTCCCAACTGTCCGCAACTACGGAATATTCTTATCATTTCGGGCTGGGTGACGGTATTGCTGGAGGGCTCTAGTGGCACAGGTGGTTTTTTCCAGTTGGGGACGAAACATCATTGATAACCGCGCCGGCGGCGAAGTTGTCAATGCCGCGTTCCGTCTTCCCGTGGCCTTTGACGGCTCCCGTCCGCTCAATGCCTTCATGGGGTGGGACGGGATTATCCTGTTCGACAAAGAAGTCGACATACCGGTCATGGCCGCCGAATACATGACGCGGGTTCAAACCCTTTTCTGCTGCGGCAAGTGTACTCCCGGCAAGAAGGGGACCCGAGTCCTCATGGATGCCCTCACGGGAATCATTGAAGGGCGAGGGAGCGAGCGGGACCTGCAGCTGTGCGAGGAGATGTTCCAACTCCTCCAAAACTGCAAGTGCACCCTCTGCCAAAGCGCCACGGTCCCCATTTATGACGCCGTCACCCATTTTCGCGACGACTTCCTTGCCTACATCAACGGCGCGAAGAAACGGCCGGGACGGCTCCCCTACCGTTTCATCCATAAACAGACCGCCCCCTGTCAGGACAAGTGTCCGTCCCACATTGATATTCCCGCATACATCGAAGCGATCAAGGAGTACCGGTTCGACCTCTCCCTGCAGACCATCCGGGATAACATGCCGCTCCCCTCGGTCTGCGGCCGGGTCTGCCCGCACCCCTGCGAAAGCGCCTGCCGCAGGAAGAATGTGGACGAATCCATCAGCATCATGCTCCTGAAACGCTCCGCCTCGGACCATGAGTGGCAGCGGAATCATCTCCCCCCCATGCAGCCCAAACCGCGCAAGGAAAAGAACGTGGCAGTGGTGGGGGCAGGCCCCGCCGGTTTGGCCGCGGCCTATTACCTGGCGCTGGAAGGATACCCGGTCACGGTCTACGAGGCGCTCCCCCAGGGGTTCGGCGGCGGGATGATCGCCGTGGGAATCCCGGCTTACCGGCAACCCCGCGACCTCCTTCAGCGGGACATCGACATCATCTGCGCCATGGGTGTGGAGATCGTCTACGATTGTCGAGTGGGGAAGGATATCACCCTGGCCCAGTTGAAGGAAAAACACACCGCCGTCCTTCTGGCCCCCGGCGCTCACCGCTCCAAACCCATGGGGGTGGAAGGTGAAGACAAGGGGTACAAGGGATTCCTCACGGGGGGGATCGACTTCCTCCGGGAAGCGTATCTGGGTATCCCCACGGGGATGGGGAAAAAAGTCTGCGTCGTGGGGGGTGGAAACACCGCAATCGACTGCGTCCGGGTGGCGCTGCGCGAGGGGGCCGAGGTATCCACCCTCCTGTACCGCCGTTCTCGCAAGGAGATGCCCGCCGACATCTGGGAAATCGATGGCGCCGACGAAGAAGGGGTCTCCTTCGAGTTTCAGGTACTCCCCACCAAGATTCTGGTGGATGAGAACAACCGGATTACCGGCGTCCAGTGCGTCCGGATGGCCATGGGGGAACCCGACGCATCCGGCCGACGTCGTCCGGAGCCGATGCCGGGGAGCGAGTTCGTGGTTGAGTGCGACACGGTTATCCCGGCCATCGGCCAGGATCCGGACCTCTCTTTTATCCCCCAGGAAAGCGGCATCGACATCACCAAGTGGAACACCATCGTGACCAAGTACCTGCCGCTGAAGGATGCGGCCGGCAAGGATCTCAAGGACGGCATGGGGAACCCCCTGGCCCGGACTCTCATCACCGATCTGGACGGGGTCTTCGCCAGCGGCGATGCCGAGATCGGCCCGCTCACCGTGGTAGCCTGCATCGGCAACGCCCACCGGGCCGCCAACGTTATCGGACGGTGGATGGAAGAAGGGAAGGTCTACCTTACCGACGATGAAATCATCGAGGATATCCTGGTCTATCTGGGGGTCTACGATAAGAACGAGCAGGTGCCGTGGCTGGACTCGGCCGCCCGTGAAGAGCAAAAGGAGATCCACGGCAGTCAGAGGGCCTCCTACAAGAACTATAACGAGGTCGAACTGGGGCTCACCGAGGAGCAGGCAGTGCGCGAGGCGGAACGGTGCCTCCGCTGCTACCGGGTGGCCATGGCGGCGGTGCGATAACATCCGGCCAGGGGCTAAAGGCTAAGGGCTAAAGGGTTTTACCCTTTGGCCTTTCGCCTTTAGCCTTTAGCCCTTTCAGGAGCGAAGCTTTATGGTTAGTCTGAGTATTGACGGCAGGGCGGTGTCGGTTCCCAAGGGGGCCACGATTCTTGAAGCAGCAAGGAAGGTCGGGATTCATATTCCCACCCTCTGCTGGCTGGAAAAGGTCTCCCCCACCGGCGCCTGCCGGCTCTGCGTGGTGGATGTGGAAGGGGTGGCCCGCCCCATGACCGCCTGCAACACCCCGGTCAAGGAAGGGATCGTGGTCACCACCACCAACGAAAAGCTTGAGGCGATTCGAAAACAGGTGATGGAACTGATGCTGGTGAACCACCCGCTGGACTGCCCGATCTGCGATGCCGCCGGCGAGTGCGATCTCCAGGACAAATGCTACGATTTGGGGGTCACCAAGCCGGAGTTTCAGGCGGCTCTCAACCGAAAGCTTATCCGTTACGATTGGCCCCTCCTGGAAAGCGATCCCAACCGCTGCATCCTCTGCGAAAAGTGCGTCAAGGTTGACCACGAGATTATCCGCTCCGACGCCATCGAAGTGGTTGCCCGGGGCGAAGAGACCATCATCGATACCCATGACGGAAAGAGCCTCAACTGCGACTTCTGCGGCAACTGCGTGGGGGCCTGTCCGGTGGGGGCGCTCATAGACAAACCGTTCAAGTTCCGGGGGCGTCCCTGGACCTACACCGTCACCCGGAGCAGCTGCGGCTACTGCCCGGTGGGATGCGAGATCGACTACCATGCACGGGAGGGCCGCGTGGATCGGGTCACCACCAGTGACGACACCTTCTGCAACGGCAATCTCTGCATTAACGGTCGCTACGGGTTCGACTACATCAATTCGGAAGCACGGCTGAAGAGCCCCCTGGTAAGGGGGAAGAAGGGCGACTGGGACCAGGCAATGACCCTGGTGGCGGACCGCTTGAAAGAGATCGTCGCCGGCCACGGTTCCGACGCCGTGGCCGGGCTCACCTCCCCGCGCCTCACCAACGAGGAGCAGTTCCTTTTCCAGAAACTCTTCAGGAGTGCGCTGGGAAGCAATAATATCGATTCCGAAGCCGGCTTCGGTTTTGCCCGGGCAGTCGAGATCATTAAAACGGCGACCGGCGTCAGCGGCGCCACCAACAGCATGGATCGGATCGAAAAAGCAGGCGCCGTTCTTGTCATCGGCACCAATCCCAACGCCGAGGCTACGGGATACGAATACCGGGTCATCGCGGCCGCCACGAGAAACAACGGCAAGCTGGTCCTGGCCAACATGGCCGACGTCAAGCTGAAGAAGATCTCCCACAGCCACCTGAAGTACAAGCCGGGAAGCGAGGCCTTTCTGGCAAACGGCATCGCCAAACTGATTCTTCAAGCCGGGCTGGAGGAGAAAAGCGCCGAGGAGATGATATCCGGCTTTGCCGACTACCGCGCGCTCCTGGAAAAACTCTCCCTTGACACGATCCTGGAAAAAACGGGGTTGACCGACACGCTCCTGCGGGACGCGGCGGCCCATCTGGGGGGAAAATGCAGCGTGGCGGTTCTCTTCGGCTCCGAACTGATCCGTTCGGGAACTCCCGGCGCAGTGGAAGCAGTCGTCAACCTGGCTCTCCTGGTGGGAGCCGTGGGAAAAGATGCGGGGGGGATCTTCCCGCTCCATGAAAAGATCAACATCCGGGGGCTCCTTGACATGGGGGTGACCCCGGATCTCCTCCCCGGCGGCGCTTCGGCGCCGGTCAAGGGACGCGACCTCTGGCAGATGATACAAGGAATCGAGCAGGGAAAAGTCAAGGCGCTCTACCTGGTGGGGGTGGACCCGCTCACCTCCTTCCCCGAAGGGGGCAGAATCAGGAAGGCGCTGGAAAAGCTGGAGCTACTGGTAGTTCAGGAACTCTTCCCCACCCCCACGGCGGCCATGGCCCACGTCGTCTTTCCCGCCTCCTCCTCGGCGGAAAAATGCGGTCATTTCACCACCCTGGACGGGCGGCTCATGAACGTGGCCAAGGGAGTAACTCCTCCCGGCGAGGCACGCAATGACGGGGAGATCCTGACGGAACTCTTGAACCGGATCACCGGCGGAAGGGAAGCGGCGGAATTCGCCCAATTCCCGGCGGAAATCAGGAGCGCCATTCCCGACTACGGGAACGTGACGACAGCTCCCAAGGGCCCCTTTGCCTTTACCGTGACCCCGATTCCGGAGAGCCCGGCAACAACCGGCTTCACCCTTCTCGTCGGCCCGATCCTCTTCCATAACGGCGCCACCTCCACCTGGTCCGAGAACAACCGCCAGGTGGCTCCGACCCCCTACGTGGAGCTCCAATCCGCCGACGCCGCGAAGCTGGGGATTTTAGACGGGGGAGCCATCAAGTTGACCACGGACGCAGGCTCCCTCACCGGCACGGTCAGGATCACCCAGCGACTCCAGGAAGGGCTCATCTTTGCCCCCAACCACTTCCCCGAATTTCCGGTGAGCGGTCTCCTCATGGGAAACGCCGTCACCGTGGCGGTGAAAGTAGAAAAGGGATAGACGGCAGCCCCGCCGCGGCGGACAGGGACAAACAAAACGCTCCGGGGTTCACAACCCCGGAGCGTTTTGTTTTGCGTCATGCAACCGTTTCAGCCTCACACCCCCCCCTTGCGTCCCTTGCGACCGGCCATGATCTTGCCGTGAGGGGTGATGATATGGGCGTTCAGGTTGACCGATCTCCGGAGCATGACCCCGTGCTTGACGGTCGTCACTGCCGCCATCTTCCGCCCCGGCGCCTTGGGCATTGTAGTCGTTTTCATGATTGCCACCTCCTTTCCCGCTGAGCTCCCTGGTAAAGTATAGCACTGAACTCCCCCGGAAGAAAACGACCGGAACTTTTTTACCCCACCGGCGACCGGAACTATCGGAAACCGCGGTGTCATCGGCAGCGGACTATTCACTCCGAAAAATTTGCTAATTATGTTACGGTTTCGGATTAAAAGTGCTATCATACTAGATTACAATAATTTTCACGAAATATCGGCGGCTCCGGATTTTCCGCTGACGGAACTTGATCTGTAGGAGCAATACTCATGAATAATGAGGAACAACACCGCATCCTGGTGGTGGATGACGAGCCGGCCTCCATCGAGGTGCTCACCCATATATTCGGCGATGATTACGAGGTTTTCTTCGCCACCTGCGGGGAAAAGGCGCTGGAACTGGCCATGACGGCCGGTCCGGACGTGATCCTTTTGGACGTGATCATGCCGGGGATTGACGGCTATGAGGTCTGTCGCCGGTTGCAGGCCGAGCCGCTGACCGCCGGTATCCCCATCATCTTCATCACCTCCTGCGGCGATCAGGAAGCGGAAACCCGTGGTCTGGAGGCAGGCGCCATGGACTATATCCAGAAACCTTTCAACCAGGCCGTCGTCAAGGTCCGGACCAGAAACCAGATTGAACTCAAGCGTTCTCGGGAACAGTTAACCATACTGACCATCACCGACAGCCTGACTCAATTGGCGAACCGCCGTCGCTTCGACGAAGTAGTGGCGCGGGAGCATGCCAGGCTTGCCCGTTCCGGCGCCCAGTTGTCATTGCTGCTGCTGGATGTGGACCAGTTCAAGGCGTACAACGATACCTACGGACACCTGAACGGCGACCACTGCCTGCGGCAGGTGGCCGGCGTCATCGATGAGGTGGTCAACCGGCCGGCGGATCTCGCGGCCCGTTACGGTGGAGAGGAGTTTGTCTGCATCCTGCCGGAAACCGACCTTGCAGGGGCGGTGGCCGTCGCCGAGAAGATCCGGCAGGGGGTGGAAGCCCTCGCCATTCCCCATGGCGCATCCGGTGTCGCCGACCACGTCACCGTCAGCCTGGGGGTCTTTACCACCCGATGCACCGCGCGCAAGGGGGTGACGGCGGTCATCGCCGAGGCCGACCGACAGCTCTACGCAGCCAAAAGCGGCGGCCGCAACCGAGTCAATGCCCGAAGCGACGAGACGGAAGGGACCACGGCCAATTCCCACCTCCATCTCAGAACAGTGCGTCAATCTCCTCGAAGTTGATATACGTTTCCGCCGAGGAGTGAAGCAGATCCAACTTTTCCTTGTCCTCCGCCGTAATCTTGGAGACATGATCGAGGAGGGCCGAGTAGACTTCCGCCGTGGAGTTGTGAATACGGATGTAGGGGATGCAACTTTCATCAAGGATGCTCTGGGTGATGGCCGATACCGGGGAATGGCCCGGTATGACAAGACCGGCAATCTTGTCACGGTAGGTGGGGATATTGTAGAGGGATGAGGCGGTGACCAGAAGCTCGTCCCGGGAGCTGGTGGTGATGAGCAGGGTAGAGTCCATGAGGTGATCGATGACCGTCTGGGACGAGGCCGCTCCCAGGTGAATGTTATGCACAATCCGGTTGCGCCCTTCCGGATTGCCGTGCAGGGGATGCTTCAGGAGCCGGGAGATGTTCTGCAGGGTCGGATTGGCAAGGATGCGGGAGTAATCGAAGGCGCCGGCAACCTTAAGGTAGGAGCTGCTGAAAGCTTTCCCCAGATACCTCATCGTGGATTCACGTTTTTCCGGCACGAGTTTGTTCACCAGCACCATCCGGACATCGGCCTGATGTTTTTCATAGAGAGCCAGGTTCAACTCCACCGTGTCCACCACATTGCCGATCCCGCCATTGGTGATCATAAGGATGGGAGCATCGGCGAGTTTGGCGACCTGAGCGTTGTTCAACCCCAGAATTGAACCTACACCGCCGTGCCCCGACCCCTCGATGATCAGCAGGTCATGGCGCTGCTCCAGTTCACGGATGGCGGCAACCAGAAGCTCCTTCTGATGGTCCACGGGAAACTCCTGATCAAGAAATTTCTTGGTGCTCCCCCTGGGGAGAACCACCGGCGACATGTACCGGATATCCCGATTGAGGCCATAGATACTGGCCATGAGCGCGGCGTCCATGTCCACGGTTCTCCCGTGGTAGGCGACGCATTTGGGTCCGATGGGCTTGATGAAACCGACCCGGGGATATTTTTTCAGCGCCAGATGCATGAGCGAGATGCTGATGGTAGTCTTACCGGTATGCTGCCCGGTGGCCGCGATGAATATTTTTTTACACATGATGTGACTCCGCTGTCGGATTCAATTTTTCTTCACCGCCTTCCTCAGTAGATCCCACCCCTTGAGAAGATCGACTCCCCGCTGGAGCTGATAATCCTGTCTCGCACGATCATCGGCGAGGGAGTGAGCCGGCGACTTCGGGCTCTCCGGCGGCAACGGCGCCGACGGTGCAGTCGCGCCGTCGGTGAGGTGATTGTCCAGATCCTTCTCCCGAAAGGTTGTCGTTTCTTTGCTGCTTTTCCCGTCCATGACGAGATCATCCACCACGATATCGGGAGTGATCCCCTTGGCCTGGATGGAGCGCCCCTTGGGGGTGTAGTATTTGCCCGTGGTAAGCAGGAGTCCCCCGTTATGAGGGAGCCCGATGATGCTCTGAACGGAACCCTTGCCGAAACTCTGGGTTCCCATGATGACGGCCCGGCCATGGTCCTGGAGGCAGCCGGCAATGATCTCCGAAGCGCTGGCGCTCCCCCCGTTGATAAGAAGCACGATGGGATAGGGAGGCTCCTTGACGCCGATGGTCGCCATGAACTCCTGACTTGACGATTTTTCCCGCCCCCTGGTGGAGACAATTAGAGAATTGTCACTCTGTTGACCAACGAAATGGTTGGCGACACTCACCGCTTGGTCAAGAAGCCCCCCCGGGTTGTTCCGAAGATCCAGGATCAGCCCCCGGAGGGAGCCGCCGTTTTCTTTTCTGAGCTGCTCCAGGGCCTCGGTCAGGTCAGCGCCGGTCCGGCTCTGGAACTGCATGATCCGGAGGTAACCGTAACCCGGCTCCAGGGTCCGGAAACGGAGGCTCTTAACCTGAATAATCTCCCGAACAAGGGGGATGACGAGGGGCTTGTCCGCTCCCTTCCGGAGAAGTGTCAGAGTCACACGACTGCCCTGGGGACCGCGCATCCGCTTCACCGCGTCGCCGATGGTCAGATCACGGGTGGGAAGACCATCAATGAGGGCGATATGGTCTCCCGACTTGATCCCTCCCCTGCCTGCCGGAGTCCCCTCGATGGGAGAGATGACCGTCAATCTCCCCTCCTTCACCGTAATTTCCAGACCGACTCCGCCGAAGGAACCGGTGGTGCTAACCTCCATCTCCTTGAACGAGTCGGCGGGGAGATAAACGGAGTGGGGATCCAGCGAGGCAAGCATCCCGTTTATGGCCCCCCTGAGGAGTTTTTTCTCGTCCACCGGCTCCAGGTAGCTTTTTCCGATGACTCCCATGACCTTCCTCAAGAGGAGAAGGTACTCCTCATCACTCTCCCCCCCCCTCTCCCTCCCCGGGAACTGTTGCAGAGCCGCTACCGCGACAACCAAGCCAACGATGGCGCCGATAAAGATGATCTTGAGGGATTTACCAGTCATAGTAATCACGCAGTCCGGATTGGAATTACTTCAGGTACTTTTTCACCGCCCGGTTATGCTCCGCCAGGGTTGAGGAAAAATAGTGCGTCCCGTCCTGCTTCGCCACGAAATAGAGGTATGACGTCCGTGCAGGGTTGAGCGCGGCATCCAGGGCAGGATCTCCCGGGTTGCCGATGGGACCCGGGGGAAGCCCGGAGATGAGATACGTGTTGTAGGGGGACGGTTTGAGGATATCCCTCCTGGTCACCTTGCCGGGAAAGGCCCTGACACCATACACCGAGGTGGGATCGCTCTGAAGGCGCATCCCCATGGCAAGCCGGTTACGAAAGACCGAGGCGATGACCTGGCGCTCCGACCCGATCCTCGCCTCCCTGTCGATCATGGAGGCGAGAGTCAGAATCTGGCGCCAACTGTTACCGGTCCCCTTTACCCGCGCCTCGTACTTGATCCTGCGGCTGTCGTTGAATTTGCCCACCATGGCGGCGAGGAGAGCCGCCTCATCCATATCCGGTTCCACGTCATATGTTCCGGGGACGAGGTACCCTTCAAGACTCTCTTCCGAAACGCCCAGTTTCCGGAGCAGTTCCCGGTTACGGCAGAGAAGCAGAAACCGCTTCCCGTCAAGAAGCCCCTGCCGGCCCAGCAGTTCGGCTGCCTGATACGTGGAGTACCCCTCGGGAAGGACGAAAGGACGGAAATAGATCTCGCCGTCCACCAGCTTCCTCAAGATTTCCCGGGGGGAGATCCCGTCGTTGAAGCGGTAAAAACCGGCCTTAACCCTGCCGTCTTCACCCCGCAGACGGCCGTAGAGGGTAAAAAGGAGCGGACTGGTAATCACCTGCTTCTTCGCCAGCTCCTGGGCGATGCGGTGGAAGGTCACCCCCCCCTTGAAATTGAAGATGACGTCGGTACTTCCCGTTCCGGCGGCGCTCCTGATGAACGCAAGGAGCCAGAGCAGCGGCAGCAGAAGCAGCAGCAGCAGAAAAAGGAGCAGGAGCGTGCGCCTGTTTTTAAGCGGGGGAAGGAGCATCATCAGGCAGTATCCGGAGAGGTCTGGACGGCAAAAGACAATCGTTTACGTCTAGGACATCTAGCTCAGGATGTCAAGGGCAAATCCCCTTATTTTTGACACTATTACTCTTTACCACGACGAGATCGAGATTCAGGCAAACCCTCCGACGATACTACGAAAGCTGTTCAATCCGGCCTCCACGTTCTCGATGATCTCGGCGGCCAGATCATCCGGTTCCGGCAGGTTGTCCAGATCGGCCAAGCTCTTGTCCTTGAGCCAGAAGATGTCGAGACTGCTCTTGTCTCGCGCGACGATCTGCTCTCGGGTGAACTTGCGCCACCTCCCTTCGGGGTTAGTCGCCGCATCCCAACTCTCTTTCCGCTCATGGCGATTGAGTGGGTTGTAGCAGGCAACGAACTCCTTCAGGTCATCATACCGAAGCGGCTTTTTCTTCAGGGTATGGTGGACGTTGGTCCGGTAATCGTAGAACCAGATCTCCTTGGTCCAGGGGGTCGGGCTCGCCACCCGGTTGTCGAAGAAAAGAACATTCGCCTTGACGCCGTTGGCGTAAAAAATCCCCGTGGGAAGCCGGAGGATCGTGTGCAACTCGGTGGTCTCCAGCAGCTTCTTTCGCACCGTCTCCCCCGCCCCCCCTTCAAGCAACACGTTATCGGGGACAACCACGGCGGCGCGTCCGGTGGATTTGTTCCAGGTAATCGCCGTAGCTCACCCCGTCGTCGCGATGGGTGGTGCAGAAACTCCAGACTTTGGAGACAATGGATGCGGTGTTGTTGGTCATCGTTAGTACCCTCACTATTACCCTTACTAAGAGGTAATTACCCTTTCTTTTTCCATCTGGCAGCCGGACCACGGCCTTGGCATTGAATTATTCCCGCGCTTTGTTGAGCCCTTAAAACCCGCCGGATCATGTCTCGGCTAACTCCGGGACAGGGGCGGTTCGCGTAGGGGCGGTTCGCGTAGGGGCGGTTCGCGTAGGGGCGGTTCGCGTAGGGGCGGTTCGCGAACCGCCCCTACATTCGCAATCCTGATTTCCCGCGCCCGATGTTTTGACGTTTCCCGTAGGGGCGGTTCGTGAACCGCCCGTTCGTGAACCGCCCGTTCGTGAACCGCCCGTTTTGAATCGTAATCGTATGCTCTTCCTTGTCCCGTGACAATTCAACCTGGGCGTTTCACGAAACGCCCCTACATCCATCATCCTGATTGCCCGTGCGTATTGGTTTTGGGTTTTAAAAACGGGCGGTTCACACCGGGCGGTTCACGAACCGCCCCTACGGGTAATACCGACATGGTTGTGACGCCGACGGATCAAACCGGACACGGCAACCCGTGCCCGTTATTGCGCCAATGTCACCACATTTGCCGGATTGTCCTTGTCCAAGGCCCATTTCGTCGGATTATTGACGATGTATTCGCGCACCGTGGCCAATTCATGTTCGTTACGAATCACCCGTTCGTAATAATTGCGCTGCCATACCGGACAACCGGGATTGTTGCGTAAAAGGTTGATGCCCTTGGTCGAAACCGTTTTGAATGCCCCGATCAGACCACCCAATGGTTTTGGGTGTTCCGTTCGCGAACCGCCCCCATCGTCCCGCACTATGATGCCGTGCAGATGATTCGGCATAACAACCCATTCGTCTAATTCAACGTACGGATAGTGCATGGCCAACCATTTCCATGTCGTTACCGCAATATCGCCCATCTCATTCAGTTTCATTTCCCCATTCACAATTTCACCGAACAGGCATTCACGTTGCAATGCGCAAATCGTCACGAAATACGCGCCGCTTTGCGCATAATCATAATCCTGCAAGCGAATTGAACGACGGTGATGGATGTCAGAATTATATGTCATGTCACCTCCAAACGGGACGGGTTCCCGCCGGGCGGTAACACCGGGGGCGGTCACACCGGGGGCGGTTCGCGAACCGCCCCTACATTCGCAATCCTGATTTCCCGCGCCCGATGTTTTGACGTTTCCCGTAGGGGCGGTTCGTGAACCGCCCGTTTTGAACCGCCCGTTCGTAAACCGCCCGTTTTGAACCGCACGTTCGTGAATCGCACGTTTTGAATTGATACGTGTGCTATCCATTTCCGAGACAATTCCACCGGGGGTGTCACACCGATGGGCGTTTCACGAAACGCCCCTACAATCGTCAACCGGATTGCCCATGCCCATCGGTTTTGGGTTTCCGTAGGG
>CAIYUY010000222.1 GCA_903929485.1 uncultured Desulfuromonadales bacterium
CCGGAAGGGGAGGGCGTTACGGTGGGCGCCTGCAGGTTGGCGGTGAACGGCCTCATCGTGAACCCAATCTGAGTTATGTCACCATTCCGTTGACTTGGCAGTCATCCTGTTTTTTAGCTTGTCATCCTGAACGAAGTGAAGATCTGCTGTAGATTTGACTGCCTAAAAAGCAAGAAGCAGATTCTTCGCTTCGCTCAGAATGACGAACTAAAAAGCAAAAAAACGAGGGAGTCGCTTGAGCGGCTCCCTCGTTTGGTGAGACGGTTTCTTCTCTCTGGGGGCGAGGATTATTTGGTGGGATCGACTACCTGCCCCAGGAAGAGAATCACGCCGGTAACCGAGTCGCGCAGGGCGAAAATGAACGGGCGTCCAACGGAGACCGGTATGGTGTCCGGGAAGGAATAATAGTTGGTGCCGCCGGAAATGAAGATGAAAGAGCTGTCGTACCCGAATCCGTTGTCGTAGGGATTGGTCCAGGTTTCAGGGTGCGCATCGTCAAGGGCGATGAGCGTGGCCGCGCCGGCTTTGATCCCCCCTGCTGAAATGGAGAGCCTTGACCGCTGTAGCGAAGCTGACACGTAGAGATCCTTCGTGCTGTCCACCGCGGAAAAGTCGGCGATGTTGGCGGTGGTGGCTGATGCGTTGAGGAGGAGCGGTTGCTCACTCTCAATGGAGAAAATAGGGAGCTTGAGATCCATGGGGGTCGTGGTCATGGCCGCCGCAATCTCATTCAGTCGGTTAGCGGTGAGCGCGCTCTTGACGGCAGCGAAACTCCCTTCGTCGGGAAGAATGATGAGCAGGCGGAGGTCGTTACCCGTCAGAGGGAGTTCCAGGGCTTGGTAGCCGCTGCCGGTGCTCTGACGGATGAGGCCGCTTTTCCGGAGAAAGAGTGTCTCCGTGTAGCTTCCGTCCAGCCGTTGAAACAAGTCCGTTTGGTTCAGTGTTGCGTCGAAGGGTTCCAGCCACAAAGCGTTGAGGCGAACCGCGTCTCCCAGGGCCAGTCGGCAGTTTTGATAGGTCGCGAAGGAAGAGATGAGTCCACCTGATGCCTGGGCTGCCCAGCTGTTTATGAGCGCCGTAGAGCCATACTGATCTGCGGCGAAGTCGGTGCGAGCCGGCTTGACGCCGTAGTTCAGCGCCAGGGTGTCCAGGTAGGTGAGGAGGTATCCGTAACGTGCCTGTATCCAGCCGCTTGCCGAGCTCCGGGAGGTTTGGCCATCCAGGGTTAGTGAGGTCATCCGGCCGCTGATGCTCTGGTCAAGTTTGTTGTAGGCGGAGTCGATCTCCCCGACCGGAGCAGGGAGCAGCAATGAAGCGCTGAGATCGGTCCGGCTTGCTCCCGCCGATCCAACGCGAAGGCGGGCCAGGGAAACAGAGGCGGAGAAGGGGGCAACGATGGCGTTTCCCACTCCTTCTCCCAAAAGAGTTCTGCCAAGAGAATTGACGGCTGTCACTACGGCCTGTTCAGTGGTGGCAGCCACGGCGGGAGTCATGGCTCTGGTGAGGGAAGATGTTTCCGAGGATGACGATACGGGAGCGCCGCTGCTACTGGAACCTCCGCACCCTGAAAGCAGGAGCGAGCAGGCGCAAGACGCCGTGGCGAGATTGCGCAACAAACTTTTAGAAAACATGACAATTCCTTTCATGATGCTTCGGTGACGAGTATAGTGGGCGGGTCGACAAGCGGATCTTCGCTAAGGGACACAGAATTTCTTGAAATACCACTTTTCCTGACGGTGCAAACACAGACGTCATGCCCGAGTGCTTTTATCGGGCATCCATAATTTCAAACACTTACAAACTGGATTCCCGCTCAAAACCGTTGCGGGAATGACAAC
>CAIYUY010000223.1 GCA_903929485.1 uncultured Desulfuromonadales bacterium
AGCCCAAGTGGGGCTTCGGATGTAACCGAAACTTCGTTAGTGTATCGGTTTAACCGGCAAATGTCGGCTACGGAGATTCGAAATCTCAACGCTAATCCTTGGCAACTCCTGACGCAGAGTTCGGCGAGGTCGATACTGGTGAGACTGACACAGTCGTTTACCGGAGTCAGCAGGGGTCGAATTCTAAGCGGGATCAGTCGGGGGAGATTGACATGAGGATACTGAAACAGGGCACAACGCCAACCGTAGTTTTTCTCCTGGTGCTGGCATCTGACGGCAAGACGGGGGCTACCGGTCTAACCGTCACGGTAAAACTTGCTAAGTACGGCGGATCGGGGTCAATGACTTCGGGCGCAACTGCCACAAACTCCGCCACACAAATTGACGCCGTGAACCTTCCAGGCTGGTATCAGATCACGCTGACCGCAGTCGAGACCAACACCATCGGCGACCTGATAATCAGAGCCACCGCGACCGGGGCAGACCAGGGAGATAGACTATTCGTGGTGGAATCTGCGGACATCTCGGACCTGGATGTAGAGATTGACACGGTGCTTGCGATGCAGGGGAGTTATCAGACGGCAATAATATCAGCTATCACTAGCGCCGAAGTGGCGGTGTTAAACGGTACCCCCAGCCCAGCGACGATTAACGACGCTCTGACTGCGCTACACGGCTCCGGACTCTGGAATAATACCGCCCCCACGGCGGCGCAGATCGACGCGGCATTGACAGCGGCCCACGGCTCAGGCTCATGGTTATCCGGTTCCGGAGGGAGTTCCGGCGGGACCAGCACCGGACCGGGAAGCATCATTACGCATATCATCGTGACCGACAACGCATCCGCTCCGCTGGATGGTGTGGCTTGTTGGATCACCAGTGATTCAGCCGGAGCGCATGTCATTGCCGGGACGCTGTACACCGATGCTCACGGCGTGGCTGATTTCATGCTGGATACCGGTTCATTTTGGCTCTGGAGGCAAAGAGGCGGCATTAATTTTGACAACCCAACATCAATAACCGTTACGGCATAAGGAGTCTTTATGTATTCAACTCGCTGGCGGCTACTCATACCCCGCGCCGTATCCGATGCGGATCAACAGGTCCAGTTCTCCGGCTTGGTCCTCCGCTCCGTATCGGGTGGGGCGGATCTCTGTACCGGGGGTACGGCTTCGGCATCCAGTCAGGGAACAGGGGGGTCTTTTTTGGCGAGTTTCGCCTTTGATGGTCTGGCGGCGACGGACTGGAGATCCCAGGCTCAAGATACTGTTCACGGCACGATTAACCCTTTCTGGTTGGAAATGCTGCTGACTGTCGGAGCGGTAGTGGTGGAGTACGCAATTACGGCCACACTGGATTCCGGGGTGTTGGTCAACTATACCCCGCGCACCTGGAACCTGCAATACTATGATGCCGTGGCCGGTGCGTGGAAGAGCGCCGACAGTCGCACGGTTACCGGATGGCTTGCGGGAGAAACGAAGACGTTCGCCTTCGCCGTACCCGCCATTGCGACGACCATCGTCACCATGGGGGGGACAACGGCGACAAGCGACGGATCCGCAACCGAACTTTCCATCATCAATCAGGCTTTGCTCATGTTACAGGTATCACCGGCTCTCTCCCTGGGGGATGATTCCCCGCAGGCGCAAGCGGCGGTGTCACTGTATGCCGGATGTCGAGACGAAGTGCTCCGGTCGCATCCCTGGAACTTCGCCTTGACCCGCTCCAACCTGACACGGCTATCGACAACTTCCGTCTATGGCCTCTCCTACTCTTATCAACTCCCCACGGACTGCCTCAAAATAGACGAAGTATCTTCGCCTCGCCTGGAAAATTTGCGCCTGTACGCCCCCGATTGCAACGCGGAAGAGCTGACGCCGCCACTTCGTTATTACGTGGAATCAAACCGCATCGTCAGCAACGAAGATATTATCTATCTTCGCTATGTGGCTCGAATCACCGAAGTTTCCCTTTATGATTCGCTCTTTGTCAGCGCTCTAGCAGCCAACCTTGCCATGAAGTTAGCCTATGCCCTGGCGGGAACCAGCAGCCAGCAAGAACTTATGACCCGCACCTATGGCGAGTATCTCCGTCAAGCACGTTCCGTGGATGGAAGCGAACAACAGGCGCTCACCTCCTGGACCGGAGAAATCGAACTGTTGGCGGCGCGTTACAACTATAACCGGGGCTAGACCATGCCGAATATTATTCGCACCATCCAATCATCATTAAACAGCGGGGAGATTTCACCACGCCTGCGGGGTCGTCTGGATAGTCCTCGCTATCATAACGCCCTGGAGCAGTGCACCAACGCCATACCGCTACTACTGGGAGGGGTCACCCGCCGCCCTGGAACCGTTCGCGCGGGAACCGCCGCCGCTGTCACCGTCCGCTTGTTGCCGTTCAAGTATTCCTCCTCCGCACTAACAGGCGTCATCCTGGAATTCAGCGCCGGAAAGATACGGTTTTATTCCTCCGGTCAACCGGTTCTCTCCGCCGGCGCACCCCTGGAAATTGTCACCCCCTACTTGTCGGCGGATATTGCCGACCTGAACTTTGAACAGTATAAAAACGAACTCTATCTATTTCACGGGAACTATCAACCCCAGGTTCTTACCTGTAACGGTATCAACTCCTGGACTTTCGCACCCCTTAATCTAACATCATGGCCCTTTCTCCGACCTCCCCAGAGTACCGGGATCACCATGACCACCTCCGCCATTTCCGGCCCCGCTACCCTTACCGCAAGCGCCCCCTTCTTCCAATCGGGGCACGTGGGGACCAGTGCCCGTATCAAGGTTAATGGCGGCATCTTTCAAATCACCGGCACCATGGACCCCATACCGGGAGCAATGATAGCCGCCGGAACGATGATTGCACCCATAGTGCCCTCCGGGGCCATATCTCGCCATACCTCCACCTTTACCGTGACCTTCAATCCTGCCACCATGACCGGCAACGCCGTTATCGCCTGCATCACCACTGCCGATAGAACCGCCGTCGACCTGCAGATAGATTGTAGTGTCGTCACGACTCCCGCCACCCTTCCCGCCGGGATAAGCGTCAGCTCCAACGCCGTCTTTAATCTGAGTGGCGGCAAGGAGGATGTGACGAATACCACCACCATTGCCGCCGTCAAGGCGAACCTGACGGGAATAGCCACCATTACCGTAACCGTGGCGATGTTTCGCAAAAATGCCGCCTACAGCGCCGCCGTTACCGATTGGGTGGTTACCATACTTAACGGAACCTCTCCCGCCTTGCTTCCCGTCGGCGTAACCGCTTCCTTTTGGGATATCCCCACCGGGTTCACCGGGCTGGAACCTGACTTGAGTTGGAAAGAACAAGCATGGGGGCGGTGGGGTTGGCCTCGCGCCGGAACATTTTTCGACCAACGACTCTTTCTAGCCGGTAATAACGGCTGGCCTAATGTGGTCTGGATGTCCAGAATTGCCGACTTCGGAGATTACACCGACGGTTCCGCCGCCGATGCTCCGGCGACGATCATCATGGCTGCCGCTTCCACCCCCATAGTGCACCTAAAAGCGACAGATATGATTTATGTCTTCACTCAGGACCGGGAACTGACCATAGACGGAGGAACCGCTCCGCTTTCTCCCACCAACCTGCAAATCAAACTCAGATCCAACCACGGCAGCGGCTATAAACCTGCCCCGGCGATGAATAGCGGACAGATTATCTTCTTTGGCCCGAGAAAAACCACGGCCCGCGCGCTTTCCTATCGGTTCGACATCAACGGCTATATCGCCCCCGACTTGGCGCTCATGGCGGAACATCTGTTGCAAGACGGAGTCATGGACTGTTGCTATTCTCGTGATCCCATTGCGATCTTCTGGATGGTGACGAGCACGGGTAAACTTATTTCCCTGACCTATGACCGAGAACAAGAGGTGACTGCATGGGCGTCTCATGAGCTGGGAGGGGGGGGATCCGTCGTGAGTTGCGCCACGATCATCGACACCACGGGACAAGATCAAGTCTGGCTGGCGGTGCAACGAGGATCAAACGTAACGGTGGAATACCTGACCATGGGGATTAACCTTGATTGCGCGACAATACGAACGCCTATAACCTCCGCCGTCTGGGACGGCTTGTCAGCCTGGGAAGGGCGGACACTTACCGCCGTGGTGGACGGTATCGTCTACCCAAATCTTACCGTTGCCTCGGGACAGGTGACTCTTCAAGTAACAACCGGTATAAACGGAATCATCGGTTATCCCTACCTCACCACCATCAAGGATTTGCCTCTTGACCTCACCTCCCAGGGGACAACACAAATCGGCTCAATCATGGGCTTGCATCGCGCCAAGGTCAGATTTGACATGACGCCCTGCGCCGTCATTAACGGCTTGCATCCCTTCAGGCAGACTCCGGGCGTGTCGGGACCGCTCCCCAACTTTACGGGAGACAAGTTCGTGGAACAGTTAGGGAGATCCACGGAGCCAAGCAAAACGCAAGTCACCATCATCCAGGACCAACCGCTACCGTTGACAGTCCTGGCGATTATCAAGGAAGTGCTGGTGGCAGGATAAAAGCAAGGATGAAGAGTGAAGGGTGAAGGATAAAAAGATCAAAGGCTTTATTTACCATTCACGCCTCAAGGGAATCAACCATGGTGGAGTTAGTGGAGTTGAACCGGGAACAGTATCCCGCATTACTGGCGACGCACCAGGCCGCCGAACCTCATGCCACCATGGGACCGGTGCAGTTTACATCCCTCATGGAAAAACGGGAAGGATTCGCCGTGGTAAAAAACGGGGTAATCATCGGGGCGGTGACCTTCTCCGACCTGTCACCCGGTCAAGACATCATCGTCCATGCGTCCGTGCATCCGGATCATCAAAAACGGTGGCTGAACAGATCCGTGGTGGAGAAACTCCGCTCCTTCATCTTCGATGAACTGGAGTTACCCCGTGTCACCGGCTACATGATCCAGGGACTTACCGTCCACACTGGCCCGTTGCTGCTGGCACTGGGTTTTCGACAGGAAGGACATCTCCGTCAAGCCATCCGGATCAACGGGCAACCATACGACCTGATCCTCTTCGGGCTCCTGAAAGCGGAGTGGCGATTTTGAAAGTTCTCTTCTGCTTTTATCCGCTCTTCGTCCACTACAACCACGGGGTAGCGCTACTGTCGCAACTCTGCCGTCAACGGGGAATAGAGACGGAACTATACATGCTGGATGACGTGGATAAGTTCGCCGCGTTTCTGACGGGTAAACAGTATGCGGCGGTCTGCTTCTCCGCGGTGATCGAACGGGACTACACGAACTGCGTCCCCTTCATGCGGAGAGCGAGGGCGAGAGGAGAACTGGTGCTGTTGGGTGGGGTATATCCTCGCCGTGGGGTGGCTTTGCCGAACTGCCCCGCTCATCTGGTCTGCCGTGGCGACGGGGAGAGCCTCCCTGACTTCCTCCTCCTGGGAGACGACCGACTCTTTCAAGAACAGATGATAGCGCCGGATCTGAACGCCCTTCCGTTGCCGGATTATGAACTTTTCAAGAACATCCCCTTTGACCGGGAACTCCCGTTCATGGCGGAGCGTCACGATAAGAAAGTGTTGCCCTACTACAGCAGCCGGGGGTGTCGCTCCGCCTGTACCTTCTGCGAAGTCCGGAACCAGAACGGAACTTATCGCCTCCGCCGCAACGTGGGTACCGATCTTCGCTGTCTGTCGCAACGGTATCAACCCGACCTGTTCATGATTGGTGACGAAACCTTACCGTATTATGACAAAAGGTGGCGGGAATCGTGGGGTAATTTCCATCATCCCTTCGTGGCGTATCTGCGGGGGGATTGTCCCGTGGAACAATTGGCATGGTTGAAGGAACGGGGTTTGAGCGGGTGCGCCTTTGGGGTGGAATCGGGTGATGAAACGTACCGAAACGACGTGCTGAAGAAGGGATTGACCGACGAGGAACTGTTGCGCACCGTGGAGCAGCTCAACCGGCTGGATATCCCCTATGCTCCATTCTATATGACCGGACTCCCTGGGGAGAGCATGAGACAGCAGGCGGCAACACACAAGATGAGGGAACAGCTGGGAGGTTTTCCGGTGACGTTTCAGTATGAGAATCTAAAACCATCCGGGAGGATTTGACTATGGGAACAACTGTAGCTGTGATGGGGCTGGTAGTAGCTGCCGCTTCGGCGTCGTACTCCGCCTATACCGCCCAAGACAACGCGACTGACGCCAAGAAGGCGGCGGGAGAACAGGCGGCGCGGGAAAAGGAAGCGGCGGCGATTCAGGCGCAAAAGATCAAGGACCAGGCGTCCAACCTGCAAGGAGAACAACGGGCGGCGCTGGCGGCATCCGGTCAGGATCTGGCGGCGGGGGGCGGCAGCGCGATTCTTGCCACTACCGACCGTCTGGCGGAACAGGACGCCCTGGCCGTGCTCCGTGGTGGGACCAACCAGGCGCTGGCGACTATCGCCAAGGGTAACAGCCTCTCCGGTCAGTTCGGCGCTCAGGCGGCGGCAGCGGGTATAAATGGGGTATCGTCCCTGCTGGACGGATACAACAAGCTGAACAAGGCCACCATTCCGGCGGCGTCACTGGCCGCAGGAGATGTCAGCAGTAACTTCACCGGAGCAACGACGGCAACGGCGGCGAACCGGGGAATCAGCTTACTGGGAGGGGCGCAGTAATGAGAATACCAGACGCCTATAATGCCGGATTCGGTCAGAAGGTAACCCCGGTGACCCCCTCGGTCATGCCGGACGGTTCGGGGGATCAGATGGTAGCCGCCGCCGGTGAAAAATTCTCCGGAACCCTGTTGACCACCGCCACCGATGACTTGAGTTACAAGCGGGACATGGCCGACGCTCAGACCCGCATGGAACAGAGCGAAGCATACCGGCAGCAGCGGGAAAGCGAGGCGGAACAAAAAGCGCTGGACAAACTTAAAGCCCACAGTGCGGCGGAACTCCAGTTGCAGAATATGGGCGACCTGTTGAGCAAGAAGTCCGAATTTCTCGCCACCTCTCCACTTTTTGACGATGACGAAGCAAAAAGAAGCGCTTTCACCGATACCGCCAACAGGTTGCGCCAAGAGTTTCTAGACAACGTGCCCGACCCGTCCCTTCAGGCTCAACTTGTGCCTCACCTGGCGTCAATTCAGATGACGGCGGATCGTAAATTTTCGGAAACACTAAAGACGAACACGGCGAAAACTATTCAAGTCAATGAAGACGCCGCTTTTTTTAATATCAAAAACAGCGCCAAACCGCTTGAACAGAAAATACAGGATATAAATACGGCGTCTCTCAATACCTATGATGAAGGTACTCAGGGAGTAATGCGACGCCAAGCCAGAGATGAAGCATCTCAGTTGGATATTGAGAATAGAATTGAGACGACACGGGACAATATTGGAAGCCTGCAAAAACTGAAACAGGAATTGAACGCCAAGGATGCCACCGGTGAACAGTATTCTTCATATGTTTATCTGGATAGTAAACAACGTGGTCATCAAATCAAGGCGATAGATGACAGGATTAAAACCGCCGTAGCTCAAGAACAATATCGTCAGGAGAAACAGAAAACCGAAGCTCGTCAATTGGCTGGGGAGCTGATTGGAGAATTTGAGCGCCGTATTGACACGGGATGGTGGCCGCAGAACAACAAAGCCGATAACTCTTACATGAAACAAGTAGCATCTGCGTCATCACTTTCTGCTCCGCTTAACCGTCGTTATGAAGATGCCGTTACAAAAATGAACGACTTCAGCTTTAGAGAACAGATCAGAACTAAAAACCCGCTGGGAGTTGCGGCGGCGGAACAGGGTAAGAAACTATCTGCCATTAATTTCAATGATCCCTCTTCCGTGACTCGCCGCATTTTGGATATGCAATCATTAGGTCAAAAAATACCACTGCAAGGTCCGGAGATAGAACATTTAACGGAACATCTCAATACCATGACTCCCCAGGCGTTGACCACCTACGTTAAGGATTTCAATACCGCGCTTGGTCCGCAAGTAGGCGGCGCGTTATTTTCGTTGGCTGGGGATCAAATCCGGATAAAAGACCCATCTATGTCCACCGTATTCAAACTGGTATCTCAGGATAAGGGGGATGCCGCGCGACTGTACGCCGAAGGACGGCAATTCCTCAAAACCGAGGGTAAAGACTTTTTCAAGGAAAAGGTAAAATTCAAGGATGATCTTGACGCCGAGATTGAAACCAGTTTAGGGCGGGCTATTTCCTCCATGCCTGCCTCACGCAACGCCACCAAAGACGCCATCGGTGTTGCCTACCTGGGTGCGGCGCGTCAGCGTTCACTCCCCATGGACAAAGTAAATAACGATCTTTTGCATGAGGTGACTCGTCAGGTAATCGGGGCCACGGCGGTAACGGGCTCTCAATGGGGAACTCCCACATGGGGGGAAGCATCCGCCGTCAACAGCTGGAAAACCACGATTGTTCCCGATGGTTGGACGGCTGACCAGTTCACCAACAAAATAAAACAAATCAAACCGGAAGATGTTGCACAACGGGGAGGAATCCAGGGAATGAGCGATACCGACGCCGCAGCATTTCTGCGCACCCATGCTTGGCACGAAACCCAGGGAGAAGGCTACATGTTCTTCAATGAAAACCGACGGGCGGCAATGGGCAAAAACAATAAACCGTTTGTCTGGAACTGGTAAGGGGAAGTCATGGCCGGATTGATCTTCGGAGACGAAGCAACGGAAGTAATGGCGAATCACGCCGCAGGGTCAACGACTCCGTTACCGAAACCTGCACATGGCGGCATGAACAATTTCATGCCGTGGAAATGGGACACCACGACAAAAGAAGCAACTGACGTGGCGGAACCACAAGGCAACGGTTTTGATAACGTCCTCAACGCCCCGGCACGCGGCCTGTTGCGCGGCATATCCGGTGCGACTCGTATCGCCGCCGGGATGTTCCCCGATAGCGCCTGGAATCCGACCTATGCCGAACCGGTGCGAAGCTGGCTCTACGATAAAGCCGACTTTATCGACAAGGAAGTTGTTGAACCTCTCACCCCCAATGCGGCCACCCTGGGGCTTGCCTCGCGGATACTGGGAGGAGCGGCGGAACTCCCCGGAGGTCTGCTGGTAGGGGGACCGGTGGGACTGGCCGTAACCTCCGCCGTCAATACCGGGACTTCTCTCGTTGACCAGGGAGTTGACGCCACTTCCGCCACCCTGGCCGGTATCGGCGCGGGCGTCACCAACGCCGCCATGATGGCCATACCGGGATCCGGTCAAACGCTCAAGGGGACGCTGGGACTCATGGCCGCAACACCGGTGCTGGGTGCGGCCAGTCGTTACGCCACCCAGCAGGGACTGGAAGCGGCGGGGTATCCCGAACAGGCCAAGGGGTTTGACCCCTTCGATCCGGCGGCGCTGGGAACGGATCTGGCCTTTGCCGGACTGTTCGGAACCATGGGCTATCGCGCGGGAAAGTATCAGCGGGAAGCAACCGCCGACGTGGGAAAACTCGCCCAGCGGTGGGACGCCATGAAGGAGCAGTTGCCGGTTGAAGTGGTGGACAGCGCCCACGTCATGGGAACTTGGCTGCAAGCTCTTGAGAGTAATCCCCACAACGAGGCGGTGAAGGGGGCGGTGGAGGTTCACCTTAACGCGCTGGACAAGGCCATGTCCGATATTCAGTCAGGAAAAACGGTGGACATCGGGCGGGAAGTTAAGAGTCTGTTTGGGGCTGATTACACCACCCCCACGGCCAAGGCGTTTGAAAATCATCTGCAAGACGTGTGGCATCTGGACGACGAACAGACCGCCGCCACCATGGCCGTCACCAACGCCTTTGCCCGATACAAGGGCGAGCATCTGGACGACTACATCAACCGCACCTTCGCGGGGGGAGAGAACCGGGAGCCGATAGGGAATGCGGTATTTCACCAGACAGAACCACCGTTAAATCTGCCACTTGATTCTTTTGGATCTTTCGAGACAGGAAGGGCTGTAACTTTTGATTTTATCCACAACACAGAATCTGCAACAGAACTATTCGGAAAACCTACAAAGAATTCGCCGCATGACCGAGGATTTGAACCTTCAGGGCGATACGTTACCGAACATTACGATGTTGCCGACCCGAGTCTTCAACGGAATACCATAACTGGAAAACTTACCTTTGAAAACCCCTTGGTAATCAAATGGGACGGCTGGAAACGAAACCTAAGTGAATCATTCGGGGGAAAGAGCGGCAAGAAACTAAGCAAGGCTATTCTTCGATCGGGATACGATGGGGTTGTAACTATCGGAAACGATCGTGGTGGGAAACATGTCTCTGAAATTGTTGACCTAACAACGTTCGAAGAGGCAAAAGCACTCTATCAATCTTCAGCAAATGTTTCCGCATTTGGTCCTATCTGGCGGGATTTTCACCATGACTCCGCCGGAGCCGTGGCCAAACTCAAGGCGGAACAGACAGGTGAAGCCATCGGTGCACTCCATCATGTCGCCGTTGGAGATATTGATCTTGTATGGGGAAAAGAAGGAACAGGAGAAAGTGACGGATATGGTCTGGCTAAAATTATAAAATTCCATCCTGAAGTGGTCGACAGTCTTCAGGAGGTACTTGATACTTTAGTTAAAAACGATATAAAAAGCACTGATTCGTACACCGTATTGGAGAGTTCAGACCATAGAGCGGTAATCAGGTTAGACTGGGATAGGAAATATAAAGCGTGGCTACTGACTGAATTTAAAAAGAGAGTCGGTGATGAAAAGATTGCCGACACTTCCACGCTTGCCGGAACGGGTGACACAGCTCTCCGTTCCACCGACTCCCTTGATGTATCGAGCATTACAACATTCGATGAAGATGTCAAGCTGTTTCAAGACTCACGCGGCGCGGTATCGTTTTTGAATGACGGTCGCGCGGTGCTCCATGCTCTGAAGAATCCCGACATCTCCACCGTCATGCACGAGCTAGCCCACGTCTGGCGGCGGCAGCTGGAACCGGAAGAGCTGAAGATTGCCAATGAATTCTTCGCCGAACCGGGGAACAAATGGACACGTAATTCGGAAGAGAAGTTTGCCCGCGCCTTCGAGAAGTACCTGAGCGACGGTAAGAGCCCCAATGAAGAGTTGAAAGGGGTATTTGAAAAGTTCAAGATCTGGCTGGTTGATATCTATCGCGGCATCGTCGGGAGTCCCCTGGAAAATCAGATAACCGGCAACGTGCACCATATGTTCGACACCATGTTGAGCAAGGAACGGACTCCAGAGGAAATAGCCTACAGGAAAAATGCAGCGGAAATAACGGCCGAAGCGGCGAAGACGGAACAAGGAGGAGGTGATTTTTCATGG
The DNA here is from genome assembly GCA_903929485.1 of uncultured Desulfuromonadales bacterium. GTDB lineage: Bacteria > Desulfobacterota > Desulfuromonadia > Geobacterales > CAIOGM01 > CAIOGM01. The sequence continues at coordinate 11,333 of CAIYUY010000223.1, forward strand.
CAAAAGCAAAAGGAAAAGGCGGCGGGAAGAAGTGCTAGTGAAACCGGGACCGGAGACCAGGGACCGATAACGGCAAGCGCTGAACCTCGCCCACTGGGGGAATGGTTCCCCGAGACAACGGATCACCAGGGGGCGGATACATCTCCGCCCCCGCAACTTCGCCGCAAGAACGGCGACGCGGAAACCATCATCCAGGCCATTAACCGGCTGGGCGGGATCAATAAAGAAGAGGCACAGGCGCAGTGGGGCTCCACCCTGACGGAAGGAATCGCCACGGGTAAGAATGCCCCGTTCCGGAAGAATGGTTTGACCATCGACCGGATCACCGAGCATCTGGCGGAAGACGGCTACCTTCCCAAGGACGAACACGGCAAGCCGGAAGTGGGGGCGTTGGAAAACGCACTGACGAGGAGCATGGCCGGCGAGGATGTTTTGTCCAATCACGTCACTGACAAGGCGCTGGAACGTCGCGCCATTGCCGCCGAAACCGCAGCCCAACGCAGCAACACGCCAACCGCCGAAATGAGCGACGCCGAATATGCAAAATTGATCAACGAGATTAACGCCAAGGACAACTCCGACCCTCTCTCGCGCAGCATCAACACGCTTTTGGAACAACGGGGCGACTTCCCACTGTATGAACAGACCGCCACGGGAATCAAGGGGGACGAAAACCGAACTATCTCCGCCCGGGAAGCATTGGCCGAGGCGCGCAGGGAAATAGAGAGCGCGCAAAATCAAGCGGACGCCTTTGAAGTCGCGGCCAACTGCTTAAGATTTTAAATAAAAGGATGTTATGCCATGGGGGAAAACGAACGAGACGAGTATTGTCATTCGCATGCGGAGAAGCTCAACGAACTGCGTAGCGACGTGAAGGGAATAGCAATATATATTCCGAAGATCGAGGCCGTTCTTGAAAGGAGTCTTGCCATGCAGGAGTCCTTGAAATTATCCGCCGAGACCAATAAAGAGATCTTCACTATTCTGCGACAACTCACGGAAGATCTGTCACGAATCAAGAGTGAGGAAATATCCGGGATTAAGATCAAAATGCAGGAGATGGATGGACGATTAAAAGTCCTGGAAGAGTCGAGACGAGGGGTACTACAGATCGTATCTCCCGTATGGACGGCGGTCATAGTGGCCGGACTGGGGGCAATACTGGCACTGGTGGTAACTCATGGTATCGGAGGCGTCAAATGAGCGAACTGGTAAAAGAACAGCAGAAGTTTTCGTTGATGTTGGGTCTATTGTTGGTCCATATCGCCAGGGAAACGGATTACAGGGTAACCTTGGGGGAGTCGTGGCGAACTCCGGAACAGGCGGCAGCCAACGCGGCCAAGGGAATCGGAATCAAAAACAGTCTTCATTGTGAACGATTGGCTCAGGATCTTAACTTTTTCCGGGACGACAAGCTGGTACCCCCCCCCGAGGAAGTAGGCGCGTGGTGGGAAGAGCAAGGGGGAGCATGGGGGGGAAGATTCGGGGACCCGCCTCATTTTTCCCTGGCGTATGGAGGACGCAAATGAGTAACCGCGCAAAGTGTTTTTTCGCCATTATCGGTATCATACTCGTAGGGGCATATGTCTACGTTCATTACGCCATGGAGAAAATACCGTGATTCAAATACTTATCGACCGGCTTAATGAACCGTCCACGTGGCGAGGCTTCGTCCTCATACTATCGGCGGCAGGGGCTAAATTCTCTCCGGAACAATCGGCGGCCATCATGTCGACAGGCTTGATTATCGCCGGATTGTTGGGAGTAGTAATGCCTGACCTGCCGACAAAGGAGAAACCATGAAACACCTGCTTATGGCCGTCATCATCTCCATCGCCTGCTGTACAACGTTCATCGTCGGAGGTTGCGCCACCATCGGGACAACACCGCAGACAGAACAGCAGCTAGCCGCTCAATCACTGGAAGCCATTGGGGAAACCATCAAGGCGGTTCCCGCCACCATGGATACCTTGGCGCGAAACGGGAAGATCACAAACAGCCAATATAACGAAGTCGTGCTGATTTACAATCAGGCCAAGAGCGCCTACGCCCTGGCGGTGGATGCAATGGTGTTTTATGTGCAATCGGGAATACCGTCGGACTCCATCCAGGCGGAGAAACGCAGGGCGACACTTGACGCCGTTTTCAAGCAACTTTCGGCGTTAATCGCCACCTATGGAGGAAATTCATAATGGACCCCATGACCGTATCATTAATTATCGCCCTGATGCCTGTTGTTGAAAAACTGGCGGTGAACGGAATCGAAATCTTTACCCGCAAAGACCTTGCCCCTGCCGATATTGTGGCGGCGCTGGAAACCAGCAAACAGGGCTTCGCGGATATGACCATCAAAGCATAAAAACGGAGGTTATCATGGCGCGTTGTATCGAGGAAGTTATCAGGGCATCCGGCGGCAAACTGAACAAGACCCAGGCCGAGGCTATCATCAAGGCCGTGGAAATCAAGTTCATCAAACTCAAACGCTCCGCCCGTGACGAAATATCCGCCGGGGAGCGCACCACCCAACGGGAACCGCCGCTGGAACGGGACACCCGCCGACCGGATACCCGCGGCTTCGAGGAGCGCCGCGCTTCCGCGGATCATCCCACAACCAAGAGCATGGAGCAACTGGCCGCCGAACATTCCGGCGGGAAGTCCGACGCCGAGATCTACCAACAGGCCGCCAAGGAAGCCCACGGCGACGCCGTGAACAAAGCCAAGCTGGAACTGAGACGACAGAAACTACAAATCGAAAGCACCGCCGTCACCATGGGCAATGTGGCGCGCGACGGCAACGGCAACACAGGAGTGCTGGAAGTGCTGAAGCGAAACGTGGAAGGAAAGGGAAACGCCATCGCCAATGAACTTATCACCAAGGTATGGAGTTCACTGGAAACGTTCCTTCACGAAAAGGGGACCTGGGGCATGGGGGGGAATAAACCCAACAAGGAATCATCCCTGGAACTCCTTACCCTGTTGCGCGACCCTCGCTTGTCTGAAAAACTGGCGGGGAATGAATCCAAGTGGACCAGCACTGAGCGGCTGGCCTATCACATGCGCCTTGCACTGGAAATGGAGCGAAGCCGTAAAAACGCCCTGGGGGCCGACATCGGCAAACTGCAAGGATACGGAGGGCCGCAATCGTGGGATTCGCTCAGCGTCAAATGGTTCGGCTTGCGCTGGCTGGAACGGTGGCAAGATGTACCGGGAGGGAACCGGGAACGAGAAAACTCCCTCATGCGCAAGAGCCGCAACGCCTTCAATGAATTCATCTTCCCCCACGTGGACCGGGAACAGTACCAGGACGAAACCGGCGCCCGCGTGGACGACGAGACCATGAAGGGAATTATAGATCAGATCTGGAACACCATCGCCGACCATGGCGCGGCAAAGAATCAAATCGGCAGTGACGGCAAGATGGTTGACGGAATGGCCTCGCACCGTCAACTTCACCTGAAGGACGCCGCCAGCTGGTACGAGGTCAACAGTAAAATCGGCACTCATGATCTTATTGACGGCATCCTGGGAAAACTGAACAAATCCGGCCGAGAAATAGCCATGTTGGAAACCTTCGGCCCCTACGCCGAACGGGGCTACAAGACGATCCAGGCGTGGGCCGCCGCCAACGAAAGCGCCTACACAGGCAAGGGGAGCAAGGGAACCGCCGACGTCAACAACTACTTCAGCGAACTAGCCGGGAGAAACGGAGGCGTCAATGAAAACAGTTACGCCATGATCACCCGCACCATGGGTAATATCCGTACCGGACTCTCCGCCGCACTCCTGGGGAGTCTCCCCATCTCCCAAGTCATCGATGCCGCCACCCTCTTTTCCATGGCGAAATACAACACGGGAAGCAACAAGGAGATGTTCGAGGTGTTGAAGATCCTCAACCCCGCGGCCAAGCAGGACCGGGACCTTGCTAAACTGCACGGCTTCCTTGCCGATAGCATGATTCACGACATGATGCGGCACATGAACCAGGAAAGCACCAAATCCGGCGGGCTCGTGGATAAAATGGCCCATCTAGTAATGACCGTTTCAGGCGCCACCCTCTGGACCGACGCACTGAAGCTGGCGGGACAACTCCACAGCGGTTATTTTCTGGCGAAGAATCGCAAACTGACCTTTGAGCAGATCGATCCTTTCTTCAAAGCGACCCTGGAACGGTACCATATCGACGCCGCCGACTGGGAACTTATCCGGGGGACCAAGGTAACCACGTTAAGGGGAATGGAGATTCTGACCCCGGCGGAACTGTTCCGTATGCAGCACCCGCTTTCCATGGACGTTCCCGCCGCCGATGCCCCGGCACTGGAGCGACAGGTACACGAAGCCGCCACCAAAGCCGTGGACCTGATTCTTGCCGAGGCGGATATCATGGTGTTGACCCCCGACGCCTACACCCGATCACAGTTCAGCGGAAATCCTGACCGGCCCTTGACCAATGAACTTGTCAAGAGCATCTGGATGTTCAAAAGCTTTTCCCTGGCGCATTACCAGAAAGTCCTTAAACGTTTGGCGTCAACCGAACCGGGGAACACCACCACTTTCAAGGCGGAACTGATTCTGAGTCTCCTGGGTGCCGGAGCCGTGGCGGTGCAGATGCAGAACCTTTCCATGGGTAAGGAACTGGACAACATGAACCCGTTGGATGACCCCATGAAGGCGGCTAAGTTCTGGTTCAAAGCCTTCGTCAAGAGCGGTGGAGCAGGGATCTACGGCGAAATACTCATGCAGGATTATTCCAACTTTGGAGAGAATGTGGGAAGAGCCATAGCCGGTCCCATCGGCTCGATGCTCACCGACGGCTTTCAATACACCATCGGCAACGCCCTTACCGCCATCCAAGGGAAAGACCCGCACATGGGAGCCGATACCGTCCGCCTCATGCGCCGTTACACTCCCTTTGCCAATCTCTATTATGCCCGCGCCGCGCTGGATCATATCTTGTTCAACAAGGCGCAAGAGGCGTTGAACCCCGGATACCTTCGCCGAATGGAACGCCGATTACACGAACAGAGCGGTCAAGAATACTGGTGGAAACCGTCCGACCCCCTGCCGGAAAGTCCACCCGACCTATCACACGCCGTCATGTCACGCTGACCCGCTTCAACTCATCCAGATAATCCGCCCACTGCTGCATCATGGCCCGCCTGGCTTCCAGGTGGGCCGTTCTGTTGTAGGCCCTACCGTTGGGGTCCTTAACCGCGTGGGCCAGCTGGTGTTCGATGAAATCGGGGCGAACCCCCAACACCTCATCGAGGATCGTTCGAGCCATGGCGCGGAAACCGTGGCCGGTGATCAACTCCTTGCCGAACCCCAGATAACGAAGCGCGGCATTTATCGTATTTTCCGACATGGGGCGAGTAACGGACCGAATTGAAGGAAAGAGGTATTTCCCCCCACCCGTCAACGGCTGCAACTCCCGCAACAGCGCCACCGCCTGGGAGGGAAG
>CAIYUY010000224.1 GCA_903929485.1 uncultured Desulfuromonadales bacterium
CCCGGATTCATTCATCCGCTCGCCAGGTGGCAGTCCCCAATAGTATTCAGCGTTAATCGCGGTCACGTAGCCGTCCAGCGGGCAGAATGCATTGTATTGCTCCGGTTTCTGCAAACGTTTATTATCGAGGAAATCTCTTGCGATGTCTTGATCAAGGATCGGATCTTTGCCCACAATTGGCCAGCGCAGGCCGGTATTCAGCCTGTCGAGCCCTTCCTTATCCATCCTGTAGCCGTTGATAACATAACCATTGCTTGAATCCTCCGGCCGTGGTCCATCATCAGGGTCCGGCGAGCCAAAGAACAGCCAGCGCAGATGGCTGCGAATCCGGTAATCTTCAACATACCAGTGCCACGAGAACATATCAGCAGTATTGCCGAATTCTCGAAGGGCTAATTTGCAGAAGCCGATGCCACCATGACTGTTCTTGGCGACGGTGAACGTTGTCGGGCCGGGTAGGAATACCCCTTGCGTCCCCTGCACCCCGACGACGTGATATGGTCGATGAAGGATCATGATCATATCCGCCAGTGATTTGATGTCGCCAAAGTTTGAAATGTCGGCAGGCCGGGACATATAATCCTGACGGTTTTCCACAAGCGGTGTCAAAACGGCATTCATCAGGACAGTGATACCTTCTTGAACCGCCAGTTCCTTGAGCCGACTGACTATGGCGACCATCCCATGCAGTCGCTTGTCGGGATCAGATTCCCCTTGGTTCAGCAGTTGCAGATAATCAATCGCCACCATGGATATTTCATGCGTTTTCTTGAGAATGGCGAATTTTTCAACAATATGGTCCACTGACATGGCAGGTGTCGCATCCACGATAACCGCCTCTGCTTGAAGATTGCTGATGCCACGGAAGCGGGGGATTTCGGCGAGACCTGTACCTGCCGGATTGAAATACAGGACGAATTTAGCTCTTTTGTTGCGCACCGCCGTTCGTGCCGTGTTGAGTATGACCCGTTTCAGCAGAGTTGTTTTGCCCATCCCAGGCCTGCTGCAAATAAGCGTCAACTCTCCTGGATGGAAGCCGCCGGTAAGAACGTCAATTTTTTCGATGCCACTCATAATGGTTCTCATCATATCTCCTCAACATGAAGTAGGGTGGCTGAATCACCTCCATTATCCCATCATCGATCCGGGCAAGGAGACGAGAATCCAACTCCGGGATATCCCCCGGCATCCTGTCGGAGGTAATCACGATCAGCGTGCGCCTCTCGTGGAGGAGTTCAACGGTGTGGAGGAATTCCTTCCGGATCGATATCACGCCGGCCATGACCTGAAAGTCATCGATGAGCAGCACGTCGGCCTTTCGAATCATGGCGTAATACTTGTCCAACTTCGCCGAATGTGCACCGTTGTTCGTTTCATTCATGAATGATGACGGGGAAGATACGATGATTTTTGCCCGTTTGTTCTGCGCCTGGATATGATTGCCGATGGCCCCGAGAAGATGGGTTTTGCCCAGACCGCGTTCGCCGTAGATAAACAGCGGATTGTATGCCGCGCCGAGGCTTCCGGACACTGCCAGAGCCGCGGCATGGGCAGACCGGTTACCGGCGCCAACCACGAAACTGTCGAACGTATAGAGCTGTTTTTTGATGAAAATCCGGTCGTTTTTCCGATGCAAATCAATAGAAGACAGGAGATTATGGGGAATGAATCGTTTCTTGTTCATCGGCATGATGCACCTCCTTTGGGATGGTATTGACCATACCAAAGAGGTGCGACAGTTTAAGACGGATTGAGGCAGGAGGCAAAAAAAATGCCCGACAGTTACGTCGGGCACGAGAAAGACAAAGGAAATCTATGAGATACCGGCTTTACCGGAAACCCTTACGCATATCTACGGACCTCTTCAACCAGATCTGGATGCTTGTCCAAAATTTTCAACAAAAGGAGCGTCGATTTCGCGGGTTTGGTTACGCCTCGCTCGTATTCGGAAAAAGCGTTGACACCGCCACCGAACAACTGTGCCGCCTCTTTCTGACTGAGGTGGAGTTTGCGACGGATACGCCGCAGATCTTCACCTTGAGTGGAATCGATCATTTTGACAAAATGGTCAATTTCGGCGGCATACCTTCCCCCCTCACCGTCGTCAAACAGTGCCTCGGAACAGGTGGAGCAGAACCATCCGCGAATCTGTTCCACGATCAGGCGCTCACCTTTATAGTTAAAAGGAATATCACGTGAATCAAAGCCCATGTCGGCTGTGCCGCATGAAGGACAAGTTTTCATGCTATTTCTCCTTGAACTGAATCACCACAGCGCCATCCTGCATGGTGATTTTAGGTGATTCGCTTCAAAGAATGTACCCTTATAGCCTGCCCAATGGTTCAATCAAAATGTCGTATTTGGGTAAGAGTGGGTTTCGTTGCAACCGTTTTTCAATAGCTTTCATGGCTGCTTTTGTCAATGAGATGCCTTTCTC
>CAIYUY010000225.1 GCA_903929485.1 uncultured Desulfuromonadales bacterium
CAGAAGGGTCTCGGCGCCGTTACAGTCCAGGATGGTGCGTGAGTCTGTCTTGGAAGAGACCTGGAAGGAGAGTCGAGCCGGGAAGTTTGCCTTGATGAGACCGGTGATGACATCCACGGAGGGGCGCTGGGTGGCCAGGATCAGGTGAATCCCCGCTGCCCGAGCCATCTGGGCCAGTCGGGCGATATACTCCTCAAGTTCGCGCCCCGCCACCATCATCAGGTCGGCCAACTCGTCCACGATGACCACGATGTAGGGGAGGTGGCCATGCTCCAGCGGTTCGGCCACGGCGGTGAACTCCTCCGTGAACTCGTCCACCGGGTCGTCGAAGGCCTCTTCGATGTCATCGATGGTCACGGTCCGGTTGGCGTCGTGCTCCAGCGCCTCCTTCTCCTCCCGTTCGATCTTCTTGTTGTAGGAGTCGATGTTTCTGACCCCCTTGTCCGACATGAGCCGGTAGCGCCGCTCCATCTCCCGCACCGCCCACTTGAGGGCCAGGGCCGCCTTCTTGGGATTGGTCACCACGGGGAGAAGAAGGTGGGGGATTCCCTCATAGATGGAGAGCTCCAGCATCTTGGGATCCACCATGATGATCCGGACATCCTTGGGGGTTGCCGTGTAGAGGAGCGACAGGATGATGGTGTTGATGGAAACCGACTTGCCGGAACCGGTGGCCCCGGCGACCAGGAGATGGGGCGCCCGGGCCAGGTCGGTGACCACCGGAAAGCCGGCGGTGTCCTTCCCCAGCGCCATGGGGAGTTTCATCTTGTTCTTGTGAAACTCCTCGCAGTTGAAGATCTCCCGGAGAAAGACCGTCTCCCTGTTCTTGTTGGGTATTTCGATCCCCACGACACCTTTGCCGGGGATGGGGGCCACGATCCGGATGGAGAGGGCCTGGAGCGCCATGGAGAGATCGTCGGAGAGGCCGGCGATGCGGCTCACCTTGATGCCCGGTCCGGGGAAAAATTCGTACATGGTGATGACCGGCCCGGGGCAGATCTCCACCACTTCGCCGTCCACGCCGAAGTCGGCCAGTTTTTTCACCAGCAGGCCGGCATTCAGCTCCAAAAGATCCGTGTCGATCTTCTTGTCCGTGATGGGGGGGACATCCAGGAGTGACAGGGGGGGGGTCGTATAGTCTCCCTCGGACTTGATGAAATCGAAAGCTTCCTGGATGGGGGGCTCTTTCCCCCTCTCCTTCTCCTTCTCCTTCTCTTTTTTCTTTTCCTTCCTGATGTTGGCCTCCGGAGGAGGAATCATGATATTTTTGACGGGTTGGGGAGCGCCGGAATGGGGAGTGTCGGTGGCCGCCTCCTTCCGGAGTGACGCCGACTCACGGCGGCTTTTCCATTTTTGGCCGAACGCATGAAACAGCCAGTCGGCGAAGAGGGTGAAGGAAAACCTGGCGAGAATCATGATGCAGGCTGCCAGCAAAGGGAGAATCAGGAGGAGCGTCCCCGGCGCCCCCAGGCACCGTTTCAGGAAGACGGCGACTCCGAAGCCGAAGAGACCACCGGTGGGAACCTGCTGGCCAAGGAACGAGGTCGTTTCGATATTGAAGCCGAAGAGGGTCGCAAAGGCGACCAGGAACCCCAGGAAGGCGCCGAATTTGTACCCCTTCCAGCGGATCTCCTTGAAGCGGAGGAGGCGATAGGCAAGGTAGAGGAGCGCCAGGGGGACCAGGTAGGAGGCAAGACCGAATCCCGAGAGCAGGAGATCCGCCACCTGGGCGCCGATCCATCCCCCCATGTTTTTAAACCCGGCCTGGGAGGACCAGGTATTGGCTGTCCGGTCGGAGGCGTTCACCGTGATCAGCGCCATTCCCAGGAAGAGTCCCAGGGCGCCCAGGGCGAATCCCTTGGCTTCATTTATGAGTCGTGGTGTGGTGTCATTAGTCATAATTTGGGAACCTGGGGGCCGGGAACCTGGGACTGGGGAGTGGGGACTGGTAAAACCGTTTTTCCGTTTCCCAGTCCCCACTCCCTAATCCCCAGTCCCGGCTTTTCTACATCTCGATGATCATGGGGAGGATTACCGGCCGCCGTTCGATGGTCTTGTTGAAGAATCTCCGAAGAACCCGGCGGACCTCCAGCTTCACCTCGCCCCAGTCGGCCATGACGGTGGTGTTCAGGCCGGCCAGGGTGTCCAGGACCAGTTTTTTTGCTTCGTTCAGGTATTCCTGACTTTCATCCTCGAAGACGAAGCCGCGGGAGAGGATGTCCGGTCCGTAGATGATCTCTCCCGACGCCTGGTTGATGACGATGATCACCACCACCATGCCGTCCTCGGACATATGTTTGCGATCCCTGAGTACGATGTTCCCCACATCGCCGACCCCCTTGCCGTCCACGAAGACCCGGCCGGTTTCGATCTTATGGATCACGGCCATCTTGTCGTCGCTGAAGCCGACCACATCGCCGTTTTCGATGACAATACAGTTCTCCGGCGGCATCCCCAGCCTTAAGGCCAGGTTCCGGTGCCGCACCAGGTGCCGGTATTCGCCGTGGACCGGGATGAAGAAGCGGGGGCGTACCAGGTTGTGCATGATCTTCAGCTCCTGGCGGCTGGCGTGGCCGGAGACATGAACCTCGGAGACCTTCTCGTAGTAGACTTCCACCCCGATCTTGTACAGGTTGTTGATCAGCGCCGAGATGGTCCGCTCGTTGCCGGGGATGAATTTTGAGGAGAGGATTACCGTGTCGCCGGGGCCGAGTTTGATCTGCTTGTGGTCCCCCATGGCGATGCGGGAGAGGGCGCTCATGGGCTCTCCCTGACTCCCCGTGGTGATCATGCAGATTTCGTGAGGGTCCAGGCGGTTCATCTCCCGCAGATCGATCATTACCCCGTCGGGAATCTTCAGATACCCCAGTTCACGGGCGATCTGCACGTTGGCGATCATGGAACGGCCGTTCAGGAGAACTTTCCGTTTAAAGCGGACCGCCGTATTCACCACCTGCTGCACCCGGTGGATATTGCTGGAAAAGGCCGCCACCACGATTCGCCCCGGGCATTTGGGGAAGATCTCGTCAAAGGCCTCCCCCACATATTTCTCCGAGAGGGTGAAGCCGCTGGTCTCGATGTTGGTGGAATCGGCCAGCAGAGCCAGTACCCCTTCCTCCCCGTAGCGGGCGAAGGTGGCCAGATCGGTGAGTTCCCCGTCCACCGGTGTCTGGTCCAGTTTGAAGTCGCCGGTGTGGATGACCACCCCCTGGGGGGTCCGGATCGCCAGGCCGCAGCCGTCCACGATGGAGTGGGTGACCCGGATGAACTCCACTTCGAATACCCCCAGGCGGACCTTGTCCCGGGGCTTCACCACGTTGAACGCCACGGATCGTTCAAGCTCGAATTCCTTGAGCTTTTCCCGGATGAACCCCAGGGTCAGGGCCGTGCCGAAGAGAGGAGGGGTGATGTCTCGCAGGACAAAGGGGAGGGCGCCGATGTGGTCTTCGTGGCCATGGGTGAATACGATCCCGCGGATCTTATCCCTGTTTTCCCGGAGGTAGGAGATGTCGGGGATGACGATGTCGATCCCCAGCATGTACGATTCGGGAAACATGAGGCCGCAGTCGACCACGATGATGTCATTGCCGTACTCAAAGACGGTCATGTTCATCCCGATCTCCCCAACTCCGCCCAAGGGGATGATCTTCAATCCGGTATGTTCCGCTGTTTCAGGGGTCATGGTATTCCCAGTGTTCAAGGTTCAAGGTTGACAGGTTCAAGGTTCGAGGTTCGAGGAGCAAGGTTCAAGGAGACCCATGGTCCCGACCTTTCACCTTTATCCCTTTACCTTTTTTTTAAAAGCATGGCTATCCGCTGGTCGCAGCGCACGATCCATGCTTCGCCCGGTTGCAGCAGCCATGCGGCGGAATAACATGAACTTCGGAGTGTCCGGTAGGTGATGAGCGCCCGCTCCCGGTTTCCCTGTTGTTGGGCCGTCTCGGCCATGCGCCAGAGACGCTCCGCCGCCGTCGTGATCAGCGGGCTGAAGGGGGTGTACATATGGATAGCTGCTTCATAGCCGGACATGGCCTGGTTCAGGTCACCCCTCTTCTCGGCGGCTTCACCCTTGGCAAGCTGGCTCCACTGACGGTACTGGGTGTTCCCGGCCAGCAGGATCAGGGAAAGGGCCGCCATGAGGGCGATATTGAGGGCTATTGTCTTGAACTGTTCCATGGGGTCTCAGGTGATGAAGAAGTCGGGGAGTACCGCAAGAAGTATCCCGATGATGAAGGCGACGAGTCCGGCCACTGAGGCCACCGCTGAGGCGCTGTCCCACGGTCTCCTGAAGCGATGGGCGGCCCACAGCCCCCAACCGGCCGTCACGGCTCCGGTAGCTGCCATGACCAGATAAAGATAGATCATTTTCTCTCCAATCCACTTTCAACGGCGGTCCGGACCTGCTCCCGCAGGAGTTCCCGGGCCGGATTCCCCGTCCCCTCCGGCAGCAGCGGCCGGGCAAAGGTGACGCTGATCCTTCCCGGGTAGAGTGCGAACCGGTTACGGGGGTTGATTCCTCTGCTGCCGTTGATGGTGAAAGGGATCACCGGGACCGCGGCCCGTGACGCCAGAATGAACCCCCCCTTTTTGAAGGGGAGGAGGCTCCCGTCATGGGTGCGGGTTCCTTCCGGGAAGACGACCACGCTGACACCGTCCCGGATCCTCCGTGCGGCCTCCTCGATACTTTTCAGCGCCTGGCGACCGTCGCTCCGGTCCAGGGGGATGTAGCCGGCCCGCTGCATGGCTCCACCGAAAAAGGGGACCCGGAAGAGTTCTTCCTTGGCCAGCCAGGAAAAACGGCGAGGGATGGCGGTGGTCAGCGCCAGAATATCGAAGTTGCTTTGGTGGTTCCCCATGTAGATGACCGGACCTTCCAGGGGGATATGCTCCGTCCCTGCCGTGGAGAGCTTGACCCGGGCCATGGCCAGGGCGGTCCGGCTCCAGAAGCGGGCGCAGCCATGGGCGAAGGCTCCGGTTGCGTCGAACAGGGTCCCGATGATGGCGACGATGCTGCATCCGCCGGTAAGCGGAGCAAAAAAAACAAAGAAAAACAGGGCTCTCCACATAAATGGCTCCAGCAGAATAACCGGTATAAAGTACTTTTTTTTTGATCGAGAGTCAAACAAATATCGCCGGAGTCATGTCGGACCGTAGGAGCGTAAGAGCAGAGGGGCGTATGGTCATACGCCCCTCTGCTCTTACGAAGGTTGACGACGGGGGGATTTTGGCATATAAGGGGGAAAAACCACGTAAAGGAGATCAAAGATGTTCAAAAAAGTATTGGTAACTCTGACCCTGGCGTTCCTCTGTGCAGCCCCTCTCCTGGCCAAGGATGCTCCCGCCGCTGCCGCCGTGAAGAACCCCACGGTGGAGATCGAGACCAGCATGGGGAAGATCACGGCGGAACTTTTCGCCGCTGAAGCGCCCCTCTCGGTGAAGAATTTCCTGGAGTACGCCAAGAGCGGTCATTATTCGGGGACGGTCTTTCACCGGGTTATCGCCGGCTTCATGATCCAGGGTGGGGGCTTGACCGCCGAGATGGTTCCCAAGCCGACTGCCGCGCCCTTGAAGAATGAAGCGGCCAATGGTCTCAAGAACGACCGGGGAACCCTCTCCATGGCCCGCTCCGGAGATCCGGACAGCGCCACCTCGCAGTTTTTCGTCAACCTGGTGGATAACAGCGGACTCAACCGTCCCAATCCCGATGGTCACGGCTACGCGGTCTTCGGCAAGGTTGTCAAGGGGATGGAGGTGGTGGACAAGATCGCCGCCACCAAGACGGGGATCAAGAAGGGATTCCGTGACGCCCCGGAAACCCCGGTTGTCATCAACTCCGTAAAAGTCCTCAAATAAGAACGAGAACAAATGTAACCGGGAAAACGTAGTGGCGAACGGCGTTCGCCCGTTTCCCATCACATGCCGAACCGTTTGTCCGTGGCGATGATGACGCCCCCCAGGGAAACCGATAGCGCCGCCACTTGGCGATCAGGTGAGCTGGGCGGGCGTCACGTTTAACTTGGATTTTCGGTGAGCGCCTTGAGTAGCAACGCCGTCAGTTCTTCGATGTTTTTTATCTCACACTCCCACACCACAATGGGACGCCAGCCGCAATCCTTCAATTCGGTGATGGCGCGTCGGTCTCGGAGACTATTTTTTTCTCGCTTGTTGATCCAGTATTCGGTATTGGTTTTTGGAATGCGCCCACCTCTTGGACAATCATGTCCATGCCAGAAACAACCATGCACAAAAATGGCGATGCGCCGAGACGGCAGGACAATATCCGGTGCGCCGGGGAGGTCTTTACGGTGGAGTCTAAAGCGAAAACCGAAGCGATGAAGAAGAGATCGGACAATTCTTTCAGGTTTGGTGTTCTTGGAGTGGACGGCTTGCATGACCCTTTTGCGGGTGTCCGCATCATAGACATCGGCCATCAACGAGAGGCGCGCTTTAATTCTGTCCATCCTGATTCAACAAGCGTCTCGTTATTCCTCATGAGTCGTGTCTTGCGCTCAACATTGGCGCCGTTCATCCGTACTTCAAGTAGCACGTCGATCACGTCAGCGGGTACGCCGCCGAATTCAGCGAAAAGGGCGCTGGCAAGACCGACCTCGTGCAGTTTCCAAACAGCGGGACAAGGGTTGTTTCGAGGATCAGGAACTGTGCGAGGGAAGAGGTAAATACAAGGAGGTGGAAATTCTTCTCCTTTCAGAAAAAGACCCGCGCCTGTTCTGGTCTTAGGGCACGGCCTACCGATACTGCCGCAGAGCATATCCCAGACGATCAATGCGTCTACTCGCTCTTTTTCCGCTATTATCTTGCCGCCAAGCCGGGTATGGATTCCTGACCATATGTTATGTTTGGGATCAGCGCCGGGATTTTGACAGAGCGACCAGATAAGGAACTCATCCGCGTTTGGCGGTCGGGTGTAAACGGTGGAGTTGTTGCCGTCGAGACATCCTTTGGATTCGATAATCGCTTTTCGGTTGTTCGGAAGCTCAATCTGATAGTCGTGACGGTCACCGGCACCGGTAAATTCGAAAGAATTTATTCTTGCGGATTGTTGAAGTCGTGAAAGAACTTCTCTGATGAAACCTTTTTTTTCCGCCATTGACGCCGCCTGTGTGCCTCTCAGGCTCTCAACTGCGCTTCGAAAGAGGCCTGAACGCCAAAACTCTAATTCACTCAGCCCATGATCGCCGATTTCCGGAGCTTGGCAGACGAGCGCTTTAGCATAATCATTGATTCTCTTCTTGATTGATGGTAAAAGCTCGCATTGAATGACCTTATTTTTGTCGATCCTTGTCCCCGCCATTACGCCACCTGTCTTTCTGCGCCCACTGACAACGCTGGTTCTATAAGATGTCGCGCCAGCCAGGATACCACAGGAACGACGACTCCGTCACCGGCAAGCCGGTAGGCGTCGTTGTACTGTTCCGGCAGTTGATACTGGTCGGACAGTCCCATTAATCTTGCCGCTTCACGCGGTGACAGCAATCGACTCCTTACGTTTGTCCCCTCAACAAAAATGACAATCTGTCTGCTTGATCCCCCTGAGGGGGTTCTCAAGCAACCGGCGACCCCATCAAATCGTACCTCTGCTCTTTGTTGCTTTACGCTGTTTTCGTCGATCCTCGTTCTTTTGTAGACCGTTCCCACAACACGATGGCCCATACGTTTTGCGACGTTCACTTTTTCCAAATTTAGTGGGGTCATCATTTCGATGAGACGTTGAGTTTCTTGAGGAGTATGCCATTTAACTCCAGTAGGCATCTGTTCAATTATATCGCTAATTCGTTCGGTTCTGACCTTCGGGTAGGGGAGGACTAGCCAATGCCATAGGGAACGGGCGTGGTCCGAAAGTTGATCATAAGCCAAGCCAAAGGAATCCGGATGTAACGGTGACATCGGAATCGTACTGAGGAGGGAATTGGGAGGTCTTGTTTCCGGCGCAAAAGCGACAATAAAAAGACGAGGTCGACTTTGAGGCAAGAACCAGACAGCGTCTATTACCATAGGCGCGTACGTGTACCCCTCCAAAGCAATGGCTTCGCAGATCGTCGCTAAATCTTTTCCTCGATGAGACGTTACGGCGCCGTAAACATTTTCAAGTATGATCGTTCGAGGAGCTCGTCCCTCTATTTTTAGTTCTTGCATTAACCGCCAGAATGGCCAGAATACACTGGAACGTCGCCCCTCCAGACCGTTGCCGACCCCAGCGAGAGAAAGATCCTGGCAGGGAAAGGACGCCCAGGCAAGATCAGCCCTGCCCGGTAGACTGGAAGACGACACTTGGTTAATATCGCAGACCATGAGTTCGTCGGCATGAAAATTTCGTTTGTATGCCGCGGTTTTCTTGGGATCGATATCATTTGCGAACAAACAACTCCAAGTCGGCCCCAGACCCGCACGCGCCATGCCGCCACCGGAGAAAAACTCATAGAATTTCATACTATCGCCTCTTAACTATTCGATCTGTCGTGAACGCTCTAATTGTTTCTCGTCTAACTCACTGTTTTTATTTAAATATTCAGATATTCTCTCCCGGACCAGTTCGGCTGCTCGGTATGTCGTCGATTCTTGACCATATGTCGCGATTATTCTGTCGGCGATAACTTGAGAGGTAAGTTCTTCCAAGGAAAGCTTGAAATATTCGGCAAACCGGTTGATCTGTTCATCTGTAGGAAATCGTTCTCCAAGCTCGAATCGACTTAAAAGCGTGGAATCGATCTCGGCGGCGGCGGCGACCACGCGAAGCGGAAGATTCTGCTTCAATCTCAGATTGCGTATAGTAACACCAAATGATTTCATGTTTTGATTATGGCTGTCTTGACATATTATGTCAAGACATGATTGCGTCATATTCTGCTTTATTGGAAAATGTTAGTATTTGGTAAATCGCTTGTCCGTGGCGATGATGACCCCACCCAGTGATACCGACAGCGCCGCCAGGAGGAGGGGGATGGCGAATCCCCCACGGTCGGCCACGAGCCCCGCCAGGGTGGGGCCGACGACCTGGCCGGCGCTGAAGCAGGCGGTAAGAAGAGCCGCCACTACCCTCCCGTTGTTACCGGCGCGACGGTATCCCTCGGACATGACCAGGGTGACGATCCCCAGG
>CAIYUY010000226.1 GCA_903929485.1 uncultured Desulfuromonadales bacterium
CCATTTTGCGCCGGGGCCGCGACCGATGCATTCAACGCTTTGCCCCTTCTGCCCGCCAAGGATACGGCGCACCATTTCGCGGCTTACACCTGGGGCCGCCTGCTCCAGTTGAGCTACCGTAAACTCCGAGGGAAGACGTTCCAGGGCTGCCAGCACCATTTCCGTCTTGCTACCGCGCGGCGCCTGGATGCTGCCGACTCGTTCCACGAATTCACGGTAGGCGGTTTTTAGAATGGACAGGATAAAGTTGATATATGGCCAAGGATCGTGTTTCCTTTCATGCCACCCTTGCGAACTCTGCTCCAGGGTTTCGTAATAGCGCTCTTTATTCTGCTCGATCAAACGTTCCAGGCTGATATAACGCCCTACCTCAAACCCGAGCTGATAGCATTGGAGCAGCAGGAGCAGGCGAGAGACACGGCCATTGCCGTCGCGAAAAGGGTGGATGCAGAGGAAATCGAGGTTGAATGCCGCCATGGCAATAAGGGGGTGAACCCAGCGATCATCCAGGCAATTGTGCCAGTCAGCAACCAGGCGTGCCATCTGTTCCGGTGTATCCGCTGCGGTCACGGTACGGAATCGTACCCGCTGGCTGCCATCGGAGTAACGTTCGATGATATCGCCGTCTTTTTCCTTGTAACAGCCCGCATCCCATATCTCGCCACGGGTGAGGCGATGCAGTCTGAGGACGGTTTCTTCTGAAGCAGCCAGAATCGCACTGTTTTCGTGGATCAGGCTCAGCGCTTCACGGTAGCCGCGCACCTCTTCTTCGTCGCGATCACGGAAAAGCGGCCGAGGAGCAGCCAAAAGCTCGCGTACCCTTTTGGGGTCAACCGTAATCCCTTCCATCCGGTTGCTGGAGACCGCGCTTTCGATCAGGGCATGTTCCCGCAAGGTCTTCAAGCGTTGAGGCGCCTGATGGGTGTACAATTCTTGTTTGCCGCGAAACTCGCCGAGGTCGGCGAGATACCAACTGGCGCCACCGGGTATTAGTTGATTCCCCGCGCTGAACAGATTCAAGGTGTTCATGGAGCGCCGTCATTTTGTACGGAAGACAGCTCCCCCCGAAAGGCCCGATGCTGGAGCGAGGCGAACAGGAGGTCCAGCTCCGACAGTGCGGCCCGGTGGGTGGTTTTCAGTTTCTCCACCACCGCCACCCGGCGGGCGAATTCGTGTTGGAGAGGGAGGGGGGGGAGAATTGTTCGTATTCCAAAAACCTTTTCTTGCGAGATATTTTTCATCGAACCACTTGTTCCAGTTGCTCGTCTGCTGATTTCTCTGCGTATAAATGGAGTCTGAAACAATGACCATACAAAGAGTGGTTCAACCTGCAACGGTTTACGCCAGATAAACCTCCATAGTTTGTCGGGCAAAAGTAAATTTGTCGGAGTTTGATCTACATAAGCAACGGCTCCGACCAGTTCCGATGTGTTGGCGCGACTGAACAGTAGATCGCCAGGACGGGCAAAATGATCGATAGGTGGTTCATAACAATCGGGGACTGGTTTAGCCTCAGTTGGCCGAAATTTCATTCCGGTGACAGCACTTATTTTTAGAACCCGATTTCGAGTTATGACATCTTCTCCACTTTCAGACTCCATGCTCTTGCCGCCTTGGAACTCTGAGACATAGGCTGATACCGGCTGAAAAGGCCAGTTCTTAGGGTTTTCCCCTGCATCCCCAAACATCTCCAAAAAGATCGCCTGGGAGAGCGTGTCGAGTTCGGCAAGGGCGGTGCGGCGCTTGGCCCTGAGTTCCTCGGCCTTGTCCAGCACCGCCGCTATTCGTTTTTGGTCGGGAAGAGGTGGGAGGGGTACTACCAGATCTTTGACTATTCCTTGGCTAATATTGGGCTGTGCGCCGCCAACACCCCGCGCAATAATAGTCGGGACTTGGTTGGCTAAAGCTTGAAATAAATACCTGATATCAGTATTTTTTGGGTCCGGAATGATATGGCAAACAGCTTGATTAGTTGTTGCTTGTACCCCAAGAATAGCGAGTCGACCGACCGTTGCACCGTACATTGCAAGAAGGATTGCCCCAGCCGGAACCAACTTCACATTAGTTTCCCGCAGGGCTAATTCCGTAACTTTCTCTTCTGTATCGTTGATAATATTTTCTCGAAGCTCTCCAGATTTGACCCAGGGAATGGTTCCACCTTCGAAATAGCGGTCCATTTTACCACGGGAAGGCGTTCCACCGGTGCCTGTCGAACAAAACTCAGCAATTCGTACCATCTTATACTTATTCACTCTATTATTCCCCGCAACTCTTTATTGCTCGCATCAACGTTGCTCCCTTCGACTTCGCTCAGGGAGCAGTTGGTGCCTTTCTCTGGCTGAGCGAAGTCGCCCGGTGGCTGAGCGAAGTCGAAGCCAGCATCCTCAACTCTTCCACTCCCTTCGACTTCCCTTCGGCTTCGCTCAGGGACCAATCTCAGGGAACGTTCAGCTTCACCATCTTCGACCACGCTCAGGGAACGAAACCTCCGGCAATGACTCTCATTCCGACATTCCGCCAGGATATGTATCAAATTCGTGTCACCTGCTATCAACGCTTCTTTCTTCTTGTGACACCATCCCTGTACCTGTTTTTCCCGATAAAAGGCGTCATCGATACGATCGCTCTCTTCGTAGTAAACAAGTTTCACCGGCAATCTCTTGGCAGTGTGATGTGCGCCAAGACCATTCTGATGTTCCCAGAGGCGCCGCTCCAAATCCCAGGTACTGCCCGTATAGTAGCTTCCGTCGGCGCATTCAAGGATATACATGAAAGGCATTGTCGTCTACTCCCTTCGACTCCGCTCAGGGAGCAGGTAACTGTCGATGGTTATGCAAAAGTACGCAGGCTGAGTAGAATCGCCCGTTGGCTGAGCGAAGTCGAAGCCAACTATTTCTCCCAACAATTGATTCTGAAAGAAAATGACTCATTTCCCTGACGCATCCAGATTACCTCCTCGGCTGAGTCAAACAGCTTGGCAGGCGTCAAGGTAGGTAACGACACGGACCAGGCCCTCCGTCGATTCAATCAGATCCAGCGGTTTTTTATCGGCTAACGCCTTGTTTTCACTGGTTAGCCATTTTCTGGCATCGTCCGCTGCTCCTCCGACTATCGAATCGAGAGAACGGAACAATCTGACCAGCAGAACGGCGAAGTCCCACTCTTTCTTTCCGGGAGAGAGCAGGTAGGCGTCGCTGTAGAGTCGAGTGACCGTGGCTGAACTGACCCCCAGAATGTGGGCCAGTTTGACTTTTGGCAGATCGAGGTAGAGAGCGATATTGATGACCGCCTTGGACAAGACCTGCGGTTCAGTTATGGCCTGTTGTACCTGAGCCAAGTGGGCCATGGCAAAATTTCCTCTCTGGATCTGGATTTCCTTGTGAAACAATAGCAAAAACACATTCCAACCGGTAAAAGATTCTGGCTATTACCGTCCGGCGATCGAACTTGTACTGAGCGGAGCCGAACCGAGCATTACTGTCAACTCTTCCATCCCCGTCTGAATCTCCACTTCCAGCTTGGCCAGACCGGCAAGGATATCCTTCGGCGTCCGGTGTTCGACCTCTTCGTGAACCACTTCCTTGTACCGGTTGAGGGAGAGGTCGTAGCCTTGGGCGGCAATCTCGGCCTTGGGGACGCAGAAGCTTTGGGAGGTGCGGGGACGAGCGAGTTCCCCTGATGAGTCTAACCCATCCCCACCCCGACCCTCCCCTTGAAAGGGAGGGAGACAACCAACAGGGGCTGAGGAGAGATGATTTGAAGGGGCAATCGTTTGCCACCGGGCGAGGATGTCGGGGAGATTATTTCGGGCGTGGTCTTCGGCGGTGAGGGGTGTCTGCGGGACAGCACCGAGCTTTTCCTCGGGGAGGAGCGGGGTCCGCTTGTCGTCCAGACTCCTGCCGTCGGCTTGAACGTCGTAGAACCAGACATTGTTTGTCCCGCCGGAGTTGGTTTTGGTGAAGAGTAGGATGGCGGTGGAGACTCCCGCGTAGGGCTTGAAGACCCCGCCGGGAAGGGAAACCACGGCGTCGAGCTTCTGCTCTTCCACCAGTATCCGCCGCAACTCTTTGTGGGCCTTGCTGGAACCGAAGAGGACGCCGTCGGGGACGATGACCGCGGCCCGTCCGCCGGGCTTCAGGAGCCGGATGAAAAGGGTCAGGAAGAGGATTTCGGTCTTCTTGGTCTTGACGATCTGTAACAGATCCTTGGCGGTGTTCTCGTAGTCCAACGAACCGGCAAAGGGAGGATTGGCCAGGACGAGGGTGTATTTCTCCTCTTCCCCCGCATGGTCCTGGGCCAAGGAGTCCCGATACCGGATGTCCGGGTTCTCCACCCCATGGAGGAGCATGTTCATGCTGCCGATCCGGAGCATGGTGTTGTCGAAATCGAAACCGTGGAACATCCGATGATGAAAATGCTCCTTCTGCGCCGGGTCATGGAGGATGGAGGGGCGCCGTTGCCGGAGGTATTCGCCGGATGCCACCAGAAACCCGGCGGTGCCGCAGGCCGGATCACAGATCACATCCCCCGGTTGCGGAGCGGTCATCTCCACCATGAGTTGGATGATATGACGCGGGGTCCGAAACTGGCCGTTCTGTCCGGCGGCGGCGATCTTCCCCAGCATGTATTCGTAGAGATCACCCTTGGTATCCCGATCCTCCATGGGGACGTTGTCCAGCAGGTCCACCACCTTGGCCAGAAGCGCCGGAGTGGGGATGGTGAACCGGGCATCCTTCATGTGGTGGGCATAGGTGGAATCGTCACCCCCCAGGGTCCGGAGG
>CAIYUY010000227.1 GCA_903929485.1 uncultured Desulfuromonadales bacterium
CCCGGTCCGCGATATTAAAACGTTTCGAACTGATTGTCCAGATCATCATGGCCGGACATGACCAGGTCGTGTCCCCCCATTACCCGGGTCGGCTTGGGCTTGACGTAGCTTATCCCCTTTCGGGCGGACGCTCTGGGGATCTCTCTTTCCGTTTTAGCTCTCCCTCTTGAGGTGAGGGGAAGAAGGTTGTCGCCGATCCTGAAGAAGGCCACCGCCCCCTGAAGTTGTTCCGCTTGAGAGGAGAGTTCCTCGGCGGTGGAGGCCATCTCCTCGGCGGCGGAGGCGTTCTGCTGGATCACCTGATCAAGCTCCTGAATCGCCTTGTTGATCTGTCCGGCCCCGGAGTCCTGCTCCTTGCTGGAGGCGTTGATCTCCTGCACCAGCTCCGCGGTCTTCTGGATATCCGGGAGTATCTTGGTCAGCATGGTCCCGGCCCGCTCCGCCACCTCCACGCTGGAGGCGGAGAGTTTGGAGATCTCCTGGGCCGCCTGCTGGCTCCTCTCTGCCAGTTTTCGCACCTCGGAGGCGACCACGGCGAACCCCTTGCCGTGCTCTCCGGCCCGGGCCGCCTCGATGGCGGCGTTCAACGCCAGCAGGTTGGTCTGCCGGGAGATCTCTTCGATGACGGTGATCTTGCCGGCGATCTCCCGCATGGCGGCCACGGTCTCGGTCACGGCCTTTCCCCCGGCCTTGGCGTCGTCGGCGGAGTGGACGGCGATCTTCTCCGTCTGCTGGGCGTTGTCGGCGTTTTGCCTGATGTTGGCGGTCATCTCCTCCATGGAGGAGGAGGCTTCCTGGGCGGCGGCGGCCTGCTGGGAGGCCCCCTGGGAGAGGTTCTCGGCCCCGGAGCTCATCTCCAGGGAACCGGCGGCCACGTTGTCGGCCGTTGCCTTCACCTCGCTCACCACGGAGGTAAGCTGCCGGACCATGGAGATGAGGGCCTTCATCAGTTCGTCCTTGTCGGAGCGTTCCTTCAACTCCACCATCAGGTTTCCCTGGGAGATTTCACGGGCGCCGGCGGTGATCAGGTGGAGCGCCTCAATGAGGAAGTTGAGGTTGTTCTTGATTTCGTTGAAGTCGCCGTTGTAGCCGGCGGTGACGGGCGGCGGCATATCCCCCTTGGAGATCCGTGCCACGTAGGTGGCCGCCATGTTCAGGGGGTCGATGACGGCGTCCAGGGTTTCGTTGACCCCCGCCATGATCTTCTTGAAATCTCCCTGGTGCCGGGTGACGTCGGCGCGGGTGACCAGATCCCCGGCCACGGCGGCCTTGACCAGGGTTCCCGCGTCGGTGACCAGGAGGTTCACGGCGTCAATACAGGTATTGAGGTTATTCTTGATGGTGTTGAAGTCGCCGTTGTAGGCAGCGGTAATCTTTTGCGGAATATCCCCCTTGGAGATCCGGTCCATGTAGTCGGCGGACATGTTCAGGGGGCCGATGACTGCGTCCAGGGTGTTGTTGAACCCGACCACGATCTTCTTGAAGTCCCCCTGGTGCCGGGAGGCATCGGCCCGGTTAGCCAGTTTTCCCTCCACGGCTGTCCGCGCCAGGGTGTCGGCGTCGGTGATGAGGAGATTGATGTTGTTGATGCAGTTATTCAGGTTGAGCTTGATTTCGTTGAAGTCGCCATTGTAGGCAGCGGTTATTTTTTGCGGGATATCCCCCTTGGAGATCCGGTCCATGTAGTCGGCGGACATGGTCAGGGGGCCGATGACCGCGTCCAGGGTGTCGTTGAATCCGGTGACGATTTTTCTGTACTCCCCCTGGTGGCGGGATATGTCGGCGCGATTGGCCAGTTTCCCTTCCACGGCGCTCTGCGCCAGGGTGTCGGCGTCGGTGATGAGGAGGTTGATGTTGTTGATGCAGCTGTTCAGGCTGAGCTTGATTCCGTTGAAGTCACCGTTGTAGGCGTCGGTGATTTGTGAGGGGATATCCCCCTTGGAGATCCGGTCCATGTACCGGGCCGCCATGTTCAGGGGAGTGATGACGGCGTCCAGGGTGTCGTTGAAGCCGACCACGATCCTGCGGAAGTCCCCCTGGTGCCGGGAAGGATCGGCCCGGTTGGCCAGTTTCCCCTCCACGGCGGTCCGCGCCAAGGTGTCGGCGTCGGTGATGAGGAGGGTGATGTTGTTGATGCAGTTGTTCAGGTTGAGCTTGATTTCGTTGA
The DNA here is from genome assembly GCA_903929485.1 of uncultured Desulfuromonadales bacterium. Taxonomy (GTDB): domain Bacteria; phylum Desulfobacterota; class Desulfuromonadia; order Geobacterales; family CAIOGM01; genus CAIOGM01. The sequence goes on from CAIYUY010000227.1 coordinate 2,168, forward strand.
AATCGCCGTTGTAGGCGGCGGTGATGGGGGGGGGAATCTCTCCCCTGGCGATCCGGTTCACGTAGTCGGCGGCCATGTTTAAAGGGGTGATGACGGCATCCAGGGTGCTGTTGAACCCGGCCACGATCTTTTTAAACTCCCCCTGATGGCGGGAGACGTCGGCCCGGTTGGCCAGAGTGCCGGCAACGGCCCCCTTGACCAGCATATCCGTATCGGCCACCAGGGTGTTGACGTTGTCCACGCAGCTGTTCAGGTTGCGCTTGATCTCGTTGAAATCGCCGTTGTAGGTAGCGGTGATCCTTGGCGGGATATCCCCCTTGGAGATCCGGTCCACGTAGGTGGCGGCCATGTTCAAAGGGGTGATGACGGCGTCCAGGGTCCCGTTGAACCCGGCCACGATCTTTTGGAAGTCTCCTTGGTGCCGGTGCAGGTCGGCCCGCGCCGACAGGTTGCCGTTGACGGCGGCCTGGGCAAGCATGTCGGCATCGGTAATGAGGTTGTTGATGGCGTCGATGCAGGTATTCAGGTTGTTCTTGGTGGTGTTGAAGTCGCCGTTGTAAATATCGGTGATTTTAGGGGGGATATCCCCCTTGGAGATCCGGTCCACGTAGGTGGCGGCGACCCCCAGCGGAATGGTCAAGCGATCCAGTATTTCGTTGACGATAATGAGCGCCTTGCTGTTGTAGCCGCTGTATTTTGTGACATCGGCGCGGATGGTGAGATTCCCCAGCAGTGCGGCGTTATTGAGTAACTCCAGATCCTCCCCCCTCATACTGACGGTGGCGATGACGCTCTGCAGTCCGGCTTTGATCCGGGCATAATCTCCCACGTACTCCTGGGTGATTTGCTTGGGTACGATGCCGTCGCCGAAGTCATAGAGGGCGTCGGCGGCCACGTTCAGCGGGCCTATGACCGTATCCATGATCTCGTTGATACCGGCCACGATAGTCTGAAAATCTCCGTGATGTCTGCCGGCGTCGGCCCTGACGGAGAGGTTGCCGTTCACCGCCGCCGTGATCAGCATCCCCGTGTCACGGGAGAGCATCTGAACCGATTCCTGGAGCGATTTCATGCTGAGGAGCATCTCGCTGATATCGTTGTGGTGGAAAACCGGTATATCCTGTGACAGATCACCCCTGGCCATGCACTCCAGGTGTCCCTTGGCCCGCTGGACTGCCTGACTGATAGACCAGATATTAAGCCAACTGAAGAGAATACCAAAAACTCCAAAGGTAAGCATGGCCTCCAAGTGAATCGTTTTGCCGAACCGGCCGCCGAAATGCAAGGCGAAGATGCCGGCGCTGTAACAGGTGCAGAGGACGGTGAGCCTGAATTTGACGGAAAAATTAAGGTAGTAATTGATAATACGAGGCATTTTCATGGTGTTCTCCAGGGTAATGATGGTCGGGTTTTAGGTTTTAGGTTTTAGAACGTTTCGAACTGGTTGTCCAGGTCGTCATGGGCGGCCATGATCAGGTCGTGGCCGATCATCTTCTTGGCCGCCGGCTTGGGTTTGGCGTATCCGATGTTCTTTGTGGCCGAACTCTTGGTTCGGATCCGGGGTAACCGGGACATTTCCCGGGAGGGGAGGGTGGCCCTGGTGTCGCCGATCTTGAAGAAGGCCATCGCCCCTTGGAGCTGTTCCGCTTGGGAGGAGAGCTCCTGGGCGGTGGAGGCCATCTCCTCGGCGGCTGAGGCGTTCTGCTGGATTACCTGGTCCAGTTGCTGGATCGCCTTGTTTATCTGGCCGGCGCCGGAGTCCTGTTCCCTGCCGGCGGCGTTGATCTCCTGTACCAGTTCCGCGGTCTTCTGGATATCCGGGAGTATCCGGGTCAGCATTGTTCCCGCCCGCTCCGCTACCTCCACGCTGGAGGCGGAGAGGCGGGATATCTCCTGGGCTGCCTGCTGGCTTCGTTCGGCCAGTTTGCGCACCTCGGATGCGACTACGGCGAATCCCTTGCCATGCTCCCCGGCCCGGGCCGCCTCGATGGCGGCGTTCAACGCCAGCATATTGGTTTGTCGGGCGATCTCTTCAATGATGGTGATTCTCCCTGCGATCTCCCGCATGGCGGCCACGGTCTCGACCACCGCCTCACCCCCGGTTTTGGCATCGAAGGAGGATTGGACGGCGATCTTCTCCGTCTGCTGGGCGTTGTCGGCGCTCTGGCGGATGTTGGCGGTCATCTGTTCCATGGAGGAGGAAGCTTCCTGGGCGGCAGCCGCCTGTTCCGATGCCCCTTGGGAAAGGTTCTCGGCCCCGGAGCTCATTTCCAGGGAGCCGGCCGCCACATTGTCGGCGGAGGACTTCACTTCGCTCACCACGGAGGTGAGCTGTCTGACCATGGTGATGAGGGCTTTCATCAGCTCGTCGTTGTCGGAGCGTTCCTTCAGTTCCACCATCAGGTTCCCCTGGGAGAGCTCACGAGCGCCGGCGGTGATCCGCTGGAGCGCCTCGATGAGGATGTTGAGGTTGTTCTTGATCTCGTTGAAGTCGCCGTTGTAGCTGGCGGTGATGGCCGACGGCATGTCCCCCCTGGAGATTCGCGCCACGTAGTCGGCGGACATGGTAAGGGGGATGATGACTGCGTCCAGGGAGTTGTTCACCCCCTCCATGATATTCTTGAACTCTCCCCGATGCCGGGAGATGTCCGCGCGGGTGGCCAGATTCCCGGCCACGGTTCCCCTGACCAGGGTGTGGGCGTCGGTGGATAGGAGGTTGATGGCGTCGATGCAGGTGTTGAGGCTGTTCTTGATCTCGTTGAACTCTCCCTGGTAGCTGCCGGTGATCCTGGGAGGAATGTCCCCCCTGGCGATTCGGTCCATATGTGCGGCGGCCATGTTCAGGGGACCTATGACGGCGTCCAGGGTGTTATTGAAGCCGAGAACGATCTTCTTGAAATCTCCCTGGTGGCGGGAGGGGTCGGCCCGGTTGGCCAGTTCCCCCTGCACGGCGGTCAGCGCCAGGGCGTCGGCGTCGGTGATAAGGAGGTTGATGTTGTCGATACAGCTGTTCAGGTTGTTTTTTATCCCGTTGAAATCGCCGTTGTAGGCATCGGTAATCTTCGGGGGCATATCCCCCTTGGAGATTCTGTTCATGTAGTCGGCTGACATGTTCAGGGGGGTGATGACGGCGTCCAAGGTGTCGTTGAACCCGACCACGATTTTGCGAAAATCTCCCTGGTGCCGGGTGGCGTCGGCCCGATTAGTCAGTTTTCCATCCACGGCGCTCTTCGCCAAGTCGTTGGCGTCGATGACAAGGGCAGTGATGTTGCCGATGCAGCTGTTGAGGTTGTTCTTGATCTCGTTGAAGTCCCCGTGGTAAGCATCGGCGATTTTCGGTGGGATGTCTCCCTTGGATATCCGGTCAACGTATTCCGCGGCCATATTCAGAGGGGTGATGACGGCGTCCAGGGTGTCGTTGAAGCCGATCATGATCTTCTTGAAATCACCTTGGTGCCGGGTGGTGTCGGCGCGGATGGCCAGCTTCCCTTCCCTGGCGGCAGCCGCCAGGGTGTCGGTATCGGTAACCAAGGTGGTTATCGCCGCAAAACTTTTGTTGAATGAATCTTTCAGCCTGTTGTACTCCCCATGATACTCGCGGGTGATCTGTTTGCCGATTATGCCGTTACTCATGTCCTCCAGATGCTCAATCGACCTCTGTAGCGGCCTGACCATGTTTTCCAGAGTTTCGTTGACTCCCTGAATTATTTTCCGGAAATCACCCTGATGTTGCGTGATGTCGGCTCGGCATTCCAGTCGTCCCTCGTCGGCCGCCAGCGCCAGCATGGCGGCGTCGGTGATGAGGCGGTTGATGTTGTCGACGCAGTTGTTCAGGTTGAGTTTGATCTCGTTGAAGTCGCCGTTATAGTTATTGGTGATTTTCGGGGGGATATCCCCCTTGGAGATTCGATCCATGTATTCGGCCGCCATGGTCAGGGGAGTGATGACGGCGTCCAGGGTCTGGTTGAACCCGACGACAATCTTTTTGAAGTCCCCCTGGTGCATGGAAACATCAGCCCGGTTGGCCAGTTCCCCTTCCATGGCGGCCTGCGTCAGGGAGTTGGCGTCGGTGATGAGACGGTTGATGTTGATAATGCAGTTGTTCAGGTTGAGCTTGATCTCGTTGAAGTCACCGTTGTAGTTATCGGTGATGAGGGGAGGCATATCTCCCTTGGAGATCCGATCCATGTACTCCGCCGCCATGTTCAGGGGGGTGATGACGGCGTCCAGGGTATCGTTGAACCCGGCCATGATTTTCCGGAAGTCTCCCTGGTGTCGGGAGGGGACGGCCCGATTGGCTAGATTCCCTTGAACGGCGGTTCGCGCCAGACTGTTGGCGTCGGTGATGAGGAGATTGATGTTGTCGATGCAGTTGTTCAGATTGAGCTTGATCTCGTTAAAGTCGCCGTTCATTGGTTCGCTGATCTTGGGGGGAATGTCCCCCTTGGAGATTCGGTCCATGTATTCGGCCGCTACGTTGAGAGGGCCGATAACGGCATCCAGGGTGTCGTTAAAGCCTACGATAATGGTTCGGAATTCCCCCCGATGTTTGCCGGTGTCGGCTCTTGTGGCAAGTTTCCCCGCCGTCGTCGCCCGGGAGAGCATGGCGGCGTCGCTGATGAGCGCCTTTATGGCCACGACCATCTGTCCCATGGCCCCTTGCAGAATCCCTGTCTCATCCGTTGCCGTGGTATCCAGGATGACATCGGTGTCTCCGGCGGCGATCTTGTTGGCGACTGCGACGCAGGCCGCCACCGGTCTCGTAATACCGCGAGTGAGTATCCACGCTACAAGAGATACCAGAAGGGTGGCTACGATCCCTAAGCCGATTATGAGCCGGATGGCGACATCGTATGCCACTGTCGCCATATTTCCTAGTTTTTCTACTGATTTATCTTGATATTTGGATAAATTTTCCAAGGAGTCAAAAAAGTCAGTCTGGGATTTTCTCATAGTACCGAGAAGGTGGGTGAACGCCTCCTCTTTTTGTCCGTTTTGGATCAGACCGATGGCTATTTTTTGCTGTTCCATGTACTTGGACCGCGCGTCCACCATGTTATGGAAGATTGTAAGACCCGGTTCACTTTTTACGACCTTGGTAAGCTCATCGATGGTCTTGGTGACCTGTTGTTCCGCCTTGACGATTCGGTCGTACTCCTTTCGCCGGATGGCCGTGTCATCGGTAAGCAGCATGTTCCGGAGGGCGCGGGCCACAACGTTGACCTGCTTGTGCATGTCATTGATCATCACGACTTTTGGCCAGTGATTGCCCACCAGCAGATTTACGTCGTCGTCGATGATTTTGAGGCGGTTCATGGCAAAGAGTCCCTGACAGATCATAAGAACAAGAATCATGCCGAACCCTAAACTCAGCCGCGTTCCGATATTCATGTTATTCAGCATGATTCGCTCCTTTAAAGTAGAGGACCTGTTTTTTGAAACTTTTCGAACTGGCTGTCCCCATCGTCGTGGGCGCTCATGACCGGATCGTTCTCTTTCTCCGCCTTGGGTGGCTTGGGCTTGGCGTAGCGTATGCTCTTCCCGAACGTTGCCCTGGGTTTCGACCTTGGCGCGGGGGGGATCACTTGGGCGGGAAAAGAGGTGACGGAGTCGCCGATCTTGAAGAATGCGACCGTTCCCTGAAGTTGTTCGGCCTGAGAGGAGAGCTCCTCGGCGGTGGTGGCCATCTCGCCGGCGGCGGAGGCGTTTTGCTGGATCACCTGATCCAGTCGCTGGATCGCGCTGTTGATCTGTCCGGCCCCGGAGTCCTGTTCCTTGCTGGACGCGTTGATTTCCTGCACCAGTTCCGCGGTCTTCTGGATGTCCGGGAGCATTTTTTTCAGCATCGCCCCGGCCCGCTCGGCAACAGCCACGCTGGAGGTGGTGAGTTCGGATATTTCCTTGGCCGCACGCTGGCTCCGTTCAGCCAGCTTGCGCACCTCGGAGGCGACCACGGCAAACCCCTTGCCGTGCACTCCGGCCCGGGCCGACTCGATGGCTGCGTTCAGGGCCAGCATGTTGGTCTGCCGGGCGATCTCTTCGATGATGTTGATCCTCCCTGCTATCTCCTGCATGGCTGCCACGGTCTCCGCTACCGCCTGTCCCCCGGCCTTGGCGTTCTCGGCGGATTGCACGGCGATCTTCTCGGTCTGTTGCGCGTTCTCGGCGTTATGCCGGATGTTGGCGGTCATCTGCTCCATGGAAGAGGAGGCTTCTTCCGCGGCCTCGGCCTGTGCGGTGGCCCCCTGAGAAAGGTTTTCGGCTCCTGAGCTCGTTTCCTGGGAACCGGCGGCCACGTTGTCCGCGGCGGTTTTTACTTCGCTGACAACGGAGGTGAGCTGTCCGACCATGGCGATGAAGGACTTCATCAGTTCGTCGTTGGGGGAGCGTTCCTTCAACTCCACCATCAGGTTCCCCTGGGCTACCTCACGGGCGCCGGCGGTGATCCCGTCGAGCGCCAGGATGAGCTCGTTCAGGTTGTTTTTAACCTCGTTGAAATCTCCCTGGTAGCTGGCGGTGATGACCGGCGGCATATCCCCTTTGGATATCTGCTCCACGTACCGGGCGGTGAAATTCAGGGGGCCGATGATGGCGTCCAGGGTCTCGTTGAATCCTGTCACGATTTTCCTGAAGTCTCCCTGGTGGCGGGATGCGTCGGCGCGTACGGCGAGTTTTCCCTGAATCGATGAACTCACCAAGGCGCCGGCATCGGTGATGAGGGCATTGACGTTGTCCACGCAGCTGTTGAGGTGGAGCTTGATCGTGTTGAAATCGCCCTGGTACTGGTCGGTTATTTGGGGGGGGATATCCCCCCTGGAGATCCGGTCCACGTAGTCGGCGGCCACATTCAGGGGGGTTATGATGGCGTCCAGGGTGCCGTTGACCCCGTGCACGATCTTTTGGAAGTCTCCCCGGTGTTTGCCGGCGTCCGCCCGGACGGTTAACCGCCCCGCCATGGCTCCGTCGGAGAGCATGGAAAAATCCGAGATCAGCATCCGGATGGTCTCCACAACCTGCTTCATCCCCGTCATGAGCTGGCCGATCTCGTCACCCGAGGTGACCTCCACGGAGACGGTGAGATCCCCGTTGGAAAGGGCATGGGCCACGGCAACCGCGGCGGCCAGCGGTTTCGTGATGGCGCGTGAGATATAATAAGCGCAAAGAGCGCTGAGCAGCAGCAGGCAGACCCCCAGTCCCACCATGACGATCGAGGTTGTCAGGAGTTCCTTGGCGCTGCTGATGTCATTCAACCCTAAAAGGATGTAGCCGTTTTGCATGAGATCATTGGCGGTCACGTCGATCATTGCCGCGATGTAGACGATTTTATTGTCGTCAAAAATGATTGTATTCCCTTTCATGACGGGGGGGTGTTGCGACAGATACTTGAGGGGTGCGCCCAGGTTTACGGATTCGTACCCTTTGGCCATATTCCTGGCCGTTACCGTATACTCACCCTTGGGACTCCGGATTACAACCGCCGCCACACTCATGTCGATGTCACTGGCAATCAGCTGCTTCAGCACTTTTTCGGTCTCTTCCCCGATACCGTACTGCACCGACGCCTTAACGGTCTCGGCGGCCAGGATGGCGAGAGTGGTGCCTTTCTCCTTGAGGCTATCCATAATCTCGGTGTTGAAGGACGAGACGGAAAAGGAGACAAAGAGCGTAGAGAAGGCAAGGGAGATAGCGGTGATACTGATCAGTATCTTCGTGCGGATTTTCAGATTGCCCCAGAGCCTCATGATGATATCCCCTTTTCTCTGATGCATTATTGTTCGCTCGGCTGGTTTTTCTAGTGGGCTGTTTTGAAGAAAGCCACGCTCCCCTGGAGCTGTTCCGCCTGGGAGGAAAGCTCCAGGGCGGTGGAGGCCATCTCCCCGGCGGCGGTGGCGTTTCGCTGGATCACCTGATCCAACTGCTGGATCGCCTTGTTGATCTGTCCGGCTCCGGAGTCCTGTTCCCGGCTGGCGGCGTTGATCTCCTGCACCAGTTCAGCAGTCTTCCGGATATCCGGGAGTATCCGGGTCAGCATGCTCCCGGCCCGCTCCGCCACATCCACGCTGGATGCGGAGAGTTGAGAAATCTCCTGGGCAGCCTGCTGGCTCCTCTCCGCCAGTTTGCGCACCTCGGAGGCGACCACGGCAAACCCCTTGCCGTGCTCCCCGGCTCGGGCCGCCTCGATGGCGGCATTCAGCGCCAGCATGTTGGTCTGCCGGGCGATCTCTTCGATGATGGTGATCCTCCCCGCAATCTCCCGCATGGCGGCCACGGTCTCCACCACGGCCGCCCCCCCTGCCTTGGCGTCGTCGGCGGACTGGACGGCGATCTTCTCCGTCTGTTGGGCGTTGTCGGCGCTTTGGCGGATGTTGGCGGTCATCTGTTCCATGGAGGAGGATGCTTCCTGGGCGGCCGCCGCCTGTTCCGAAGCCCCCTGGGAAAGGTTTTCGGCGCCGGAACTCATCTCCAGGGAACCGGACGCCACGTTGTCGGCGGCGCTCTTCACCTCACTCACCACGGAGGTGAGCTGTCTGACCATGGTGATGAGCGCCTTCATCAGACTGTCGTTGGGGGAGCGTTCCTTCAGCTCCACCATGAGGTTGCCGCCGGCGATCTGGTCGGCAAATCCCGCAATGGTGCGTAGTCCGCCGGTCAGGTCGGCCACATCGTGATAAATGGTGTCAAAGTTGTCCCGGATAGCGGAGGTATCGGCGTCTCCCGGTTCCGCCTGGAGCGCGCAGCGGGTGTCCCCCTTGGCGAGGTTTCCCAGGCAGCCGGAGAGTCTGTTGGTTTCGGTCGTCTGATACTGAAGAATTTTATCGGTGGTCCTTCCTTGCCGTTTGATTTGGGTCAGATCCACGACTGTTTCAAAGGCGCCGATGACGTTTCCTTCCCGATCCCGTAGGGGAATTCCCGTGTAGGAGATCTCAAGATGGTTCGCGCCGGGGTGGGCATCGGTTTCCCTGGTGGTGATCCGGCCGTCTTGAATCGCCCGGTGGCAGGCGCACTGCTCGGTTTTGCAGTCGGAAGTTCTGAAATGGTCGTAACACTTTACCCCGATGAGTTGTTCCGGGCTCTTCCCTCCCACTTGGGCGCCGATTTTATTCATATAGGTGATACCAAACGACCGATCGATGATCATGACCGGCGCCGGCATGACATCCAGGTGTCCCACCAGCGTGTTGATGGTGGCGTTGACCCCCGTAACGATCTTTCGGAAGTCCCCCTGGTGCCGGCCGGCATCCGCGCGGGTCATCAGTTTTCCCTCAATGGCGGCCTGGGCAAGGAGATTGACGTCGATGATAAGAGTGTCGATGGCGTCGATACAGGTATTCAGGTTGATTTTGATCTCGTTGAAATCCCCATGGTACTCATGGGTTATTTTCGGAGGGATATCACCCTTGGCTATCCGGTCCAGATAACCGGCGGTCATGGCCAATGGTCCGACGATGGCGTCGAGAGTGTCGTTCACCCCCTGAATGATGATTCGGAAATCTCCCTGGTGCCGGTTGTTGTCGGCTCTGACTTGAAGCTTCCCTTCTCGGGCGGCTTGGGCCAGCATGCCGGCATCGGTGATAAGGGTAGTAACGGCATCAATGCAGGTATTCAGGTTGTTCTTTATTCCGTTGAAGTCCCCGTTATAGGAGTCGGTAATCCTGGGGGGGATATCCCCCTTGGCGATCCGGTCCACATAGTCGGCGGCCATGTTGAGGGGAGAAATCACGGCGTCCAGGGTATCGTTGAATCCGGTGATAATTTTTCGGAAATCACCCTGATGCCTCGTTTCGTCAGCTCTGCAGGTCAGGCAGCCGGCTACGGCTGACTGGACCTGCAGGGCGGCGTCGTCAATGAGGGCATTGACGTTATCGATACAGCTGTTGAGGTTGTTTCTGATATCGTTGAAGTCCCCCTGGTAATTGTCGGTAATCCTGGGGGGGATCTCTCCCCTTGAGATCCTGTCCACATAGTCGGCGGCCATGTTAAGGGGGGTGATGACGGCGTCCAGGGTGTCGTTGAACCCGACTATGATCTTCTTGAAATCCCCCTGATGTCGGGACTCATCAACTCGGGAGGCCAGGTTGCCGGCTACGGCTGCCTGGGCCTGGGTAGCGGTATCGGTTATGAGGAGGTTGACATTGTCGATACAGTTGTTGAGGTTGTTCTTGATGGCGTTGTAATCACCCAGATAAGTGTCGGTAATCGGGGGGGGGATCTCCCCTCTGGAAATCCGGTCCACATATCCGGCAGCCATGTGGAGAGGGGTTATGACGGCGTCAAGTGTGTCATTGACTCCTCTTAGTAATTTTCGGTAAACTCCACCGGTACGGTCGGCATTGGCCCGTTGGGCCAGGTTGCCGGATGTTCCCGCGGTTATGGCGACTCCCACCTCTTCCACCAGAATGCTGATCTGATCGATGCAGGTATTGAGGTTAAGTCGGATCTCGTTGAAGTCTCCAGGGTAGTTTTCGCTGATCTTCTCGGGGATGTCCCCCTTGGAGATCCGATCCACGTATTCGGCCGCCATGTTCAGCGGCCCGATGACGGCGTCCAGGGTCTCGTTGAATCCGGTTACGATTTTTCGGAACTCTCCCTGGTGCCGGGTGGCGTCAACCCGGGTGGCCAGATTTCCGTTCATGGCGGCCTGAGCCAGATGGTTGCCGTCGGTGATGAGGAGGTTGACGTTGTTTATGCAGTTGTTCAGGTTGAGTTTTATCTCGTTGAAGTCGCCACGGTAGTTTTCGGTGATCTGCTGCGGGATCTCTCCCTTGGAAATTCGATCCACGTACTCGGCCGCCATGTTGAGAGGGCCAATGACGGCGTCCAGGGTTTCGTTGACCCCTGCCACGATGTTTCGGAACTGGCCCCGATGTTTGGTCGCATCAGCCCTGGTGGACAACTGCCCGGCTGTGGCGGCCTGGGCAAGCATGGCGACATCCTGGACCATGACCCGGATGGTCTCCACCATCTGTTTCATGGCGGCCATGAGCTGGCCGATCTCGTCATGGGACTCCACCGGAACCTGAACATCCACGTTCCCGGAGGCAATGTCGTTGGCGATACCTATGGCTTTTCGCAGTTGGGAGGAGAGAGCGCGAATCATGAAGAAGAATACGGCGATGATAATTGCGATGAACATGACGCTTATGGCCGCTGTCTCGATCTTTGCGTCCCGTAGAATGGCGGCTGCCTGATTTTCGATGGCTGAATTCTCCGCATTGCAAAGAGGAACTATTTCATCGATGAATTTTCGATGCTCTTCATAGGAGGGGGTCAGGATCTTGTTCAGGAGAGAGGCGGCCAGGTCATGATTCCTTGCCAGCAACGCGGGAAAGTAATCCTTTATTGCCGCGTCGAAAAAGACGCCGGCAGGCTTGCTTGATTGATTTAACAGCAGTTCGCGGACTTTTCCCGGGGGGAGCTCCTTGGACCAGTAAACGTGACGATCATCGTATTCACTCTTGAGTTTTTTGAACCGTTCCTCGTATGATTTTATCCTGGACGGATCTTGATCGGCGAAGGCCTGTAACACCACGCAATAAGCTTCCACGGCATATTCCGGAGGCGGTAGAATGTCCGCGATCAAATCTTTTCCCCGGGTGATAGTGTTATAAATGGGGCTGTTTATTTTAATTCGTTCGGTGGATGCGCTCATCATGGCGATAACGACGATGAGCGCGGACGTAAGAATGATACAGGTGAAGATAAGTTTTGTTTTGATGCTCATGCCCAAGAGCCCCCTGTGATAAAAAAATCAAATACGAGCAGTTAATTGCAATCATCGTCATCGGCAGCGTTTAGAACGTTTCCAAGTCGTCGTCCGGATGATGGTTGCTTGCCATGACCAGGTCGTCTCCTGATGACTTCTTTGTTTTGCTGTGGCCGATGGCCATTGCCTTGATGGGGGTGGGCCGTGACGGCTTGGCCATGGCTCGCTGAGTCCGGATCAGAGGGGGGGCGCTGTTCCCCTGTCCCCGGGGGCCACTCCCCACTCCCCGGTTTTCCCCGATCTTGAAAAAAGCCACGCTTTCCTGGAGCTGTTCCGCCTGGGAGGAGAGCTCCTCGGCTGTTGAGGCCATCTCCTCGGCGGCGGAGGCGTTCTGCTGGATCACCTGGTCCAGTTGCTGGATCGCCTTGTTGATTTGACCGGCGCCGGAGTCCTGGTCCCGGCTGGAGGCGTTGATCTCCTGCACCAGTTCCGCAGTCTTCTGGATGTCCGGGAGCATCCGGTTCAGCATCGCCCCGGCCCGTTCCGCCACCTCCACGCTGGAGTTGGAGAGTTGGGATATCTCCCGGGCAGCCTGCTGGCTCCGCTCCGCCAGTTTGCGCACCTCGGAGGCGACCACGGCGAATCCCTTGCCGTGCTCTCCGGCCCGGGCCGCCTCGATGGCGGCGTTCAAGGCCAGCATGTTGGTCTGCCGTGCGATCTCTTCGATGATACTGATCCTCCCCGCGATCTCCCGCATGGCGGCCACGGTCTCGGCTACGGCCGCGCCGCCGGCCTTGGCGTCGTGGGCGGACTTGACGGCGATCTTCTCCGTCTGCCGGGCGTTGTCGGCGTTTTGGCGGATGTTGGCGGTCATCTGCTCCATGGAGGAGGAGGCTTCTTCCGCTGCCGCCGCCTGCTGGGATGCTCCATGGGAAACGGCCTCGGCTCCGGAGCTCAATTCCAGGGAGCCCGCAGCCACGTTGTCGGCGGCTCCCTGCACCTCGCTCACCACGGAGGTGAGTTGTCTTACCATGGCGATGAAGGCCTGCATCAGTTCGTCGTTAGGGGAGCGCTCCTTTAACTCCACCATCAGGTTCCCCTGGGCCACCTGGCCGGCGCCGGCGGTGATCCTGTTCAGCGCCTCCATGAGGATGTTCAAGTTGTTCTTGATCTCGTTGAACTCCCCCTGGTAGGTGGCGGTGATGAGTGGAGGCATATCCCCCCTGGCTATTCGTTCCACATGCTGGGCCGCCATGTTCAGGGGGGTTATGACGGCGTCCAGTGTCTCGTTGAATCCCGCCACGATCTTTCTGAAATCTCCCGGATGACGGGAGGCGTCGGCCCGGACTGCGAGTTTTCCCGCTACCGAGGAGTGAACCAGGGCGCCGGTATCGGTTATGAGCGCATTGATGTTATCAATGCAGTTGTTCAGGTTCTGTTTGATCTCGTTGAAATCACCATGGTATGTAGCGGTGATCTTCTCGGGGATCTCCCCCTTGCCGATCCGGTTTACGTAGGCGGCGGCCATGTTCAGGGGGGTGATGACTTCATCCAGGGTGTCGTTGAACCCGGTCACCAACTTGCGCCATTCACCCACGAAGAGTTCGGCGTTAGCCCGTTTGTCCAAGCGCCCCTGGGCGGCGGCCGTGACAAGCTTGTCGATCTCGGCGTGGAGTTCGTTCATCATCTTTCCCACGGCGTTGAGGTTGTCCCTGAAGACGTTGAACTCTCCCTTGTACTCCTGGGTGATGATTTGGGGGAGGATTCCATTGGCCACCAGTGTAACATACGCGGAGACCCCCATGAGGGGATTGACGATGTTGGAGATGGTATCGTTGATCCCGGTTACCAGTTTATGCCAGACCCCCACGAAGAGTTCGGCGTTTGCTCGCTGGTCCAGTTTGCCGTCGTCCACGGCCTTGGTGATCTTGTCGGTCTCGGAGTGGAGTTCGTTCATCATCTTGACCACGGCGTTCAGATTGCTCTTGGTGATGTTGTACTGTCCCTTGTACTCGGTGGTGATGGCGGGGGGGATGATCCCTTTGGCGACTTGGTCAACGTAATCGGCGGTGACCATGAGAGGGGTGACGATGTTGGTGATGGTGTCGTTGACCCCGGTCACCAGCCTGCGCCATCCTCCCACGAAAAGGTCGGCGTTGGCCCGTTGCTCCAGTTGTCCGTCGGCGGCGGCATCGATAATTTTATCGGTCTCGGCCAAAAGTTCGTTCATCATCCTGACAAGGGCGTTCAGATTGTTCTTGATGCCGTTGAAATCGCCGTTGTAGCTTTCGGTGATGGCGGGGGGGATGATCCCCTTGGCGATCCGGTCAACGTACTCGGCCGCCATGTTCAGGGGGGTTACAACTGCGTTCAGGGTGTCATTGATTCCCCCCACGATCCTCCTGAACTCTCCCTGGTGCCGGGAGGCGTCGGCCCGAGTGGCGAGTTTGCCGGCCACCGTGGCTTGAACCAGCATGTCGGAGTCGGCTACCAGGAGGTTAATGGCGTCGATGCAGATGTTGAGGTTGTTCTTGATCTCGTTGAAATCGCCGTTATAGGTCTCGGTGATCTTCCGGGGAATATCCCCCCGGGCGATCCGGTTCAGGCAGCTGGAGGCGACCTGAAGAGGATTTGTCAACCGATCCAGGATCTGGTTGACGGCGCTGATCATCCTGCTGTTATAGCCGCTGTATTTGGAGACGTCGGCGCGCAGGGTGAGATTCCCCTGCAAGGCGGCGTTGAGGAGGAACTCAAGATCCTCTCCCCGCATCTTTACCGTGGTGAGAACCGCCTTGAGTCCGTTCTTGATCCGGCCATAGTCTCCCAGGTACTCCTCGGTGATTTCAGCGGGGGCGATCCCTTCTCCGAAATTGTACAAGGCATCGGCTGCAACGTTTAAGGGACCGATGACGGTATCCAGGGTGTCGTTGATGCCGGTGACGATGCGGCGGAACTCTCCCTGATGACGGGATGCTTCCGCCCTGACTGATAGCCGCCCTGAGCGCGCCGCTTCGGTGAGCAGCGCCGTGTCAATGACCATGGCGTTGATGTTGTCGATGCAGCTGTTCAGGTTGAGCTTGATCTCGTTGAAATCTCCCTGATAGCTGTCGGTGATTTTCGGCGGAATATCTCCCTTGGAAATTCTGTCCACATACTCCGCGGCCATGTTCAGGGGGCCGATAACCCTGTCAAGGGTCTCGTTGAATCCCACGATAATGGTCCGGAACTCTCCCTGATGCTTGCCGGTGTCGGCCCGCGTGGCGAGTTTTCCCGCCGCCGTTGCCTGGGAGAGCATGGTCACATCGCCGATGAGCCCCTTGATCGCGGTTACCATCTCTCCCATGGCGTCTTGTAGCACTCCAGTCTCATCCCTTGCCGTGGAATCATGTAATAAATGGTCAACCTCTTTAAAATCGCCTTGGGCAATGGCCAGCGCCATATGAGCGGCTTGCCGGATGGGAACTATAATTGTACTTACTTGCTGCAACAGGTAGCAGATCATTGCTGTTATGAAAATAATCAAAGAAGAAACAATGTAGAGTAAATTGTTCCTGGATCGAGATTCGTTGGATTTCGCAAACTCAAGGATCTCCCGGGAAATTCTGTCTTCTACTTTTTTTATTGAGTTTATTTTGGAAGTAGCCGCGTCAAACCATTCCTTGGCATTAATTCCGATCTCCTGACTCTCGCTATTATCCAGCGCGTATTCCATGAGAGCGTCAACTTTTTTAACATCTTCACCGCTGACCGTATTTTCGAAATAGTCGATATTTTTTTTAGAAGCGTGGGTTTTGAAATATTCCAGGTAAATTTTTACTTCCTTTCTTAGTTCCACTGCTTTGAAAAGCAAGGGTTTGGTGAATTTGTTTTTGGAGAATACGCCTGCAAAAACGGCTCTTATTAGTCCGTTTCTTTCCTTGTATTCCAATAAATTGTAATACGAATATGTCAAGCTATAGAGTTCGGCATTTGAGTTTGAAACTGATGAAAATTCGTCATTTAACTTTATCAAAGAAGCAATAGTGGCTGTATAGTATGTTAAATAATCATCGACAATGCCATTTAAACTATCGATGTTATTTCTGACCAGCGCGAGTTTGGAAATAAGGTCATTTGTTTTAGTTATGTTATTTTTAAATGAAACATTTCCTTTTTTATTCTCAAACATTGCTGCTGACTTCAGGAATTCAGTTAATCTATGATTTGTTGCCTCTCTTTGATCCTTGAGTTCCATGGAAAATTGAGCGCCTTTGCTGTTTAAAAAACCGGAGCTTCTTCCCCTCTCTTTTTGAAATTCATGAACCAGTTCGTTGCCTTTTAAAATTACATCGGCTATGGAGCGTATGTAAGAGTAGGTAACATACTCAACATAGGATTGTTTCCCGATATAAACTCCGCAAATCAAAAGAGCCAAGAGCGGAATTGATAACATTGCAACTGTTCTTGATTTAATGCTTTTGAATTTAAACATAGAAACCGCGTCTCCTGGTTTTTATTAAATATACTTATTCCGATGGTTTGTTTTGTCGATCTTGAAAAAAGCCACGCTCCCCTGGAGCTGTTCCGCCTGGGAGGAGAGCTCCTCGGCCGTGGAGGCCATCTCCTCGGCGGCGGAGGCGTTCTGCTGGATCACCTGATCCAGTTGCTGGATGGCCTTGTTGATCTGTCCGGCACCGGAATCTTGTTCCCGGCTGGAGGCGTTGATCTCCTGCACAAGTTCCGAGGTCTTCTGAATGTCCGGGAGCATCCGGGTCAGCATCGCTCCGGCTCGCTCGGCCACCTCCACACTGGAGCTGGAGAGGTGGGAGATCTCCCGGGCCGCCTGCTGGCTCCGTTCCGCCAGTTTGCGCACCTCGGAGGCGACTACGGCGAACCCCTTGCCGTGCTCTCCGGCCCGGGCCGCCTCGATGGCGGCATTCAAGGCCAGCATGTTGGTCTGACGGGCGATCTCCTCGATGATACTGATTCTCCCCGCGATATCCCGCATGGCCGCCACTGTCTCGGCCACGGCCGCGCCGCCGGCCTTGGCGTCTTCGGCGGATTTAATGGCGATCTTCTCCGTCTGCTGGGCATTGTCGGCGTTCTGTCGGATGTTGGCTGTCATCTGCTCCATGGAGGATGAGGCTTCTTCCGCCGCCGCCGCCTGCTGGGATGCTCCATGGGAGACAGCCTCGGCTCCGGAGCTCAACTCCAGGGAGCCGGCGGCAACATTGTCCGCGGCGGATTTCACTTCACCCACCACGAAGGTGAGCTGTTTGACCATGGCGATGAGGGCCTTCATCAGTTCATCATTTCCCGAGCGCTCCTTCAACTCCACCATCAGGTTTCCCTGGGAGACCTCGCGGGCCCCGTTTGTGACCCGATGGAGCGCCTCAATGAGGTTGTTGAGGTTGTTCTTGATGACGTCGTATTGTCCCTTGTATTCAGCGGTGATGAGCGGAGGCATCTCCCCCTTGGAGATTTGCTCCACGTAGCCGGCAGTGACCATGAGGGGGTTGACTATGTTGGTGATGGTCTCGTTCACCCCGGCCACCAGCTTGTTCCAACCTCCCACGAAGAGTCCGGCGTTGGCCCGTTGATCCAACCGACCGTCGGCGGCGCCCCTGATGATCTTGTCGGTCTCGGCCAGGAGTTCGTTCATCATCTTGACCAGGGCGTTGAGGTTTATTTTGATGACGTTGTACTCCCCCTGGTATGCGTCCGTGATGACGGGGGGGATGATCCCCTTGGAAACCTGGTCAACATAGTCGGCGGTGACCATGAGGGGGGTGACGATGTGGGTGATGGTATTGTTGAACCCATTCACCATCTTGCGCCACTCCCCCACAAAGAGTTCGGCGTTAGCCCGCTGGTCCAGTCGCCCTTCGGCGGCGGCCGTGATGAGTTTGTCCGTCTCCAGGTGGAGTTCGTCCATCATCTTCCCCACGGCGTTGAGGTTATCCCTGATGACGTTGAATTCTCCCTTGTACTCTCCGGTGATGATGTCGGGGATGACCCCGGTGGCTATCATCTTCAGATACTCGGAGGTCCCCATGAGGGGGGTGACGGTGTTGGTGATGGTGTCGTTGACTCCAGTCACCAACTTGCGCCATCCCCCCACGAAGAGGTCGGCATTTGCTCTACGGTCCAGTTGGCCTTCTGCTACGGCCTCGATGATCTTGTCGGTTTCGGACAGGAGTTCGTTCATCATCTTGACCACGGCGTTAAGGCTGATCTTGATGACGTTGTACCGCCCCTTGTATTCGGTGGTGATGGCAGGGGGGATGATCCCTTTGGCGACCTGGTCCACGTAATCGGCGGTGACCATGAGGGGGTTGACGATGTTGGTGATCGTGTCGTTGACTCCGGTAACCAGCGTACGCCATCCACCCACGAAAAGGTCCGCATTGGCCCGTTGGTCCAGTTGGCCGTCGGCGGCGGAGTGGATGATCTTGTCGGTCTCGGCCAGGAGTTCGTTCATCATTTTGACAACTGAGTTCAGGTTGTTTTTGATGTCGTTAAAGTCGCCGTTGTAGTTGTCGGTTATGGTGGGGGGGATAATTCCCTTGGCGATCCGGTCAACATACTCAGCGGCCACGTTAAGGGGAGTAATCACGGCGTCCAGGGTATCGTTGATGCCGGTAACGATCAGCCGAAAGTCCCCCTGATGGCGGGATGGGTCCACCCTGACGGAGAGCTGACCCGACACCGCCGCCCGGGCAAGCAGCGCAGTGTCGGTTACCAGGGTAGTGATGTTATTAATGCAGTTGTTGATGCTGTTCTTGATGGCGTTGTAATCACCCTGATAGCTTTCGGTGATCCTGGGGGGGATCTCTCCTTTTGCAATCCGGTCCACATATCCGGCCGCCATGTTCAGTGGTCCTATGACCGCATCCAGGGTGTCGTTCACCCCCCTCAGCAGCTTCCGGTAAACCCCGCCGGCCCGGTCGGCATTGGCCCGCAGGTTCAGATTGCCGGACTTACCGGCGCTGATGGCGACTCCCACCTCATCCACCAGAATGCTGATCTGGTCGATGCACGTATTCAGATTGATCTTTATTTCGTTGAAATCTCCGCGGTAGTCGGAGGTGATCTTCGGTGGGATATCTCCCTTTGAAATCCGGTTCACGTACTCGGCAGCCATGTTAAGGGGGCCGATGACGGCGTCCAGAGTGTCATTAAACCCGACGATGATCTCCTTGAAGGCTCCCTGGTGACGCGTGGCGTCGACCCGGGTGGCAAGGTTTCCTTCCACGGCTGACTTCGCCAGCATACCGGCGTCCGTGATGAGGAGATCCACGTTGTCGATACAGTTATTGATGTTTATCTTGAGCCTGTTGAAATCTCCCTTATAGGTGTCGACGATCTTTTGGGGAATATCTCCCTTGGAGATTCGGTCAAGGCATTCGGCGGCCATGCTCAAGGGGTTGATGAAGCTGTCCAGGGTCTCGTTAATGCCCGAGACGATTTTCTTGAAGTCACCGTGGTGCCTGTTGGTGTCGGCTCTTGCCGTCAGGTCGCCGTCAACCGCGGAACTTATGAGCGTCCCGGTATCCATGGAAAGTTTCTGAACGGAATCCTGCAAGGAGCGCATGCAGAGGAGCATGTTACTGATTTCGTTACGGTGGTTGACGACGATCTCCTGATTCAGGTCTCCGTCCGCCATGGCGGTGAGATAGCTCATGGCTCGTCTGATCGCCTGATCGATGGACCAGATATTCAGCCAGCCGAAGATGGCTCCCAGCACGATAAAGAGAACTATGGCGGTATGGTGCAGATCTTTGTTGAGTGCGTCGGTGAGGTCTACGGCGAGTATGCAGAGGGTGTAACAGGCGCAGAGGAGTATCAAGCGGAACTTGACGGAGAGGTTCAGGTAGTAGTTGACAAACCAAGGCATTTTCATGAATATCTCCGACAGCGGGGCTTGATGGTTGGCGACTGCGCGGTATGAGCAAAATCCGTTACTCCGGTTTATCCTCCGAGATGGTGTCGGCGATTACCTCCAGCTCGCCCGCGCTGAAGATTCGATCGATATCCAGGATGATGATGAAACGGTCGTTATACTTGCCCATTCCCTTGACGAAGTCGCTCCGGAGCCGGGTGCCGATGCGGGGTGCGGGTTCTATCTGGTCCGGTTCCAGATCCAGGACCTCCTGCACCGAGTCGGCCAGGGAGCCCAGAACCATGGTCTCCCCCTCCTGGGTAACCTCCATGACGATGATACAGGTGTTGACGGTTCGCTCCGTGGGGGGCATCCCGAATTTGAGCCGCATGTCCATGACCGGCACCACGCTTCCCCGCAGGTTGATGACTCCTCGCATGAAGTCGGGGGTTTGTGGGACTTTGGTAATGGCGATGACATCCAGGATCTCCCGGACCTTGGCCACGTCAACGGCGAAGATCTCTTCTCCCAGTTTGAATGAGAGGTACTGGGTGGTTTCCGTAACGGTGTCGATGCTCATGGCTTCTCCTTTAAAGTCGGTGAATAGTGAAAAGTGAATCGTGAAGAGTGAAGAGTGAAGAGTGAAGAGACCTTTCACCTTTCACCGTTTCTAAAACGTTTCGAACTGGCTGTCCAGGTCGTCGTTGGCTGTCATCTCCAGATTATGGCCCCTGATGTTCCTGGCCGCTGTCTTGGGTCTGGCGTAGCTGATGCTTTTTTTAATGGGCGCCCTGGGGAGCGCCCTTGGCGCCCGGGAGATTCCCGGGGAGGGAAGAGAAACCATGGTGTCGCCGATCTTGAAGAAGGCCACCGATCCTTGGAGTTGCTCGGCCTGGGAAGAGAGTTCCTCGGCGGTGGAGGCCATCTCCTCGGCGGCGGAGGCGTTCTGCTGGATGACTTGATCCAGTTGCTGAATCGCCTTGTTGATC
>CAIYUY010000228.1 GCA_903929485.1 uncultured Desulfuromonadales bacterium
CCGCAGTGGTACCTTTTTACCATGCCACGTTTAGCAAGACTTGACATTGTCGGGCTGCTTCAACATGTAATGGTACGAGGAATTGAGCAGCGTAATATTTTCTGGGATGATCTCGACCGGCAACACTTTCTCGATCGATTCGTCACCCTCCTTGCCGAAACCAAGGTGCGCTGCTTTGCCTGGTCGCTTTTATCCAATCACTTTCACCTCCTGTTGATGCCGACCTCCAGACATCTCTCATGCTTCATGAGCAGACTTCTTACCGGATATGCCCAGTCATTCAATCGCCGCCACAATCGATCAGGACACCTCTTCCAGAATCGCTATAAATCCATTGTCTGTGAAGAAGAACCCTACCTTTTGGAATTGGTCAGATATATTCATCTGAATCCGTTACGAGCTGGACTGGTCGCAAATCTTGACGAGCTGGATCGCTACCCTTGGTGTGGGCACGCAATTCTCATGGGAAACGGCGACCTTGAGATGCAGGAGACAAACTCAATTCTCGAACGTTTTAGCCAGACAATCACGACGGCTCGACGCAATTACCGCCAGTTTCTCCAAGACGGGATACCCAAGGGACACAGAGAGGATCTTGTGGGAGGAGGTCTCAAGCGGAGTCAGGGAGAACGTACAAACAGCGACTACGAAAGTTTTGACGAGCGGGTATTGGGCTGCGGTGACTTCGTGGACGGTCTTAAGCAGGAAATACTCATGCGGGATAAGATGAAGAGCACAGTTACACTTGTCCATTTAGTGAACACGATATCAGCAATTTTAAGTCTTGATCCTGATTCTGTCAAAATGCCCAGCAAGAATCAAGCGCTGGCGACAGCACGCGGGATTATCAGCTATCTGGCACTATTCGAACTCAACTTTACGGGTTACGAGGTTGGCCACCTTCTTCACCTCGGTTCTTCAGGAGTCAGTTTAGCTGCAAGACGAGGCGAAAGGCTTTTAAAAACAAATCTTAACCTCATGAACCAAATAAAGACGTTATTAGCAAAATAGCAAGGAACGTCCCCTCGACGGACTACGTCCAGTTCATCCGTCTCCGTTTGCATAGCTGAACCTCCTTGAATATTTCATCGGTCATCCTTCGCAGACAACCTTCGCGGGACTATAGCTTATTACCGATACGCACTCAAGGTGGAATTGAGGGTGATCAGGATCAACAGTTGTTTTGGCATTGAGACAGGGTACTCCAACTGTTACTATCTCGAAAACAGTTGAAAGAATGAGCTTTTGCCGTATACGGTATTGACTAATGAAAAGACTTCTCGTAGATTTCGATTCTGATATTAGAAAACAATTTACAGGCAACCATCAAATGAAAGATCATGAACAATACATCATTACCTACCGCATGGCACAAAAGCTGCTCATCCTGCTACTGCTCCTCCTTTGGCTCGCCAACCCTGCATGGGGCGAAGATGAGGACCTTGTTTTCCCGTCAACGGTATTGGATGAGGGGTCCGAGCAGGGAGCAACCGTCCAGCGGAGTCCTCGCCCTACCTCCAAAATAGCCGAAAACGTCACCGTCATAACCGCCAAACAGATAGAGGAACTGAACGCCCATACCGTTGCCGAGGTGCTCAATACTGTCCCCGGCATTCAATTCAATCATGCCGGTCGCACCCCCGGCATGACTGATTTCTTCTCCATCCAGGGGGCCAGTAACACACATATCCTGGTGATGTTGGACGGGATCAGCCAGAACAGCCTGGGCAATAATTATGCCGACCTTGGACACATACCGGTGCAACATATTGAACGAATAGAGATCATCAAAGGGGGGGCTTCCGCAGTCTGGGGCCAGGCTTTGGGTGGGGTTGTAAACATCGTCACCAAGGCCCCGAATCCCGATCAGCCATTCAGCGGCTCAACCTTTACCTCCATCGGCGACCGCTTCACCACGGACCTGCGAGCAGAAGCCACCGGTACGATTGATCGGTTCGGCTACTACCTTACCGGCGGACAACTCCATTCCGATGGGCTTCTGAGCAATAACGGGATTAATCAGGCTGACTTCTTCGGTAAATTTGTCTACGACCTTCCCGTTAAGGGAAGGCTAACCTTCAGCATGAGCAGCATCAATTCACAACGGGGCTTTGAAGAGGTTCCGCCCCCCGACGACTGGCACGACAATGGCAGCAATAGAGTATCCTCTTCAAGGTTACTCTTTACCTACCCCTTGGCCCAGCGACTCAACCTGGAACTGGTCACCCACTACTCGTATACGAAAGATGACACCAGATGGGGCTACATGACCTCTTCTGACCTGTTTCAGCACTTTTTCGTCAAAGAAACCACCTGGAGCAGCACGGGAAAACTCATCTGGGGCGATAGCCGACTCAACCTCACCACCGGCCTCGACTACGAACATAACCAGACAGACAACAGTCAAACGGTGGATCCCCCAACTCATTTCAACAAAAGTTTCAACCGTAACGCCGTCTTTGCCAATGGGACGCTCAGCTTGGGTGAACTGTCCATTCTCCCCGGTATTCGTTATGACCGAGTTGATGCCGACCATAACGAGGTTAGCTATACGCTGGGGGCGACCTACCGTCTCACGGAGAAGAGTGTCATGCGCGCCTACTTCGCAAGGGGATACAGCCACTCTGTTGCTGTGCTGAATAATGCCCCTCCTCAGAAGGGGTGGACCGTGCAAACGGGAATCGAGACCGGCGAAATCTCCTATGTCTGGTTGAAGGGAACCCTCTTCTATAACGATACCTGGGCCATGGAGACCATAACCAGTGATGCAATCACTACGTCATCGCAAATTCGCCAAGGAATTGAGATTGAGGCTCGAACGGTTCCTCTCTACGGATTCTCCCTGGCCGCCGGATACACCCTGACCGACCTCAGAGACAAAGAAAGTCGCATCCGAGTCGAACAAACCCCAGGCGATCTGGTCAAACTGGCGATTACCTATGATAACCCATCATGGGGTATTCATGGCATCCTCAACGGCAACTACGTCTGGTGGAACAGCCCATCTAATCTCACACCCGAGGACAGGAATTTTCTCTGGGACCTGCATCTGACCCAGAAACTGCTTCCCGGCAAGGAGCTATCTCCGGAGTTGTTCTTGACGGTCCATAACATCTTCAACAGCGCCCAATATCAGGATTATCACTATCTCAACGCCGGTCGCTGGCTGGAAGGGGGGGTGAGATGCAAATTTTAAAAACAGTCATCCTCTTCACAGGCATCCTGTTCGCGCCCCTCTCCGCCCTGGCGGATACCCTCCTCATCGTGCAGAGTGTCCGTGACCGCGCCGGCATCGAACTGAGAAAAAGCATCACCCGCACCGTGCCGGTCCGCGCCGAACTGGTGATCCTGAGCGACTATGCCGAGGTGGACCTCCCCCGCATGGTCCGGGAGGAGCAGCCCGACGTGATCCTCACCATCGGCGAGTCGGCCCTGAAGGCGGCCCGCAGGATTCGCGGAGTACCGGTGGTGGCGGTCATGTCCCTTTCCCTGGGGGAGAAGCGAAACGGACAGGCCAACATCACGGGGATCGACATCCGCATCGACCCCGGCCGCTATCTGGCCATCTTCAAATCACTGGGACTGAAACGGATAGGGGTGGAGTATGATCCGGCCAAGAGCGGCGTTTATCTGGCCAAGGCGCAGCATGCCGCGGCCCTGACGGGAATCGAGCTGGCTCTCCGCCCGGTTCGGGAGCCGCAGGAGGCGGCGCAGAAGCTGGGGAGCCTCAAGGGGAACGCCTCCGACGCGCTTTGGCTCCTCCCCGACTCCACGGTCGTCACCTCCCTGAACCTGGAGGCGACGTTCAACTTCTCCCTGAACGAGAAAAAGCCGGTAATCAGCTATTCCGGTGAGCACCTCAAAAAGGGGGCCGCCGTCGCCCTGAATCCCGGATGGTCGGCCATGGGTCTTCAGGCGGGGGATATGGTCCGGCGGATATTGGGCGGTGCTCCCTTGCGGGAGATCCCGCTGCAATCACCCCGGAACTTCTCCCTGGGTATAAATGAGAACGTCCTTAAACTGTTGGATATCCCCTCCTCCAGGCTGGACAAACTCTTCCCGAAACCCCAGCGGTGAAGATTCTTCCGTTCCCAGGCTCCGGGTTGAAACG
>CAIYUY010000229.1 GCA_903929485.1 uncultured Desulfuromonadales bacterium
AAAGGAACCGCAAAGTAAAAGCCTTTTTTGGGGTATACCGAAAAAGAATCCAGGTTCGTTGTTTTTCTCTATTTTCTTTGCGTACTTTGCGTCTTTGCGGTTCAAAGTATCACGAAACTTTAAGCCGGACGGGGTACTAGTGGCGGAGCATGGTGAGGATGGTCGGACCGTCGGTAACTGCCGTCACCTTGTCGTTTTACTTTCGGTGAAGGTTATGCGACAATCAGCTCCGATGAGTTTTTATCAAAAACTCGGCGCCGATGAGCCTCCGCTGCTCCCGGCGGCAGAGTGTCACTTGTTCAGGGGTATTCAAGATGTTCCTAGGTCATTTCAGCTTCGGACTTGCAGCCAAAGCGTTCGCTCCGGGAACGTCACTGGGGTCGCTCTTCCTCGCTTCGCAACTTCTTGACTTTATTTGGTCAACATTGCTTATCCTGGGTGTCGAGCGTGTCCGGATCGTACCCGGGGCTACAGAAACCACGCCGTTGAACTTCGACTATTACCCTTTCTCTCATAGCCTCTTACTGGCGGTTATCTGGGGGCTGGTTGTTGCCCTGGTCTATCTGCTGTTTCGGCGCTCCCCGCGGGGAGCCGTCGTCATGGGGGGAGTTGTGGTCAGCCACTGGTTCCTCGACCTTCTTGTTCATCAATCGGACCTGCCTCTTTATCCCGGCGGCGCACTGTTCGGAATGGGCTTATGGTCTTCAAAGTCGGGAACAGTCGTCGTTGAGATATTGCTATTCCTCGTGAGTCTCGGTATTTACTTCAACGCCACCGAGACCATGGATGATCACGGGGATTGGCGCATTGGTTGCCTGCTTCTGGTGCTCTTGGGGATATATATCCGGGATCTTTCCGGACCGCTTCCATCCAGCGTCTCCGCCGTTGCCTGGACGGTGGAGGCGCAGTGGTTGCTGGTACTTTGGGGATACTGGGCGGACCGGCATCGTGTATCAGTCACGCATGCTTGAACAGGATGGGGGGAGGGGGTGTGACTTGCAGGGGCAGCCATGAGGCGGCGACGAGTTTCCCGTGGAGATCGTTGTAACGTAGCGACCGGCTGTTGGAGCCGGTGCGGGAGAGTTGCCGCGTATTTTGCCGGGTTTGGTGGTTCTTGGACGAAAGTGGAGTTGCCATGAATATTTATGATATTGAAGTCACGACCGTGGACGGCATGCG
The DNA here is from genome assembly GCA_903929485.1 of uncultured Desulfuromonadales bacterium. Classification (GTDB taxonomy): domain Bacteria; phylum Desulfobacterota; class Desulfuromonadia; order Geobacterales; family CAIOGM01; genus CAIOGM01. Next base: position 1,180 of record CAIYUY010000229.1, read on the forward strand.
GGAGAAAATGGGAGCGTATCGCGGCAAGACGTTGCTTGTCGTTAACGTCGCCAGCCGGTGCGGCTTTACGTCGCAGTATGAGGGGTTGCAATCGCTCTTTGAGCGGTACCGTGACAAAGGTTTTGTGGTGCTCGGTTTTCCGTGCAACCAGTTCGGACATCAGGAACCGGCGGATGAGGCGGAAATCCGGCGCTTCTGCTCCCTGACGTATAACGTGACGTTTCCGCTTTTTTCCAAGATTATGGTGAACGGCGACGACGCGCATCCGCTTTTCAAGCATCTCAAGTCCGCCAGGAGGGGGCTTTTCGGAACCGAAGCGATCAAGTGGAATTTTACCAAATTTCTTGTCGGGCCGGATGGCGCCGTTCTCAAACGTTATGCCCCCAACGACACGCCTGAGAGTATCGACGCTGATCTGGCGGCGCTGCTGAAATAGATGTAGTGATTACCCCCCCTCTGACAGAGGTCCGGATCAAGGGAAAGGTACTATCGTGTTCACTATTTATGGTATGACAGGGGAGCTTTTCAGGGGAACGCTTGAGGAGATGCATCGGGTGCGCGCCCTTGAAAAAAGCCGGCCGGCCCGTGTTGTTGCTCAAGAAGGTGATGAGCAAGGGGCTGGGGTCTATAACAGATCGGCCGGCGGACACCACGAAGGGGCTGTCCGCGCTTATCGCGCCACGCTTCCCGGCGAAACGGAACGTGAGCCGCTCCACCTTGCCAACCAGATCATGCAGCGCCGGGTGATTACCGTCTCTGCCGGCGATGACGTGGCCCAGGCTTGGCGGACTCTGCGCGATCACCGGATACACCAGGCGCCCGTGCTTGACGAAAACTCACAACTTGTGGGTATCGTCAGTGAACGGGATCTGCTCACCGCCATAACGATGGATGAGGGCCCGGCATCGGAACGTCCGGGTAGGCAGGTCCGCCATGTCATGACCACGCCGGTCGTCGCCGGCGCTCCCCTGACCGATATCCGGCACCTTGCTGCCGTCATGCTGGATTGCGGCGTTGATGGTGCGCCTATAATAAACGACAACGGGTTTCTGGTCGGTTTTGTCTCCCGGGGCGACATCCTGCGAGCGGTTGTAGCCAATCCGCCGTTGAGTCTTTGGCGCTGACATTGTTCATATTGCGTCATTATTATGCGAAAATTTTTATTGACTAATGTTTCAGCGAATTGTTATCATTCTTCCGTGGTTATAGTGCGTACCGGGAGGAATGAGTGATGAACGTGCAAGAAGGCGCCAAGGTGAAAATTTTGGAAACCGGTGAGCCGGCTATTGTGCTGGCGATTTGGGAAGATTACGGGATTTACATCGTAGAGTTGGCGGGGCAAGCCGATTGTTTTGCCGCGGATGAGCTGGAGCTTTTCTGATTCATATGGCTTCTCCTGGTGTAGAGTGCGGCAGTGATGTTTCAATGACAAGAGGGATAAGGCTTACCCATGAGTGAACAACAGAACTCCGATCCCCTCCACGGTGTCACGCTGAAGGTAATTATCTCCAAATTGGTGGCGCAGTACGGTTGGGAGGAGTTAGGGAGGCGCATCGATATCCGCTGTTTCACTCATGCGCCGACCATTGCTTCCTCTTTGAAATTTTTAAGGAGAACTCCCTGGGCCAGGGAAAAAGTGGAGGAGTTGTATCTGTACTGGAAGATCAAAAATCCCGAGTAAGTTGAAAAGAGCCGGTTCGAATTGACAGTGTTGAAATCAAGGATTGGCGGGAAACCGACTATTTGGTTGTAAACATCCATGTTCGATGTTACGATATTGAATTACATTGGGGAGGAATCATCTTGCCGGTAATTCGATGTTGCATGCTGTTCTTCATATTCGTTCTGGGATGCAATCAAGGTGATCCATTGATCGGGACATGGATAATGCGGGCGGATACCGATTCGGCGGAGATGGAATTGTCAAATGACTCCACTCTGCACTTTGGCGATAACAACGGAACTTGGAAAAAAGTCGATGATTCTCAAGTGGTTCTCAAAATGGAATCCGGTGTTTATACCGCGGAGGTAAGAGAAAATATTCTCTCTTTTACGGTTGCCGGTAACGATGTCGTGTTTGTGAAGAAAAATTAAACCGGCCGTTTTGGTTCAAAGTTGCGGGGATGGTCGCAACTCAGAACGGAGCGTCATCACTTTGGACCACTTCCCCCGTAAACCGGTCTCTGGTCGGCCCAATCATCATGAACTTTTCATCGGAACCTGACCTGATGAGCGCTGCCGGCGGCTTGGCCGCGGTTGCAGCCGATGCCGGTGAAGATCTTTTCTTGCCGTTGCTCTTCTGCCCCTTCCGATACTCCTCCAATTCCTGCTTCACCCTGTCAACCCCATACTCTGTCTGGTTAAGCACGTTCTTAAGGTCGCAGTCACGATAACTGATCCACCATGCCGCTGAATCATTTTTCAAGATCCTTTCCAGCAGTTCCCCGTGGAGCGGGTTATCCCCCACCCCTTGGCGCCACTCTTCGTTCTTCTCTCTTCTGATATTTTTTGCCCATCTGACCTGTTTCTCCGATCCGACGAGTTGTGGTAACTCTGACATGGATAGATCCTTTTTCGGTTAGCCTGAGTTCTCCGGAGGCTTTTGAACGAAAAAAGCCTCTGCAGTTACACAGAGGCTTTTGTTTTCTTTCGCCCGCCAAGGCTTGGCGGGCTAAAGTATGCATCCCTCTTTACAGCGGGATACAGGGCGAATACGGAATCTAGCAGTCCACATTGGCGTATCTCCTTTCAGTGTCGGGATAGGTTGTCTCGTGAAAGTAATTTACTTCTTTCCGAAGCGTCTTGTCAACTGTTATCGGAGAGTCGTACTCCCCTTCATCTATCATCTCATCAACTGTTATCGGAGAGTCGTACTCCCGTCAACCTTGGCATGATTCATGTAGAATGTACGGTGATCGGGGTGTTGTTCTTGTCCCTGATGACAAAACGTTGACGGCAAGCGTGAAATTAACCCGAGATATCAGATATATATCGCGGAAAGGAACTCTTTATGGCGACAACCAGCTGTCAAAATGATGAAATGCTCCTCTCCATTGCCAGGGAAGTGGGGCGCAAGGTTTATGTTATGGGGTTGGACATCGACTTCAATCGTCAGTGGTACAGTCCGGTGGAGCGCGACGCTTTTGTGGTGGGGTGGTTGGAGGCAGCGACGGAATCTTTTTATCGGGGATATCCCGTGAAAGCGGCAAGTCGCGGCCTGGTTTCTTCATGATGGGAAGGTTTAGTGGTGAAGTTTTGGAATAAAACTTTTTTTCGTGGTCAGGGGTGTGGTTTTATCGGGTATCCAGGGCGCCGTGTCTGGTTCCGATAGGCGTATTGGCTCGGGTTAATCCGGTAATATGCCGAAATCAGTATGTTTTTCTTGACTCAGTGGAGGTGTGCGTTCATTGCGTATTTTAATATAATTACGCATTACGCACTACAGTATCCACACGCTAAAAGTGTAGCCATAGCATTTTTTTCCGTGTATAGTAATACACCTCGAAGGCAGTCCGGTTGCAGGAAACACCTCTTAATAAACTTATCGGCGCGCTTCACGGATACTTTAGTAAAAAAATGCATCGGATCAAAATTTTTTTTCAGCCTTGATTTTTCACGACACTAACCGTACTTTTTTCATCTCTGGGAGGAACTGCCATGCTCGCAAAAAACATTCTGGTTGTAGACGATGATGCCAAATGCCGTGAGTTTATAAAGGCGTTTCTCACCTATAAAGGATACACTGTTTCCCTTGCCAATGACGCCATGGAGGCGCTTGTGGCAATCGACGGCACTGATTTCGACCTGGTGATCACCGACCTGATGATGCCCGGAATCAATGGTCTTGATTTTCTCAAGCGTCTGAAAGCGCGGCAGGCGGAGGCCGTCGTCATTGTCAGCAGCGCCTTCAGCAGCGCCGAATCGACGGCAAACCTCCTCCGGGCAGGGGCCTACTCCTGCCTTGACAAGCCCTTTGACTTGCAGGAACTGGACGCCCTGATTCATCGCGCCCTGGAGCATCATGCCGCATTGACCAAGCCTAAAGCAGCGGGGAAATCTACCGTTATGAACCGGAGACTCCTGGGAAATATCATCGGTGAAAGCCCTAAGCTCCGTTCGCTTCTGGAATTGGTGGAGAAGGTCGCCGACTCCGACTCCACGGCCCTGATCCTGGGTGAATCAGGCACCGGCAAGGAACTGATCGCCCAGGCGATTCATATGCTGAGCAGCAGGAAAAATAACAACTTTGTCCCTGTTAACTGCGGCGCCATTCCGGAAGACCTTCTTGAAAGCGAGCTGTTCGGTCATGTGAAAGGCTCTTTTACCGGCGCCATCGCCAATCGGGTGGGACGGTTCGCCATGGCCGACAAGGGGACGCTTTTTCTGGATGAGATCGGCGACATGCCCACCAGCCTGCAGGTCAAACTGCTGCGAGTCCTGCAAAGCAGGGAGATCGAACCGGTGGGGGGGAGTTGCAGCCGCAAGGTGGATACCCGCATTATTGCCGCTACCCATCAGAATCTGGAAGAGCTGGTGGCGTCCAAGCTTTTCCGGGAAGATCTCTTCTACAGACTCTCCGTTATCCCCATCGTGGTGCCTCCGCTGCGGGAGCGGAAGGAGGATATTCCGTTGTTGGTGGATAGTTTCCTGAAGCGAATGAATGAGGAGAAGCATCGGCATATTGCCGGAATAGCGCCGGATGCGTTGCAGGCGCTCTGTGACTATCAGTGGCCGGGCAATATCCGGGAGTTGGAAAACCTCATGGAACGGCTGGTCATTATCAAGGGGAGTGGAACCATCACCCTCAGCGACCTTCCGGATAAATTTCTCGGTAATCGTCAGCCGGTTGTCTCTGCTCCCGCCAAGAGTTACTCTCTTCCCACCGCCGGCATCAATTTCAATGATGTCATTGAAGAGTTCGAAAACGGCCTGATCATGGATGCCCTGGAAAAGACACAGGGGAACAAGAAGGAAGCAGCGGAGTTGCTCAACCTGAAACGAACGACCTTGATTGAAAAACTGAAGAAGAAAAACCTGACGGGGCCTGGGCTTCGCTTCGACGCATAGGTGCGAAGGGTTTGGCTGGTTTTTATTCCACTTTTTACCCTTCCAACGTGAACCCCACCTGTCCCGGGTGGAAAACGCCGGGAAACTCCCTGGCCAGTCGGGCCGATGCCGAAAAGCCGGTACAGTGGCTTCCCATCAGCTTCCGGATGGCGAAGCGCCGGAGCGTCTTGACGGTTTCGTCTATCTGCCCTTGACCGCAAAAGCTCAGGTGCATCCCCCCCATGACGGCGTAGATCTCTTCCGTACCTGATCGCTCACGAGCATGCTCCAGGGTGTTGATGATCCCGGCGTGGCAGCAACCGAGCAGCAGGATCAGCCCCTTTCCTGTCCGGATGACCAGGGACTGGTCGTCCGGGTGGGTATCGGCGAAGCAGTCGCCGGCGGTGGAACAGAAGAGTCCGCTCTCCCCCTTTTCGAAGTTGTTGCGCCGGGGAACCTGGCCGGTAAGGAAGACGTCAGGGTGGATTTCCCGCCACTCCCGGTTAAAAATGAACCGCCCCCCCAGTCCCTCCAGAAATTCCTGACGATACGGCATTCCGATGCTCAGTTTTTCTCCGGTATCCTTCAGCCGGTAGCGGTTCAGGAAAAGATCCGGGTGTGCGTGAATCTCTTTCCCACCGCAGTTTCTCAACAGCGGCCACAATCCCCCCGTATGGTCATAATGGCCGTGGGAGAGAGCCACCGTCCTGACCTCGTGAAGGTTTTTGTTCATCCGTCGGGCGTTGGGGAGGAGTGTTTCCCCTTGGCCGGTGTCGAAGAGGAGCGATCCGTTGCCGGTCTCCAGAAGAGCCGCGAAACCGTGTTCTCCCAATGTCCCGGCAAGGGGGCCGACACTGTTTTCGCAGAGGATGGTAATTTTCATGGGCATTGACCCCGATCCCGGATTTTACTGATTACACTGAGATTATAAATTCAAACGGTGAAATCTGTCTCCTGGGTGGATGGCTGTTGTTGTTTATTTACCGGTTTTCCAGCAACTCGGCGATCTTGCCGGCTACCTGGCCGGTGAGGATCGGGCATGCCCCCTTATGGGTTTGGCGGATTGTCTTGCAACAGGTGACTCCGTATTTTTCCTTGAACCAAACATGGAGTTCCTTGGTCATCCGGGTGATCCCCTTTTTGTCGTCTTTCAGCGCCAGCCCCAGCACCACGGTGCCGCCGGAGACCGCGCCGCAGAGGCAGCCCGACCCGGAGCCGCCGCCGAAACCGCTTACCAACTGAACCATGGATTCGGGGAGTTCGGGGGTGAACTTTTTCCTGATGGATTCCAACACCGCCTCGGCGCAGTGGTGCGATCCGGAGCGGTAAAGCGCTTCAGCCTCTTGCCGGCACTGCTCCGCCACGTTGAGCGCTTCCGTGGATAATTCCTTTTTATTGAACCATGACATGTGATAACCTCCGCTTCACGGGATGATCAGGGTTCTGATCATTGTGTATATGTATTCTTATATGTGCATGGCCGCGATAAATGCAAGGATTATTGCGCGGGAATTACAGGGGGAGAGATGGAAAAAATCATCGTGAAGATTCAGAAGCTTTTGGCCCTGTCGGCCAGTTGCAATGAACACGAAGCAGCCCTGGCGGCGTCCCATGCCCAGCGGTTACTTGCCTTGCATAACCTCAAGATGGCCGACATCATGACGAGCTCTCCTCCGGAGAAAGCGGACACGGTTGATGTGGCCGCCGGCAAGAGCCTTCCCAAATGGTCCGGTTGGATCGCATCCAGTGTGGCTCAGTCGTTTGGTTGCCGGGTTGTCCATATGAAAAATGACCCGCCAAAACTGCTCTTCATCGGGGTCGGCCTGGATGTGGAGGCTGCGTCCTACACCTATATGATGCTGGAGAAGACGCTCCGGCGTCTTGCCAAGAGTTATCTTCAGGGAAGGGATGACTTGGTTTACGCGGCGGATCGGGAGAGGATTCGAAGATCCTACTATCTGGGGGCTGCCCGGGCCGTGAGTCAGCTTTTGTCCCGGCAGGCCAAGGATACCCCGGTCACCACCGGAGCGCTGGTCGTTCTGAAGGACCAACTCATTCAGCGGAGAATCGAGGAGCTGGGGCCTCTCAGGAACGCCAGGAGTCGGAGTTCCTCGGTGGAAAACGACGCCTACCAGGCAGGGCAGAACGACGGTCGCGCCATTTCCGTCAACAAGGGGATCAAGGGGAGTGCGCGCCGGGATCGGGCGCTGGCTTGAAGGAGGAGGTTACTCTTTTTCCGTCATCTTCCCCTGCCGACTGTCGCGCCTGCTTTGAATCGGCGGATCCACTTGGGGCTAAAAAAAATTTTAACAGTAAAAGGCTGGACGGTCATGGGCCGTTCAGCCTTTTTTGCCAACCTGCAGTGTTAAGGATAAATTTCATGCCATCCCGTAAAGTTTCTCGTTGGTTTTTTGGACGGCTGTCTCGTTACTCTGTTTCGCCTGGGTGACTCCATCCTTAGCCAACAACTGAGCTTGGCCCGATAGAGAGATGCTATCCGCTGCCGTCCGGGATGCTTTGGCCGGGTGATGCGCCGGCGGGGTGTATGCTGCGAGTATTGGGCTTGATGATACCGCTGAAACTGACATGACGAGACCTCCTGATAACCCTGTTTCCCCCTATGAGCACCTTCCCAACGTCTGACTGAAGGATCAATTCATTCAAAACAGGCTCTTCTGGGCAACTTTAAGTCGCGATCACGGCGAAATCAGGATAAGCCGCCCGTGGAGAATCCATACCCGGTTATGGGGTAACTCAGATTGGCTGCCTCTTGCGTTTTTTTCATTTGGGCATCTCCGTCCGTAGCTAACTGCTGAGCTTTGTCGGAGATGGATACCGTGTCTTTTGCCGTTGTCGCTGGAGAGGCGATTGCCGGTTGCTGTGTAGGTGGAGTGTATGCTGGGACTCCCGGGTTCGATGAGACGCCTGACACTGACATGATAGTGCCTCCTGCGGTTATACGTTGCCTTATATGCAACTTATCGACATCGCAAGAGGAAACTGTAGGATTATTTTGGAGCCGGCGGAAATTATTTTCCCCTTGCATTCCGGGCGGAGTTTATCCGCCGAAAGTAGGGGAATTTATGTCTTCCCTTTGATTCCTTAAAACTTCCCTGCTGACCGGTCAGCTACTCTACAATGTGGACGCCGGCAGGTTCGTGTTGTGTCGTTCTGGAATAATGCACGGCAGGTATTCCGAAAGCCATTGCATATCCGATCAGATGCTCCTCCGGGATCCCCAACCGGATTTTGAACTCCGGCAGCAGGTCGGTAATGACGTATTTGGCCAGACCGTCCCAGACGGTGCCGACACCGAGGGTTTGAGCATGGAACTCAAAAGTGGTCAGGGCAATCAGGCAGTCTTCAACTGGTGTCGGTATCTCTTGGGGGGCGGAAACTACGATAAAATGGGGAGCGCCACGAAAGATAAAGTCCGTTTTGTCTGTTTCCCATTGCCGGACAAAGCTGCTGAAAAATTCCATTCCTGCCGGGAATCCTTCTTCATTGGATATCCTGACAAGTTTTTTCATGATCTCATCCCTGATTACAATCAGTTTTTCACGGTCATTCACCACGGTAAATCGGACCTGCCTGCTGTTTCTTCCGGTGGGAGCATAACAGGCTACGTCAAGAAGTTGCTTCATGACTTTCGGGTCGAGGTTTTCCGGCTTGTACTGCCTGACGGCTCTGCGACCTTTTATGAGAAGCTCCATCTGAGTAGAGTCGGGCAGATTTCCCGTTAAAGGCAAACTGTTTTTGGGGTCATATCCAAGTATCGAGATAGAAGCGGTGGGACAGATGGAGAGGCAATGCTGGCATTTGTAGCAGTTGGTTTCGTTTTCCAGTGAAATGACAGGGGGGGCTCCCTTTCTCATGGTGATGATGCGTGCCGGACAGTCAGTGACGCAGTCACCGCATTTTGTGCAGGTGGCCTGGTTAACTAAGAAATTAAGCATTCAGAGCTCCTGTTTTTCTTACAACGTCTGGGTGATGGAATCGGCTGTGACCGCCATGACGGCTCGCGCCCAAGCGAATTTCGCCTTTGTCGCCTCGAACTCCGTACCCGATGACTCGATTGATGCCGTACCTTTAATAAGAAAGCCGGTGCCGGGTCCGATATTTCCCGCGACCTTGCTACTTCCCAAGGTAATCAACAGCCGGTTATTGAATGCAATATTCGCCTCCGTGCGGTACATGTAGCCGACGGGAATCAATAGTCGTTCGTCCTCGGTAATTCGCAGGTAGCTGTTCCAGGTATTGACCATATGCGGTCCATCCTGCCCAACTGTTGCTATGGCGACTACGCCGTCATGTTTAAGCACTTCCACCATTTTTTCCGGTATCACTGAACTCTCCAATTAAGCTGTATTTTTTTCGTTACGATTCAACGGATTAATTCGCGGAAATTTATCCGTCAGTTATCCGGAAACATATCACAAACGGCTTCAATTGACATCAATGTTATCGTTTTGCAATCTTTTTCCTTGCTCGTCGGTTGTAGACGTCCTGTTCCTTCGTAACAACTCTTGCCCCCGGTTATCTCTTTCTACCCCTCCTACCCCTACGTTTCATGGCCAGGAACCTCCAGGTCAATCATCGGACATCATACTTGTGGGGAGAAAAGAATTGAAATCAGGAAGAAAAGCCATTTCGGGTTTTATGCTGACAATAATAGTCATAACATGCTGAAGTACAGGGATTAATTGTATCGAGAAACAATACGGCAGGCCTGCTTTGTCATGGCATCTGCTTCTTCTCTCTTGAAATTAGTGCGTAAAGTTGATAACTGCCTGTTTTTTTGCCTGTTATCAACATGTCAAGGGGAAAGCTTAAATTATTAACACGCTGATTTATTTATGTTTTTCAGCTTTAATGCGTTATTGGAGAGTCATGTCCGGAGCTCCTGTGTATAAAGCTGTTGATAACTTCCGGAAAAGCTCTTTAAGGTGATTCGTTACAAAAAATGTACCAGTCAGAAATCCGTCCCACCCTTCGACAAGCTCAGGGGGAACGGATTAAGGTTTATAACTGCCCTCTGTTCCGTTCGTGGTGAGCTTGTCGAACCATAACGGAACATTTCCGACGACCTTGTTGTGGTACATATTTTCCCGCGAATCACCTAAGAGGACGAAGGAACAAAACGCAATTCAGAACTTGTGGGAAAAATTATGGAGTTAGAGAGGTTCTGGCTCAAGTCGCAATCATGCAATCCTGACCCCAGCCATTCTCAAGTCGCAATCATGCAATCCTGACCCCAGCCATTCTGACCCAGCCATTCTTCATAGCTTTCATCGTAGCTGAAAGAAAGAATGCCCCGAAACAAGTTACACAACTTACCAACGTCCCTCGGACGTACAACTTACCAACGTCCCTCGGACGTACTCGGACGTACGGAAGAATGAGGTGTCGGATCTTGGCAGTGAAATGCTGTGCAAACGTCATGGCGGCAAGTATGAGTTGCGTCCGGACGAGTTTTGGGCGGTGAAGGATGTGAACTTCGAGTTGAAGGGGGGAGTGTTTGGGGCTTATTGGGTGTAACGGTGTAACGATGAGACACGTTGACGTTTTGGCGTTTACATGATACCTTGGACTGAAATAACATGGTAAGTTTAATGGTTCAAGATTCCAAGTGCCTTGATTCGGATGAACCGCATAACTTAAATCGTAGCTGAAAAGACGGAAGGTCACGTAACATCCTACACTCTTTACCGAACCACCAGGCGCTGAGGTGCCCGATGTCAGAAAAAAGTTCAAGTTCCAGGCGCACCCTCCAGACAAATCCCGAAGTTTCAGGCGGTGATGCGCCGCCACATCTCTGGTCTGCAAAAACCCAAAAAATAATTACTGAAGAAATGAGGGCTCAGGCCGTCGGTATCCTTAAAACAGCTGATGGCGCCGAGGAATTTCTCAAGAGGGCCGGAATCGTAACCAGGAAGGGGAAACTGGCTCGTGCGTACCGTTGAACTTGAAGCGCTGGCAGGCTTTGCCATAGGCCCTCTTGTATGTTATCACGGCGGAGAGTTGAAGATTATTGAAGATGTTTTGACGGGTAAAGAACTATTGGGCGGTGAAGGATGTGAGTTTTGAGTTGAAGCGGGGGCAGTGCCTGGGACTTGTTGGGCGGAACGATTGGGCGCGTGACGTTTTAGCGCAGGCGTGATACCTTGGCCCAAATACAACTTACCAACGTCCTCTCGGCCCAGAATGTCCCAAACAACTTACCAACCGTCCCCCGGACGTATATGGCTTTCCGCGCAGAAACCTGAACCAGGGGGTATTTCCACATGCTAAACAGATCAATGCTTCTCAAGGAAGTG
>CAIYUY010000230.1 GCA_903929485.1 uncultured Desulfuromonadales bacterium
AAAGGAACCCCAAAGTAAAAGCCTTTTTTGGGGTATACCGAAAAAGAATCCAGGTTCGTTGTTTTTCTCTATTTTCTTTGCGTACTTTGCGTCTTTGCGGTTCAAGGTATCACGAAACTTTAAGCCGGACGGGGTACTAGCTTCACAACCAATTCGACGAGAAGTTCCGTCCGGCCATCGACGCCCCCTACCGCCGCCAACTGGACGCAATGCTGCCGTCGATTCCGGATAAGGCGTTTCGGGGCGATTTCTTCTGAAGGTTGGCGTTGACTATTTCTGTAGCATGAGCTAGCATATTACAGTTGGAGGCGCTTATGAGCAGACAATTAAACCTGAGAGTGAGCGATGAGTTTGTTGAACGCCTTGATCGGGTATCCCGAAATCTTGGCCAACCAATGGCTGCGGTACTGGAAAGGGTAAGTACCCCGGCGCTTGAACTTGTCGAGGCCGACGCCTTGTTTGAGAACGAAGCGCTTGCCGCTTGGGAAGAGTATCAACTTACCGGTAAACAGGTCACTGCCGCGGGTATCGAGGAGATTTTTGCCGAATCCCTCCTAAAGGCAAAGAGGGTTGCAGGTGATGCGTAACGTCGTGGCGACTCCTCTGTTTGCCCGCCATCTGCAAGATTTTCTTGCTGAATACGCGGAGAAAGGGGCCGTCCGTTTTGTCGAAAGGTTGCAGACGAGTTATCAGGCCATGGTGAAGAACATCGGCAGTTTTGATGAGATCGGCCTGGTTCGTCGCCGGACTATCAACGGTAAAAAGCTGACAATTCGAGAATATGTTCTTGATGCCGGGGCCAGGGATTTTCTGGTGCTCTATTTTCAGCCGCCTGACCCATCAGAACCGGTACTGCTGCTCAATATCAGGATAGGCGGGCAGAATCGGTTTCGATGGAAATGTTAACTCCGCGTGTCGGTGTTTTCCCTTGATTCCCAACAATCCCGTCAGGATTCCAAGTCAACCATCCTGGCGATATTCCACGTTTGGTGACAGGTCCTTAGTGCAATTACCTTGACAAATGACGAAGTCAAAGGGAATAATTCCGGGCAAGCAGTCCACCACGGAGGAGTCATGAAGATCACCAGCGACTTTCTTGTTATCGGCAGCGGTATCGCCGGACTTTCCTTTGCCCTTAAAGCGGCCCAGGATGGCAGCGTGGCCATCGTCACCAAACGGGAGATCTCCGAGACGGCCACCAACTACGCCCAGGGGGGGATCGCCTCGGTCTTTTCCTCCGAGGACAGTTTCTCCGCTCACGTGGATGACACCATGGTGGCCGGCGCGGGAATCTGTCATGAAGATGTAGTCCGGATGGTGGTGGAGGAGGGGCCGGAGACCATCCGACGCCTCATTGAAGTAGGGGTCAAGTTTACCACCAGTGGCGATTCCTATGACCTCACCCGCGAGGGAGGGCACAGTCAGCGCCGTATTCTCCATGCCGACGATGTCACCGGCCGGGAGATCCAGCGGGCGTTGGTGGCTGCCGTTCATGAGAATCCAAATATTCGTATTTACGAAAATCACGCGGCCATCGATCTGCTCACCGAGGCCAAGGTGCTCCGTAAGAGACTGAAACAAAACCGCTGCCTGGGGGCCCATGTCCTGGATGTGGCCACCGGGGTTGTGAAGACCTTTTGCGCCAAGGTGACATTGTTGGCCACCGGAGGCGCCGGGAAGGTCTATCTCTACACCTGCAACCCGGACGTGGCCAGCGGCGACGGGGTCGCCATGGCCTATCGCGCCGGCGCCACCATCGCCAACATGGAGTTCATGCAGTTTCATCCCACCACCCTCTATCATCCCTTGGCCAAGTCGTTTCTCATCTCCGAAGCGGTGCGGGGGGAAGGGGCGATTCTTCGCCGCCGCGACGGCACTGCTTTCATGGAAAAATACCACAAGTTGAAGGATCTGGCTCCCCGGGATATCGTGGCCAGAGCCATTGACAATGAGATGAAGACCTCCGGTGATGATTGCGTCTACCTTGACATCACCCATAAAGAGCCGGAGTACGTCCGGAGCCGTTTCCCCAACATTTATCAGACCTGTCTTGGCTTCGGCCTGGATATGACCCGTGAACCGCTTCCCGTGGTGCCGGCGGCTCACTATCTTTGCGGCGGCGTGGCGGTGGACGCCAATGCCGAGACTGATATCCGGCACCTGTACGCCATCGGCGAGACCTCCTTTACCGGGCTCCATGGCGCCAATCGTTTGGCCAGCAACTCACTCCTGGAAGCGGCTGTGTATGCCGGTCGCGCCTACCGGCACGCCGTGGAAGAGGTGAAGAGGGGAGAATTCATCTCCCCCGATATCCCCGTGTGGGACGCGGGGACCGCCACCAACAGCGACGAAATGGTGGTGGTTTCCCAAAACTGGGATGAGATCCGACGCTTCATGTGGAACTACGTGGGGATCGTCCGGTCCGATAAGCGGCTGGAACGGGCCTTGCGGCGGATTCGGTTGATCCAGGAAGAGATCGAGGATTACTACTGGGACTTCATTATCGACTCGGACCTCATTGAACTCAGGAACATCGCCACCGTGGCCGAACTCATTGTCCTCTGCGCCCAGAGCCGGAAGGAGTCTCGGGGGCTTCATTATACCATCGATTACCCGGAACGGGACGACATTCACTGGCTGAAAGACACGTTTATCAAGAAGCAGTTTTAAGTTCTACGTTCAAGGTTTGAACTGCTACGTACCGCGCACGGGAGAGGCCCATGACCATCGACGACCTGCGGCAGGATATTGACCGCCTTGACAGCGCGCTTCTTCATATTTTCAATGTTCGCGCCTCGTTGGCGCTTCGCATCGGCGAGGTTAAGAAGACGCTGACCCTGCCGGTCTACGATCCGGCGCGGGAGAAAAGGATATTTGCCCGGATGAAGGAGCTGAATACCGGTCCGCTGGACGATCAGGCAATTCAGCGGCTCTTCGAACGGGTCATCGATGAGTCCAGGCGGTTGGAGCGGATCATGACCCACGGTGACAGCGAGAAGGAGGAATAAATAGCATGCTCATTATCATGAAAAAGACTGCGGACGAGACGGCCCTGGATTCCGTCAAGGAGTACCTTATTACCAGGGATTTCGATATCCACCAGTCCACCGGGGCCAACCGGATCATCATCGGCGTTATCGGTAACACCGACACCCTGGACAACGGCACCATCAGCGCCATGCCGGGAGTGTTGCAGGTGGTGAGAATCACCAAGGAAGAGTAGGGCGGAGAGGTCATGTCGTATAAAATGCTTTTGGTGCTCTTCGGTCTTTTTACCCTGGGGATGATCATTGTTTTAGGCAATGGCATGTTCTTGTCACGCCGCCGTTATATTATCCTTTTTCAGGTGAGACCCCGGACGAGGAAGCGATCCAAGTCAGCTCCTTCGGTAACGAGCCCCGCACTTCCACCCCCTTCTTTCTTCTCCTGGTGGCTGAAGGAGCGTGTTCTCATGCCGGCGCTGCTCTGCGGACTTTATCTGCTGACTGCCGTTGGAGTCTATCTGGTGCTCCCCCTGCTGCATCCCGGCGCAAAAACCAACAAGACGACATCCGGGATTCCTGACGTGTCGCAACGACAGAAGGAGCTCTGGAAGAGTTATGTGGAGCTAAGCGTTGCAGCCGAGAAAAATCCCCAAGACCCCTCCCTTCACCTGGAACTGGCCAGGGCTCAGCGTGATCTGGGGCTGGGGCAGAAAGCGCTGGACTCCTACCGCAAGGTGCTCTACCTGGATCCGCTCTCCCTGGACGCCCGGTACGAAATGGGGTGTATGGCAGTCATAGCCGGTGATACGACTCTGGCTGCCACCCAGGTAGCGGAATTGGCCGTCCGGTGGCCCCGCCGACCAGAATCCCACCTCCTGCAGGCGCGGATGGACCTCCGGGCGGGGAAACGAGCGGCGGCCCTGGCCCAGTTGCGAAACGCCCTGACTGTCGAGCCGGGCAACCGGGAGATCCGGATACTGCTTGTCGATGCGCTCCTGCAGCAGAGCGCCTATGCCGAGGCCGCCCGCTTGGCGCAGGAGGGGCTGAAGCTGGCGTCCATCCCTGCTCCGATCAATCAGCGGGTGAACGGGATGGGCAAACCGCAGTCGTCTCGCGCGTCAACCATCACCCTCTCTCTCCTGCTGGCCCGGAGTCAGATCGGCCTGGGGGATCGCGCCAAGGCCGAAACGATACTGCAGGGGGTTGCCGTGGCCGATTTATCCACGCCGACCCCGTTCATTCTTCTGGGGGATCTCCGAATAAACCGCAAGGAGTACCGCGCCGCGCTTACTGCGTATGAAGAGGCGCTGAAACGGGATCCGGGCAATAATCTGCTGATGAACAACATCGCCAGCCTCTCGGCGGATCACGGTTTCGATCTGGGGCGGGCCGCAAACCTGGCGGCCCGGATGTACGCCAAATACCCCAGTGACCCGGCGGTGGCTGATACCTTGGGGTGGGTTCTTTGTGCTCAGGGGAAAAAGGATCAGGCGCTTCCCTTGCTACGGTTCGCCGCTGCCGGGGCGCCCGCTAATCCGAACCACCGCTACCATTTCGGCGTGACGCTGCTAAAGTCCGGTCAAACGGCGCAAGGGCGCAAGGAGTTGGCAGCGGCGCTGAAGATATCCAAGGAGTTCGACGGGGCGGAAAAGGCGCGGGCGTTGCTGGGAGGGAAGGAGTAACCACGGCGTCACCGTTAACTCTTGCACTTTTCACCCTTTACTCTTCACTTTTTTTAAGCTGCACATAGTCGTTGCTCCGCTTCTCGGCGAAGGTGAGGTGATTCAGCATCGCCTCCCGGGCCCGTTCCGGTTCCTTGTCCAGGATTGCCTGGAAGATGGCCAGATGGTGGCCATAGAGCATCCTGTGGTCCGCATCGGTGAGATAGACTGCCCGCCAGACGTTTTTTTGGAACTCCTTCATGGCGTCGAAGATGCTCTGCATGAGATGGAGCCAGACCACATTCCGGGTGGCCCGGGCAATGACGGTGTGAAAGTTGGCGTCCAGATTCTCTGAAGGTTTCAAACCATCCAGATTCTTCTCCATCTCGCATACGATCGCCTCGAGTTTGGCGATATCCTCAGGCAAGGCCCGCTGGGCCGCATACCAAGCGGTCCACGCTTCCAGTCCCTTGCGGACTTCGATGACGTCCAGCGCCCGCTCCCCTTCCATCCGGATCATCTCCATGAGCGGATTTCCCGCAGCCGACTCCACCAGGGATTTGACGATGGTTCCCCCTCCCTGGTACGACTCCACCAGTCCCGATGACGCTAACACGTTGAGCGCCTCCCTGACGGAGGGGCGGGAGACGCCGAACATCTCGGCCAGTTCCCGTTCCGGTGGGAGTTTGTCACCGGGGGTAAAATCGCCATTAAGGATAGAGGAACGGATTTGATCCGCGATTTGGGTAGAAACTTTCTTGGGCTTGATCGGCTGGAATTTCATAGGGATCCCTGGGTCTGGCGAAATGGTCTTACAACATACTGCATGATCCCGCTTATGGCAACATAATTGCCGCCGCTTCTTTCTTGCTTCCCCCGCATGCTTGCACTACAATCTCCTGATTCAAAACCAGGAGAACGAAGATGCCGCCGTCCAAGAAACAGAGACTTTATCTCATCGATGGTTCATCGTATATCTACCGCGCCTACTTTGCCGTTCGTAACCTTACCTCCCCCGCCGGTATTCCCGTTAATGCCCTGTTCGGCTTCATAAAGATGCTTCTCAAGCTGGTGCGGGAGGAGCAACCGGATCATCTGGCGGTGGTCTTCGACGCCGGCCGGGTGACTTTCCGTAACGATCTCTACCCTCAGTACAAGGCCAACCGTCAGGCCATGCCTGACGACCTCCGGGCGCAGATTCGCCCCATCAAGGAGACGGTGGCGGCCTTTAATATCCCCTGTTTGGAGCTGGAAGGATACGAGGCGGACGATCTCATCGGCACCATTGCCCGTGACTGCGAGGCGCGGGGGGTGGCGGTGGTGGTGGTGACCGGTGACAAGGATCTCATGCAGATCGTTACGGAAAATATCACCCTTCTGGATACCATGAAGGATAAGAAGAGCGGTCCGGATCAGGTGATAGAACGATTCGGCGTCGGTCCCGATGGGGTGGTGGATATCCTGGGACTGGCGGGAGACAGCTCGGACAATATTCCCGGTGTGCCGGGGATCGGTGAAAAGACCGCCATCAAGTTGTTGCAGGAGTTCGGCTCCCTGGACAATCTGCTGGCCAAGAGTGACGAGGTGAAGGGGAAAAATGGTGAAAAGCTCCGAGAGTTCGGAGACCAGGCGCGGCTTTCCCGCACCCTGGCCACCATCGATTGCAGTGTGCCGGTCGCCTACTCCTTTGAGGATTTCGCCCTTACCCCCCCCGATCATGGCCGATTGGCGGCACTCTTCAAGGAGTACGGCTTTACTACCATGCTCAAGGAACTGCCGGGAAGCGCCACCCTTTCCACGGAGCAGTACCGGACGGTTTTGACGGAGGAAGAGCTGATCCGGTTGGTGACGGATCTGCGGGACGCGCCCTCCTTTGCCCTGGATCTGGAGACCACGAGCCTCAATCCGCGAGGAGCGGAGATCGTGGGGATATCCCTCTCCTTTCGCCAGCATGAGGCGTACTATATTCCCGTGGGGCACCGGTACGACGGCGCACCGGTGCAGCTTGGACTCCACCGGGTACTGGAACTCCTCCAGCAGCTCCTCACCGATCCCAGCCGCCGGATCATCGGCCAGAACCTCAAGTATGATTATCAGATCTTTCGGCAGTACGGTATAACTCTGGCGGGGATCTGGTGCGATACCATGCTTGCCTCATACCTTCTTCATCCCGGCCGCTCCAGTCATGGTCTGGACTCCCTGGCGTCTCAGTTTCTGGATCACAAGATGATCTCCTATCATGATGTCACGGGGAGCGGCAGGGAGCAGCTGAACTTCGCCCAGGTTCCGGTTGAGAGCGCATCGCTGTATGCCTGCGAGGATGCGGACGCCACCTTCCTTCTTCATCGGCTTTTCCTGCCGCGGGTGGAAGAGGCGGGAATGGCGCCGCTCCTGGATCAGGTGGAGACGCCGCTGGTCCCGGTCATCGCCGAGATGGAGCTTGCCGGGGTTCTGTTGGATCTCCCCCTTCTGGCGGAGTTGTCGGCCGGATTGGGGAGTCAGCTGGTGGATCTGGAAGGACGAATTTACACCCTGGCGCCGGAGCCGTTCAATATCAACTCTCCCAAACAGTTGGGGGAGATGCTTTTTGAGCGAATGAAGCTCCCCACGGGGAAGAAGACCAAGACCAAGAGCGGCTGGTCAACCAACGTGGAGGAGTTGGAGCGGTTGGCGGAGGAGCATGAGATCGCCCGGGTCATCGTGCAGTACCGGAGCCTTGCCAAGCTCAAGTCTACCTACACCGACGCACTCCCCAAGCTGGTGGATCCCCGATCAGGCCGGGTTCATACCTCCTACAATCAGGCGGTTACCACCACGGGTCGGCTCTCCTCATCTGAGCCCAATCTCCAGAATATCCCCATCAGGAGCGAGGAGGGGCGAAAGATCCGCCGGGCCTTTATCGCCGATGAGGGGTGTGTCATCATCTCCGCTGACTACTCCCAGATCGAACTCCGGGTGCTGGCTCACCTCTCCGGGGACCGGGTCTTTTGCGACGCCTTTGCCGGAGACGAAGACATTCATACCCGAACCGCCTCCGAAGTCTTCGGGCTTTTCCCGGAGATGGTGACTCCGGAGATGCGTCGTCAGGCCAAGACCATCAATTTTGGGGTCATCTACGGCCAGGGAGCCTTCAGCCTTGCCAAACAGCTGGGGGTGGCGACGAAGGTGGCCAAGGAGTTCATCGATAACTATTTCCAGCGACACCGGGGAGCACGGGATTTCCTGGATAGGTGCGTCAGCCAGGCCGAAGAGCAGGGATTCGTCACCACCATCCTGGGACGACGGCTCCCTATCCCGGACATAGGGAGCGGCAACGCCAATGTCAAGGCCTTTGCCCAGCGCAACGCCGTAAATTACCCCATTCAGGGGTCGGCTGCGGACCTTATCAAGCTGGCCATGCTCCGGGTGACGGAGAGGATGCGAAGAGAGGGATTGAAGGGGCGACTCCTCATGCAGGTGCATGATGAACTGGTCTTCGAGGCGCCGGAAGAAGAGCGGGTAACCATGGAGCAGCTGGTAGCCCATGAGATGGAGCACGCCGCTGATCTCAGGGTGCCGCTGAAAGTTGATATTAATTCCGGAAAGAACTGGAGCGAGGCGCACTAAAACGTAACGGAACTCTCCTCTACATCCTTCTTCTGGCGGTAAATAGCGCGGTGGCAAGGTAGATATTGAGAGCAAGACTGATGCCGAAGGCAATGACCAGCGCTATCATCTTCCCCCTGTCCTGTTCCGTTTCCGTATCATAGACCACTTTGATTCGGTCTTTATGCTCTTCAGGCGCGGCGTTGGTCGAATTTCCCGTTGTTTCCTGGGGGGCGCCCGCATCGTGGAATTTGATATCCGGTACCTGGGGGAGCACCTGAATTGGGCCGGAGACGGTATCGTTTACCGATTGATCCTGCTGGGGAGGGGGAGTATCAGTTCCAACGCCACCGGCAATCCCCGCGGGTGGAGCCAATAGTAAAGCCAGGAGCATGACGAGCAGGATGCGGCGCTCAGGTCGTTTCATTTCAGTATCTCCTTTTAGTGGTGACAAGCGTCGGTTGCCGGGTTAACCGGATATTTTTGTCTCAAATCACGGGGGGTTATTCGTTTAATGGCGACAAATGTAGTCTGTTTCCCGGTGGATGTAAAGTTACAAAATTATTTCACAGATAAAGTTTCGCCGGCGACAGTTGTTTGCAGTTCGGATCTGCCTGCTGAACGATGCATACTTTGGGGAATATCAATGAACCATCTGCCGGTATTTGAGTTGAAAAAAGCGGACTTTCTGGTATAATGACTTTCAACGCACCAGTGAAGGAGGCCACATGAATATTCATGAATATCAGGCTAAGGAGATTCTCGACGCCTATGGCATACCGGTTCCGCGGGGGCGGGTCGCCCTGACCTCTGATCAGGTGGAGCGCGCCTCCAAAGAGATGGGGGGGCGTTGTGTCATCAAGGCCCAGATTTATGCAGGCGGTCGCGGCAAAGCCGGCGGGGTGAAGCTGGTGCACGTCCCGGAGCAGGCTCAGGAATTCGGTAAGGAGCTCTTTGGTAAACGGCTCGTTACTCCTCAGACCGGTCCCGATGGACTTAAGGTCCGGAGAATTCTAGTGGAAGAGGCGGTGGAGATCGCCCGTGAATTTTATCTTTCCATCACCCTTGATCGGGAAACGTCCAGATACTGTCTGATCGCCTCCGCCGAAGGTGGAGTGGATATTGAGGAGGTGGCGCGCAAATCACCTGAAAAGATTCACCTCTTCGCCATCGATCCCTACACGGGCCTCCGCCCGTACCAAGCGCGCAAGATTGCCCTGGCCTTGGGGTTGACCGGCTCTGTTTGCGAGGACTGCGTGGAACTGATTCTTAACCTTTACCGCTGCTGTCTTGAAAAAGACTGCCAACTGGTGGAGATCAACCCCTTGGTGGTGACCAAAGCCGGCTGGCTATTGGCCATGGACGCCAAATTTACCTTTGACGATAACGCTGTTTTCCGTCATCGTGAATATCCCGACATGGTGGATTATTCTCAACTTGACCCGTTGGAAATAAACGCCGGTAAATATGATCTGGCCTACATAAAGCTTAAGGGAAACATCGGCTGCATGGTTAACGGCGCCGGTTTGGCCATGGCGACCCTGGATGTACTCAAGGAGTTTGGCGGTGAACCTGCCAACTTTCTCGATGTGGGGGGGGGGGCCACCAGGGAAAAAGTGGCCGAGGCTTTCAAAATAATCCTGGAGGATAGTGACGCCAAAGGGGTCTTTGTCAATATCTTCGGAGGGATCATGCGTTGCGACATCATCGCCCAGGGGATCATTGAGGCTGCCGGCGAAGTTAAATGCATTCTTCCCATCGTGGTTCGCATGGACGGCAGCAAGGTGGAAGAGGGGAAAAAGCTCCTCCTGGATTCGGGTCTCAACGTCCAATGCGCCGATAATTTGGGTGACGGGGCGGCGCGAATTGTCAGGATGCTTGGGTAAGAGGATAAGCCATGTCCATATTGATACATAAAGAGTCCAAGATTCTCGTCCAGGGGATCACCGGTCGGAGCGGTCTGTTCCATACCCAGCAGTGTCGTGATTACGGCAGCAAGATTGTGGCCGGAGTCACGCCAGGTCGCGGCGGCATCCATATCGAGGGGATTCCTGTGTTCAATACCGTAGCCGAGGCGGTACACTACACAAAGGCTACTGTTTCCATGATTTTCGTCCCCCCTCCCGCCGCCGCCGACGCCATACTGGAGGCCTGCGACGCCGGTCTGGAACTGGCTGTTTGCATAACCGAGGGGATTCCTATCCGTGACATGGTCCTGGCTCGCCGTTATCAGGAGGAGAGCGGCACCCGATTGGTTGGCCCCAACTGTCCAGGCGTCATCACCCCTGGCGAATGTAAGGTGGGGATCATGCCGGGTTATATTCATCGCCAGGGGAAAATCGGCGTAGTCTCCCGGAGCGGCACCCTCACCTATGAGGCGGTAAAGCAACTCACCGATTCGGGGCTTGGTCAGTCAACATGTGTCGGTATCGGCGGCGACCCTATCATCGGGATGAAGTTCATCGACGTGCTGCATCTGTTCAATGAAGACCCGGAGACGGAAGGGGTCTTCATGATCGGTGAGATAGGTGGTGGAGCGGAGGAAGATGCGGCGTTCTGGATCAGGGATAACATGAAGAAGCCGGTGGCGGCTTTTATTGCCGGAGTGACCGCGCCGCCGGGGAAGCGGATGGGGCACGCCGGCGCCATCATCACCGGCGGGAAGGGAAGAGCTGAGGATAAGATTCGTACGCTGGAAGAGTGCGGGGTGACGGTGGCCACAAGTCCGACCCGGATGGGTGAGGCGATGTCGGCGGCCTTGGGAAGCAAGGGGTGATCCGGACGAGGGAGTGTCGCGGGAGGCGGTGTTAGATGACGATGCTACTGCTGATTTTGAGCTCGCTGCTTCTCCTTGGAGCTCTGGGATTCTTGGCTTCCGCCGTCAGGTCGTTGGTCGCGCAAGTCGGGATAGCCACCCGTATGGGGGTGGAGAGCGTGGCGCGGATCAAGGGTGACGTTGCTTGTCTCCGGGGAGAAGGGAGGCGACTCCGCGACAGCATATCGCTCGTGTCCGAATCCGCGTCCGGGTGGCCACAAGGGTTGCTTCTTTTCCGTGAGGCTCTGTTGTTGCTGCGCAGTATCAGGGCAATGATGACGGTAACCGCGCTGTTGTCAACGCTGCGCAGAGCACCGTGGTAGTTTTTTTTGCAGAGTCGGCGGATGGAATAATGATCATACTCGTAAAAGGAGGCTTATTATGGCCGAACAGGGAAGTGGTTCACAGGTTGGCGCGGTATTTCTGGCTTTTGCGGCAGGCGCCGCGTTGGGGGCCGGGCTCACCCTTTTGGTTGCACCCAAGTCGGGAGAGCAGATGCGGCTATCCATCAAGGAGTTGACGGGCGACACCGTTGACAAGATCAAGGAGTATGCCCAGGATGCTCAAGAAAAGATAATGGAAACTTTCGAGCAGGGTAAGGAGATAGTTCTTGATCGAAAAGCCATCCTCGCATCGGCATTGGATGCCGGGAGGGAGGCCATGGCTCTTGAGCGGGATCGGCTGAAAAAAGGGTGAAAGGTGAAAAGTGAAAGGTGAAAGGTGAAAAGAACCTTGAACCCTGAACCTGGAACCTTGAACGAGTTTTTATGGGGGGAAGAGAGTATGATGCTGGTATCGCTGGCCGCACTGGTGGCGGCGCTGGGTGTTGTTGTCCTGGTAGTCGTACTGGTGCCGGCAATTAACGAAATGAAGAAGACGATTGTTGCCCTACGGGAATTCATCGTTAACACTGAAAGCTCCTTGAATCCTCTGCTGGGGGAGCTGGGTAAAACCTTGGCCGATATCAGGGAGATGGCTGATACGGCGGCGGCGCGTCGTGACGATATCACATCCCTCATGTCCGCTCTTGGTGACACCGGCGAGAGCGTTCAGCGGATCAACGCCATTCTCGGAGGAGCCGTAAAGGCCGTCGAGAAGCCGGTCATGTACTGGGCGGGAGTCAAGGCTGTCGGCCGGAATATTTTAAGAAATTTCACACACAAAGGGGGTAATTGATCATGGCGGAACAGGAAAACGGCGCAAGCGTATCATCGGTCTTTTTGGCATTCATCGCGGGGGCTGCGGCAGGAGCGGGGCTGGCTCTCCTCCTGGCCCCCAAGGCAGGGGATGAGGTTCGGCAGCAGATCAAGGAGCTTGCCGAGGATGCTCTCGATAGAACGAAGGAGTATGCCCGGACCATGCAGGACAAGGCCAGGGAAGTACTGGAAAAAGGGAAAGAAGCGATTTCCTGCTGCAAGGATTCCGGTTCCATTCCGGACGGTGATAAGCCGGCGGTATGATCACCACTTTGGTCAGGCGCACTTGGTATGATCCGGAGTAGTTCACCAGCGGCCCCACCGGTTTTTTTGTCCGGCGGGGTCGTCTCCCCAAAGGCACTGTTGTTCCTCCCTTTTGCCACGGAATTATTTTTAGCCATACAGTCTTGTCGCGTTGACATCACCGGACGTTGTGCCGTATAGTGATCAACCAGTCACTTTAGCCAACAAGACGTGCCCACCAGGTAATACATGCAGGATTTTAAAAATCTGAAATTAAAAAAAGGTGTTATTCTCCCTTTCGCGGCGAAGCAGAGTGGTTCCTCATCCAACTCCTTCAGGGTTCCGACGAATATTCCCGCCCTTGAGGAACCGGAACAGAAACGGCGCTGGCTTAGGGTGCTCCTTCCCCTCATGGCTGTCATCCTTGCCGCGTATCCGGTCTTCTCTCTCGTGACCTCTCCCGGTTTGGAACATAAAGCACCGGCAGCAAAGCCGCTGGTGGTTCACGATCCCCCTGGGAGTTTACCGCTCAATCCGTACCAGGCTTTTCTTCTTTCGGCTCAGTCTCTGAAGAATATCGCAGCCACGGGCACCGGGTCAATGGTTGCCCCGCTCCCCGATGGCGGCTCGATCCAGTTTTCCTTGGATCGGGAACTTCAAGGGCGTGTGCTGGAGGTAATGGCGGAGAATCATCTCCCCTACGGAGCCTTTGTGGCGCTGGAACCGAAGACCGGGAGAGTCCTGGCTCTGGCAGGCTACTCCGAACGGGACAGGAACTGGCCGGAGCGCTCCTGTTACGACCTTTATCCCATGGCGTCGCTTTTCAAGATTATCATCGCCGCGGCGGCTCTGGAGCAGAAGAAAGTCGGCCCCGATACGGTGGTCCTCTTCAATGGCCGTTCCTGCTCGGAAAATCCCAAGGCGTGGTTCGTCCGACCCGGCAAACGGAACCAGCAGGTGGATCTTACCACGGCCATGAGTAAATCCATGAATCCGGTCTTTGGTCGTCTGGCCAGCGAGATCGTGGGGCGGGATGACATGATGAGCATGGCTGCCCGGTTCGGTTTCAATCAGCAGCTCTTTCCCGGGACGCCGGTGCAGCCCAGTCGGGCAGCGGAGCCGCAAAACGATTCACAGCTCAAGCTGATGGGGGCGGGTCTTGGTCGCGAGACCAAGGTGTCGCCACTCCATGCCGCGGCCATGATGGCTGCCATCGCCAACGACGGTGTCATGATGCTCCCGATTCTGGCTGATCGAATCACCAATGGCGGCGGTGATGTCCTCTTCTGTGAGAATTCGCTCCCCGTACGGCGACTGCTGGATCAGGAAACCTCACGAAAACTGGCTCGGACTCTCTCCCTCACCGTCTCCAGCGGCACCTCGCGTAAAGCTTTTCACGACAAGAAGGGGCGACCCAAGCTAGCTGAAATCAACGTGGCGGCCAAGACCGGCTCCATCAACGGCACCAGCCCTGACGGATTCTACACCTGGTTCGCAGCCTATGCTCCGGTGGAGAATCCGCAGATCGCCGTGGTGGCCTTGGTTGTCAATCAGGGGAAGTGGAAGATCAAGGCCTCGCAGTTGGGCGAACAGGCTTTGGAGACTTTTTTCCGCTGATGCCGGACAGAGAGTCTACCTGTCGTCATTGCGGAACCTGCTGTGTGGCGCCGGACATCAGCACTCTGAACAAGCCCGCGGGGGTTCGCTGCCTCCATCTGGATGGGGAACTTCGCTGCCGGATCTATGAGGAGCGCCCTGGAGTCTGTCGCGGCTATCGCCCTGATGAACTCTGCCAAATGGTCGCCGCGCCGGAGTTGGAGCAGCGGGTGGGCCGTTATCTGGGGCTGTTCGGGATAGAATCGGCAGGGGGTGTGTAGCTTTTCAGTGAAAATCTCCCGTCCAGGTATTCCGCGTAGGAAAAATGGGTGATCCACTCCCCCATGGAGATCAGTGTGTGCGAATCGTTTTCCCCCCGTTCCAGGAAGGGGAGATGGAAATGACCGGTTATTACGGCACTGCACCCCTTGCCGAACCAATGCGAGGCGTACTCCCTTATCAGCATTGCGCGGGTATCCACGTGGCGCTTTTTTTTTGTCCGCGACTTGCTGCTTCGATGACCCAGGCGCTCGGCTATAAGACAGGCAAACCGGACAGGAACGACGGGAATCAGCGCTTTGACGATGGGGCCGTGAAACAGGGCGCGGAGTAGACGGTGTGAGAGTTCGCCCCTGTTGATCTGGTCTCCGTGGCAAATGAGGGTCCGATTACCGTCAAGATCGATGACGGTCGGACCGGGATGGAGTTCCGCCCCCAGGGTCTTTGTGAAAAATGTCCCCAGGTGAAAATCATGGTTTCCCTCGCAGTAGATAATTCGCGTCCCCCCCTTTTTCAGCTGCAGGAGGGCGTCCAGGACGGGGAGGTAGTGAGGAAAGTCACTGGCGGGATAGCCGATGAGAAACTCGAAGAGATCCCCAAGGATAACGAGAAGCTCTGCCCTACCTCCCTGTTCGGCTAGAAAGGCGAGCAATGCCCGGTAATTTCGGTCTTCGGGCCGGCGGAGGTGGGCATCTGCTAGGAATATGGCGCGCATTGTGGTACTATAACCACCGGTTCGTCGTAAAGTCAAGGCGCCTGCCAGAGAGGATGTAACTGATGGGAAGTTTGCGGAGCATGCAGATTGTCTGGGATGACCTGCTTGACGCTTTCAGCAGTGATGAAGAGAGCATCTATTTCCTGGACAGGGAAACAGGGGAAGTCTTTTTTGTCCCTACCGGCTATGAGGATGGTGAGTTCTGGTCGGAGGTCGGGATGCACCGGCAGCGCTATCTCCGGATACCGGCCTTCGACTACGAGGAGGAGCGGTACCTGGTGTACGAGTTCATCCGTCAACTGGATGATCCGGGGCTGAAAGAGCTCCTGAAACGTACCTTCTCCGGGAAAAGCACTTTCGGTAAACTGGATGAAATCCTTGCTTTCTACCCCGATGAGGAGGAGCGTCTGGTTCGGATGAAGGACGAGGTCATGAGCGGTCGGATCAAGTTCTGGCTGGAAGAGCATGATCTTTATCCGGAAACGGCGGGGGGGCTGTTCTGACGGTACTTCGCGGACCGGACGTTCATACCGGGGGTGCTCTCGCGCCGAACAACCTGGCGGTGCGCACTGCGGCGGTGATGATAGCCGTGGTCATTGTGGGGGCTCTCATGTCCGAGCTCCGACATACGCTTTCTTGCTTTCTCCTCTCTTTTCTCTTGGCCTATCTCTTTGAGCCGCTGGTCGCCCTCATGGAGCGGAGGCTATCCCGCATGAAGGCCATTGCGGTTCTCTACGCAGGGCTTGTTTTCTTTGCCCTCTTCTGTCTCATCTATCTGATCCCGTTCCTTACCATTCGGTGGGAGGCGCTGTCTCAAACTTTCCCGCTTTATCTGCAGAAGATCAAGGCACTTATCGCCGGACTCCGTGAAAGCAACCGGACCTCCTACGCCGCCGAGGAGTGGCGCTGGGTTTTCGATCAGCTTTTGGATAACCTGGATGCGGTCTACAGCAAGCTGGGGGGAGGTGTCTATGCCACGGCTTCAACCATGGCCTTCAACCTGCTCAATCTTCTCCTCTCCCCCATTCTCGTTTTTTTCATGCTCGTCTACAAGAAGGATGTGGCGGCGACTCTTATCGGTTTCCTTCCGGCTCGTTATCGTGACGGAATACTCCTCGTGGGAAGGGAGATCAACCGGAGCATGACCGGTTTCATTAGAGGACAGCTTTTCATCTCCGGGATTGTCGCCTTGCTGGTGACCCTGGCCCTGTTCCTGCTGGGGGTCGATTATCCGCTGCTCAACGGAATTTTCGCGGGCGTTACCTCCATCATCCCCTTCATCGGGGTCATTCTGGCTGCGGTTCCGCCACTCTTCCTGGCTTATGTGAAATACCAGACCAGCCTGATCCTGGTCAAGGTTGCAGCAGCGTTCGGCGTCATCTACTTTGTTGAAGGGTATCTGGTGAAGCCGTTGGTTTTTCGTGAATCCATGGATCTTAACCCGCTCCTGACCCTTCTCATGGTGATGGCCCTGGGAGAGCTCATGGGTTTCTGGGGGATACTCCTCGCCATCCCCATAGCCGCCAGCCTCAAGATCTTCTTCAGCCACGCGGTGAAGGGAACATTTTCTCTGATCCCTCCTCCCCCTGAACCATGACCGTTTCCCGTTTCACCATCACCGGCATGTCATGCGTCAACTGTGCCGTCCGGCTGGAAAAAGGGCTCTCGGCGACACCGGGGATCGTCCGGGCCGTCGTCAATTTTGCGGTGGAAGAGCTGACCGTGGAGTATGACCCGGGAGAACTCTCCACGGGAAGGATCGCGGAACTGGTGGCTCGACTGGGGTATGGCGCAGTTCCGGCCTTCTCCGGGGGGAAACCACGGGACGACGGACAGGATCGTCTTGCTGCCCAGCGTAACTGGTTCATCTTCACCCTTGCCGCCTCTCTTCCCATCATGTTAACCATGTCTCTCCATAATCAACCTCTCATTGGCTGGATGAATCTCCTGTTGGCAACGTTGATCCAGTTCTCCGCCGGGGTGATTTTTTATCGCGGCGCCTGGCGCGCTCTCCGGAACTTGAGCGGCTCCATGGATCTTTTGGTGGCTCTGGGGACGTCGGCTGCTTACTTTTATTCCCTCTTTGCTTTTTTCGGAATCCTGGGAAAGGAGGGGGATGTCTTCTTCGAGACCTCTGCCATGCTCATCGCCTTCATCCGTCTGGGGAAATACCTTGAGGCACGGGCGCGGGGGAAGGCGGGGGAGGCGCTGCGCAAGCTCTTAAGGCTTCAGGCGGACAAGGCGCGACTCCTGGTGGATGGAGAAGAGCGTGAGGTTCCCGCGTCCCGGGTCCGGCGGGGGGATATTGTCGTGGTCCGTCCCGGTGAGACGGTGCCGGTGGACGGTGTGATCATTCAAGGGGTCTCGACCCTGGATGAGTCCATGGTTACCGGCGAATCGCTCCCCGTGGAGAAGTGTAGCGGTGATCCGGTCACCGGGGCCACCATCAACGGTTCGGGACTCATCATGCTTCGCACCACGAGGGTAGGGGAAGAAACCCTCCTGTCTCAGATTGTCCGAATGGTTCAGAAAGCCCAGGGGGACAAGGCGCCCATCCAGCGTTTTGCCGATCGGGTGTCCGGACTCTTCGTCCCGGTGGTGGTGGCGCTTTCAGCGGGCACCTTTTTGCTTTGGTATCTGTTTCTTGGCGCCGAATTCATCTTCGCCTTCAAGCTGGCCATTGCGGTGGTGGTTATTGCCTGTCCCTGCGCCATGGGGTTGGCCACCCCCACGGCCATAATGGTGGGGAGCGGTATCGGTCTCGATAGAGGCATTCTTATCAAGCGTGGATCAGCCCTGGAGCTCATCTCCCGCGTCACCGTGATCCTCCTGGACAAGACCGGCACCCTGACCCGGGGGAGACCGGAGCTGACGACTCTGTTCCCGGCGCCCGGCGTCAGCGAGGAGGGTCTGCTGGAAGTTCTTGCCGCGGCGGGACAGGGTTCTTCCCATCCTCTCTCCCAGGCGGCGGTGCGGGAGGCCGCCGCACGTGGGATCATCCCCGAGAGGGGGGAGGAGATCCGGGAATTGGGGGGGGCCGGGATATCGTGCAGGTATCGTGGCGCGCAACTCCTGGTGGGGAGTTCCCGGTTCATGGCGGATAATGAGATTTCCCTGGATCTGTTTGAGCATGCCGCTGAGAGGGTTGCGCCGGGGAGCTCTCTGGTCTATGTGGCGACCGGCGGGAAAGTCATGGGGGGAGCGGCTTATGCCGACCTTCTCAAGGATAACGCAGCCCAGGTTGTCGGATGCCTGCGGCAGATGGGGATTACCACCTGCATGATTACCGGAGACCGCCGGGATGTGGCCCGGGAGATCGCCCTCACCGTGGGTGTGGACAGCTTCGAGGCCGAGGTGCTGCCGGAACGAAAACAGCAGGTGGTCAAGGAGTATCAGCAAAGGGGGGCGCTGGTGGCCATGGCGGGAGACGGCATTAATGATGCCCCGGCCCTGGCCCAGGCCGATGTGGGGATCGCCATGAGCGGCGGCGCGGACGTGGCCAAGGAGAGCGGTGACATCGTCCTGGTGAAGGATGATCTCATGGATCTGGTCCGGGCCATCCGGCTGGGACGGGCCACTCTGAACAAGGTCAAGCAGAATCTCTTCTGGGCTCTTCTCTACAACGTGGCAGGAATACCCATCGCGGCGGGGGTTCTCTACTACCCCTTTCACCTCACCCTCCGTCCCGAGTTTGCGGGACTCGCCATGGCGCTCTCCTCGGTTTCCGTGGTGGGGAATTCACTCCTGTTGCGAAGGATCGCCAAGAAGTTGTGACGGCAAGGTCTCTGAACCACGGAGACCCGGAGAAAGGCATTTTAACAGTGATGAACAATCACGCGGAGGCGCGGAGATCGCGCAGAAATTCAAGACGTTATATTGCATGATGCCCGCACCAAACGGGTTAAAGCGATATCACCGTGATTTACTTGTTTTGCTTGGTTTTCTCCGCGTTTCCGCGTGCAACTGCTTTTGTAGGTTTATTCCAGGAGATCTTTTATGAAACGTACCGGAATTATTGTTGTTGCTCTTCTCTGTTCAGCTCTTTCCGCACGGGGCGCCGACCAGGCTCCACCCCAGGGGACCCAGCCGGGGAGTATCTCCGTCTCCGGCAGCGCGACGGAGGAGTTCTCTCCGGATACGGCTCTTCTGAACCTTGCCGTGGAGACGCAAAAGTCCACGGCCCAGGAGGCTGCCCAGGAGAATGCCGCCAAGAGCGAACAGGTGGTCTCCGCCATGAAGGGGCTCATCACGGTTTCAGCGGGGGACACCGTCTCCACCTCTTCCTACTCGGTGCAACCAGTTTATGAGTACGACGACAAGCTTCGGAAAAACCGGCTTACCGGTTACCGGACTTTCAATCAGGTGACGGTGAAGACATCGAAGATTGGAGGTGTGGGTGAGATGATCGACCGGGCGTTGAAGAGCGGCGCCAACAACGTCACCGATGTCCGTTTTGCCATCAAGGACAACCGGAAACAGTGTGAAGGGCTTATGGTGAAGGCGGCCCAGCGGGCAAAGAATGATGCGGAGACGGTAGCCAAGGCCTTGGGGGTCAGGGTCGACGGCATCAGACACGCATCTCCATCGTGCGGCGGCGATCAGCGTCCCGTACCTATTTACCGGGCCAAGGCGATGATGGCCATGGAGAGCGCCGAACCGACAACTCCCATTGAGGCCGGGGCGTTGTCCCTCACCGGTCAGGTTCAGGTGGAGTTCATCCTGACGAAGTAACTATGCAAGGCCACCGTTTTCGAACCGTAGCTATTGTAACTTCAGGAAGGCTTGGAGATTTCAGTCGCGCCCGGAGGCCTTGAAAGAGGGGCTAATTGATGATTTATAATGCTGTCGCAATGTCATTTTTTTACATTATTAATACAAAGATTCGGGATAATTTTATTTTTTTCCGTAGGTGGCATGCATGGTATCAGGCTGCAAACTCTTGGCGATGAAATATATTATTTAACTTTTTCCTTGAAAACCGGTTATTTAAATTGATATTTTGCAAATAAAGAAATAGCTATGCGAAATTACTTGAGGTATAAGTTTTTAGATGTTTTTTTCTTACACTCACTAATTCCCCAGGGAGCGGTGAGACTATGAATAAATGAAATCATGACTGTTTCCCAAAATGGAAAAAAGGAGAATCAAATGAAGACATTGAAAAAACTTACCTCTAGTAAACTTGGAAGCAGAAAAGGTGCTACGATGTTGGAGTATGCGCTCATCGTCAGTATGATTTCTATCGCCGCTATCGGATCGCTTCCGATTCTCAAGAATAAAATAAGTCAGTCATTCAGCCAAACGGCAAGTTCTTTTCAGTAAAATGGAACCTTGGTGGACGTTATCCGCCATGGTTGAATATTCAATTCCGCCTCCGAAAACCCAGCCTGAAAAATCAGGGTTCAAAACAAGGATCAGTTGTTTAATTCGGGTGTTGCCAACTCTCTTTTCTAAAAAAGGAAGGGAGAGTTGCGCCCTCATGATAATTCATAATATTTCATTATTTTTGTCCTACTTTTTGTATTCTAACGCATAAAATCAAGGGCCTCTCCTCCCTCCCCCTCAATCCCGTGTATATTTTTTTCAAATAATTACCAGCTTCACCATCTGTCAACCTTCCCTCTGTTACCGCAAAGTACCCGTGACATTTTAAAGTCATGTTAAATGTGGCAGCTGCGCAAAGTACCCGTGACATTTTAAAGTCATGTTAAATGTGGCAGCTGCGCAAAGTACCCGTGACATTTGAAAGTCATGTTAAATGTGGCAGCTGCGCAAAGTACCCGTGACATTTGAAAGATATGTTAAATGTGGCAGCGGCAGTTGATTGATTCCACTTTATCCGGCACGTCCTTATTCGATTTAATACGTGTAATCAGCCTGTTGAGACATTTATTACAGTAACTCTTCTCTGGCATGTTAGTTGCTTTGTGACCCTTATGCATAATGAAGGAGTATTACTCCGAGGAACAGGTTACCGAGAGGATTGCCATGCTAATTAAGGCTAAAACCCTGAAAGGTTACAAACTGGAAAGCATTGACGGAGGAATCGGAAAGGCGCGGGAATTTTATTTCGATGACCGGCACTGGACAATTCGATACCTGGTCGCCGATACGGGAAGCTGGCTTACGGGCAGGCAGGTTTTGATCTCCCCTTTTGCCGTATTAGACGTGAATGAAGAAGAGCAACGGATCTCCATTAATTTGACCAGAAAGCAGATAGAGGATAGTCCGTCCCTGAATAGCGACAAGCCTGTCTCGCGACAGTTCGAGGATGCCTATTACGGGCATTATGGCTGGCCGATGTATAGCGATGGTTCCTACATGTGGGGGGCATATCCCGACATCGTGCGTGACTGCGAAAAGTGGAGAAAATCTGCCTCGGGTGAGAATGCTTGGGATCCCTATTTGCGTAGCACTCATGAAGTGATTGGCTATCATATTCAAGCTGCGGACGGCGAGATCGGCCACATTGAGGATTACATCATAGATAACGAAACATGGGCGATTCGTTATCTGATTATCGATACTCGGAACTGGTGGCCTGGAAAAAAAGTTCTGGTTTCACCCCAATGGATCAAGAGAATCAGCTGGAGCGACTGTAAAGTTTTCGTGGATATTTCCACTGATTTAATCCAGGAATCACCGGAATATACGGAAGAATCGCTCCTGACCCGAGATTATGAGAACATCCTCCATGTACATTACAACAGCAAGGGATACTGGGACGATGAATCGGCGACCAAGGAGCGTTCTCCTTGAGTGCATAAACTAAAAGCCGCACGACAAAAAGTACCGGAGTAATTCATGTCCGTCGAATTCAAAAACTACTACGACGTTCTGGGCGTGGCTTCAACTGCCGGTGACGCTGAAATCAAGAAGGCTTTTCGAAGTCTGGCTCGCAGATATCACCCTGACATCGCCAAAGACAAAATTAGTTCTGAAATCAAGTTTAAGGAGATCAACGAGGCTAATGAGGTTCTCAGTGACCCGGATAAGCGGCGAAAATATGACGAACTGGGGACCGACTGGAATCGTCCCGACCGGTGCGCGGGAGAGCGTGCCGGCGGCGCCGAGGGGGGCGCCGAATATCACTTCGATGGCACAGGCTTCAGCGATTTTTTCGCACAATTCTTTGGCAGTCGCGGTGGCCCGGATAGCAGTTCCGCCCGAACAGGGGGGGGTGGCAACGGAAGCGAGACTTTCTCCCAACGTGGCCAGGATGTCGAAAGCGACCTTCTCGTGTCACTTGACGAAATACTGCACGGTTCGACGCGCACACTCAATCTGCAACGGATTGATTCGCATACCGGAAAATCGTCTCTGCAAACATTGCGAGTTAACATTCCGTCCGGTGTTCGGGAAGCGCAGCTTATTCGTCTCATGGGCAAGGGACAGGAAGGTATTGGCGGGGGCGATTCGGGTAATCTCTACTTGCGTGTACAGTTCGCCAAGCATCCCGATTTCCGGGTACAGGGCGCCAATCTTTATTACGATCTGGAACTCTCCCCATGGGAAGCAGTGCTTGGCGCCACGGTTAAGATCCCTACACTAGATGGAGCGGTGGCATTGAAAGTCCCGCCGGGAACAACGGCGGAACGGGAATTCCGTCTGCGAGGTAAGGGGTTGCCCTCCGGGAACGCAACCCGGGGTGACCTGCATGCCATTGTCACTATCCAGGTTCCGGCGTATCTCTCCCCGGAAGAAAATGTTCTGTGGAAACAATTAGCCGCCATATCGATGTTTAATCCGCGGGGTACATCATGAGAGTACCGTTTGATACGGACAGTCGACAGCATTTCGCCTTGGAACAGTATGAGCCTAAGCCGAACGTCCTCTACACCCTGGATGCTGCCGCACATATCGCTGGTGTCCCTCGCCGCACCATCCTGATTTATTGTCGAGCCGGTCTGGTGCAATCGATCTTGCAGCCTCCGTATGGGGTCATGGCATTCACTGAAGAGTCGATCCTAACCGTACGGAGAATCGAGCATGTGCGAAACGTGCATGGCCCCAGTTTAACCCTCCTTAAAACTCTTTTTGAACTTTTCCATGAAGTGGAACGTCTGCGTTCTGAACTGCGCTTCTTGCGTCAGCATTGAAGGAGGGAAGTTGGTGAGATCGATGCTCTGGTGATGGTTGATGCGGTGCGCCGGGTGCATCGACAATGATCCGTGATGCCTGTCACAAGGGATAGTTTTTCAGAGATGACGATTTCAAGAGGATTTGCTTGTTTTCCAATATTTCAATTTCGCCTTCTTTCAGGAATCTCCCGAGAATTCGGCTGGCTGTCTCGCGTGAGATAGCAGCATAACTCGCAATTTCCTGATGAGTTAATTTAAGCGCGACAAGGACACCCCTTTTGTCTCGAACACCGTAAAGATGCCCAATATTTTTCAGGACTGCTCGGACTCTCTGTTCCGCGGTGTGAAAACTCATGATTTTCAGCATCATCCATGATTCCCTCAATCTCAGACAAAGCATGGCAATAAAGAGTTGTAGTACTTTTTTATTCTGAACAATAAATGATTCAAAATCATCCTTAGCCAAGAGACCTATTTCCGATTCCTCCATTGCGATAATAGTGGCGGGAGACGTTTTTCCGTCAAAAAGAGACATCTCTCCGAAATAATCGCCACGCTTGTGAATAGTAATGATATGTTCCTTCCCCTCCTCACTCAAAAGAACTACTCGTACCTTACCGGAGAAGATAATGTACATGAAATTTGGTGTATCCTCCTCGTAAAGTATGACCTCCCGTTTTGCATAGGTCTTTTTGTTTATGAGGCACTCCAACCCACTCAGTTCCGACGCTGAAAGATCCGAGAAGAAAGGAATCTTCTTGAGAAGATTCTGTTGATGTGATGTTTTGTAGGCCGGGCTGTTGAACATTGCCGTACCCTTTTCAGCCTGTATTTTATCTAACCCTCCATAGTATATTAGCACATTTTTTAGAGAATGAATTTAGCGACGGCGTAATTTAAGAGTAACTAGTGACGCCGCTATGCGGGAGTTCACGAAAACCGTCGTCACCCGTTTATTTCACCGTAACGTTTCGTATTCCTTCCGGACGCCAAGCAGGCGAAATGACGAATGATCCCTTGGCTTCATCTTTCGCCAGCAAGCTGCCGAAGGTCACGCTGAATTCACCAAACCGGGTATTGGCTGCATCCATTGCTTCCGTGACCAATCTCTTCTGCTTATCCCGGGGGAAGAGCGGTAACTGCTCATTTCCGTGCAGCAGGTTCGTGATGCGCACCCCCAGTAGTCGGATCGGTTGCGCCAACAGCTCTGTGTCGAGAATGGAGAGTGCTGTTCTGAAAATGTCATCGGACAGGGAGATATGATCATGAAGCGTTCGCTGCCTGTTGAAGCTGGTGTCGAAGTCGGCGTACCTGACATGCAGTTCTACCGTCTTGCCGCTGACTCCGTATCGTCTCGCTCGCCGACCCACCATCTCCGAAAGTTGCAGCAGGTACCGGATAATCTCTTCCCGCGAATCCACGTCCCGGGGCAGGGTCATGCTGTGCCCAACTGATTTTACCGGGGCTGCCTTCTCATCAGGAACCACCGGAGAATTGTCGATCCCCCTGCCCATGTAATGTAGTTGCTCACCGACTACGCCAAACTTCCTCTTGAGGACTGCCTCCGGGTAGCGCCCTAACTCTCCGCAGGTTCGGATTCCCAGTAGGTTTAGATTACGTTGCATTTTCCGGCCAACACCGCAGAGATCCTCAATGGCTGTTCGTTCCATGACGGCGGAGATTTCATCGGGGGGGATACTGGTCAGGCCATCCGGTTTTTTCATCTCGGAGGCCAGTTTGGCCAACAGTTTGTTCGGGGCGATACCGATGGAACAGGTAAGGCCAAAGCGATGCCGGATGCGGGCTTTCAGTTGATAGGCGATGTTCTCGGCGCTGCCGAACAGCGCCAGGGAGCCGGTGATATCCAGGAACGCTTCATCTATGGAGAATACTTCCACCAGGGATGTGTACTCGCGCATTATGGCCACCACCTGGGTGGAGGTGTGAATGTATTTTGAGTTGTCGCCGGTGACGATGATCAGTTCCGGACAGCTCCGCTTCCCCTCCCAGATCGCCATGCCGGTCTTGACCCCTCGGGCCCGGGCTTCGTAGGAACAGGTGGTGATGACCGTGCGATGTCCGGCGCCAACCACGGCAATGGGCTTCCCCCTGAGTTCCGGATTGGCCTGCTGCTCCACTGAGGCAAAAAAGGCGTTCTGGTCAAGGTGCATGATGATACGGCGATTCATTGGAGAGCCTCGTGTGTAGCCGTTTGACATAGTTGTCAAATGGCTACTATACTGTTTTCCGTTGAGTTGTCAAGGGAGAATGAAATCGGTGAGGCGCATGAAGTGGGGATACATGAAGCAGAGCTTAAAAAACCGTGATGGCGGAGTTATTGAGCGAGGAAGGGTTGGTCCGCAGCGACCAACCCTTTAGTCTCCAAAACCGTGAACGGTAACTATTCACTACGTTTTTGGTAGGTTACAACTGTTTTCCTTTCGGGACAAGGTGCTTCAGTTTTTTCGAGCCATCATACAAATTCCGCTTTATGATGTTTCTTAGTTTTTTAAGATCTTTCCTGCACTCATCTTCCTCCAACAAAATTTCACTTTTCCTGGCCAATTCCTCCACTGTTCCCAACATTTCTTCCTCGGTCAGAGTAGTCATCGGAAATACCTCCCTGTGCGACTTTTTCCAAGCGTTCCGAACCACGTTTGGTTTATTATTGCCCCTAATCATTCATCAGTCAATAATATTAAACAAAGCAAAGCAATATTCAATTAAATAAACCATGTTTCCGGATTTTTCAGTGGATTTACTCGAGTCGCAGGGAGGGGATTATCATCCGCGGAGGGGGCGCGGTGCGCCGCGCCCTCTCCGCGACTGTCGCATCAACGAAGGGAGTTCTCGGGTAATGAAGGGAAAATTTTGTCCCATGCTTCACGGTTGCAGCCGGAGCAGAGCTCCAGAAACTGGGAGGGAAGGGGGGCGCAGACTGTTTCGTAAACTTCCGTGGCTGGATGGGTGAAGGAGGTACGGAAGGAGTGCAAGGCGAAACCGGGAAAGCCGGCGGGAAGAGGATACCCCTTGTACCGCACGTCGCCCATGACCGGGTGGCCGATGAGGGTCAGGTGCTGGCGGATCTGATGCATCCGACCGGTCACCGGGGCCGCCTCCACCACCGACATGCCGTTGCCTGAGCAAAGTACTCGGTAGCTGGTGATTGACTCCTTACCGTCCAGCGGTTCGTCGATCGTCCCTTGGCCGGATAGTTCGCCGGCGACCACGGTGAGATACAACTTATCCAGTCCCACCTCCTTGACGAACCGACCGAACATACCGGCTGCGCTGGGAGACTTGGCTAAAATAACCGCGCCGGAGGTTCCCCGGTCCAACCGGTTCACCGGACGAAGTTTCACCTCCTCGCCTCGTCCCCGCATGAGTGCGGTTCCCACG
Source organism: uncultured Desulfuromonadales bacterium (assembly GCA_903929485.1). Lineage (GTDB taxonomy): Bacteria > Desulfobacterota > Desulfuromonadia > Geobacterales > CAIOGM01 > CAIOGM01. The sequence continues at coordinate 26,555 of CAIYUY010000230.1, forward strand.
TCCACCAGGTTCCGGTCGTCCACCTCCGCGGCCCGATGCATGGGCATCCCCCCCGGCTTATTGAAGAGCATGATCCACTGATCCTCAAAGAGAATATCCAAACCGGACCGGCGCTCCGCCATGAGAGTCGTCAGCCGTCCGCTCTCCTTGAACGTCACACTGTCCCCTTGGCGAAGAAGGTCAGCCCCTTGGGGGAGAGAGCCATTGACCTGGAGATGCCCCGATGTCAAGAGTTTTCGTAGGTAGGAGAGAGGAGCGGCGGGAAGGATATTCCGCAGCAGGCTGTCAACCCGGCGGCAGTGGTCTTGCTCATGTATAAGGATGGTTATCATTCTTTTCGGTACCTCTGTGTGAACTGTTTCCGCAAAAGCTTACAGGCGTGACGTCGTGGTGGGGGTCGAGAGGTTAAAAAATCGTTCGTCCCTGCTTCCCTTGGTGAGTGACGCCGCAGGAATGGCGGGTTGCGGTGAGGTGAAAACGCCGGCTTCCAAATTATAGAGGCGATGATACAGTTCAGCGCCCGCCAGAACCCTCTTGACATACTCACGGGTCTCCATGTAGGGGATATTCTCGATGAACTCGTCCTCCCGCAGGGTGCCGAACCTCTTCTTCCAGCGATTGACTGGGGTGGAGCCGGCATTGTAGGCCGCTATGACCAGAACCAGGCTGTTGTCGTGCTGCTTCAAGAGATCCTTCAAATAGCGGACGCCGCAGGAGATGTTGAACTCCGGCCGGGTCAGATCGGCGGCATTAAACGGCATCCCTTTCCCTGTGAGCTGCCGGGCCGTTGCCGGCATGAGTTGCATGAGACCCACGGCTCCCACGGGAGAAAGAACAGTGGGCGAGAAACCGCTTTCCGCTCGCATGACGGCGTACACGAGGCTCCGGGAAATGCCGGAGCGCTCCGCCTGTTCCGTTACCGGCTCCCTATAGGGTAGGGGGTAGGATAGGTTCCAAAGACGAAGGTTTTCAGTCGTGACGGTGGTCAGGTTCTCCTGTCTGACGAGTCCCATGGGGGTCTTGTAGTCACCTAGTTCAAGATAAAGACGGGCCAAGCCAATGACTGAGTGCTGCTTTGCCTGTTTCTTTCGTTCGGCTGCCAGTTCCGTACGGGCATCGTCAATCATTCCCAGGGAGGTGAGCGCCTTGATACGGTCATATCCTGCCGGAACAGGGATTGATTGAGTGAAGTCGGTGGGGCTGGTCACCCGGTCGCCGATGTCGGCTCTCAGGTATTTGACGGAGTAAAACCCCGCTGGATACTCCCGGTAAAGCGTGCTAAAGATCGTTTTTGCGCTCTCCCTATTGCCGGCGGCCTCATAGCTTCTCCCTAGCCAGTAGAGCGCCTTCTCCCGCATCTCCGTTGACTCAGTAAGAGATTTGAAGCGCTCCACGGCGGCGAGGTATCCCCCCGTCATGTACCGGGCCCAACCGCTCTCCCAGAGGGCGCGCTGTCTCAGTTCCGAATGGGGATAGGAGGTCAGCATCCGCTCCAGAAGGGCCAGTGTCTGCGTACCGTTTCTCTGATCCTTGCGGATCATGGCTGCCTGCATGAGGGCATCGTCGGCCAGCGACGATGTGGGAAAGGTGTCGGCAAGATACAAAAATTCTCGCCCGGCTTCATCCTCCTTGCCGCTTTTCTCCAGTGAGCGGGAGTGCCAGAAGAGAGCCTCTTGGCGCACCGCTGGAGAGCCGTTCTTCACCAGTCGGTTCAGCAGTTCCGCCGCCTCCGGATAGCGACGAACCTTGAAAAGAGTCTGACCCTTTTTCAACGTGATCCGGGAGGTGAGTTCATCGTTAACGGAGCCGACAAGGAGTGCGTCCAGAGCAGCCAGGGCGGCATCGTACTGGCGGAGATCGGAGAGAGTGGATGCACGGTGAAACAGCTCTTCCCGGCTGTAGGGGGAGAGCTGTGCACCCGACGCCAGAAGGAGTCGTAGATGATTCTCTGCCGCGGTGGCCGGAGGAGAGGAAGGGTGGTTAAGCCAGATGGAGCGGTAGAGGCCGGCCGCTCCGTCTTTTTCACCAAGATTCTCCCTGCAGGCCGCCGCCCGGGAGAGAGCGATGACGGCATCGGTTCCCGAGGCGTATTTCTCGACAAAAGAGATGTAGGCGGCCAAAGCCTGGCGCCACTCTTTTGCGGCAAAGAGAGTGTCGGCTTCCAGGAGAAGAATCTGACGCCCCAGAAGGGTGACCGGGTATTCCCTGACTATTTTCCGGATTGCAGCCAGCGCTTCGGCATGGTCACCTGCCCGAGACAGGGCGTCGGCGCGATAAAATTGGGCATAGTCGCCCAGGAGCGGGTATTCGGCTGCCGCCTGCCGGAGCAGTCCGGCCGCCTCTACGTAGTTTCCTCCGCGATACGCGGCATAGCCGGCCAGCATATCCCGCATCCCCCCCTCACGGGATTTTAGCGCCAAGTCGTGGGCGCCGCGATAATCGTGTTCCTTCAATCGTTGGGCGGCCTTTACCAGCGTATCGTCGGATAAGGGGGAGATAAGGAGACCCGAGGCGGGGACGGAAAGAAAAAGAAGAAGGACAATGGACGCCGGGAAGCGGGAACGCATGTGGGTAAACTCCGGAGAAATCTATGAAGGTTAGACGGAACAGGTAAGGAGGAACTGACGGGATGAGTAGTCTGATTGATTACGCAAAACAATAGCATGAGCGTTCGGCTTTATGCAACTCTCAAAGAATGGCGCGCACCGGAGAAAGGGGGGAGGGGACCCTTTTCTGTTTGACAATAACAGGCTCAACCCGTCATAGTGACAGCGATGAAAATACCACTGAAAAAAATTCTGGATATTGTCACCGCGGCTAAAGAGCCTCTTCCGTTCCGGGAGATCATGGGAGCCTTCGGCGTCTCCAAGAGAGAACGCCGTCACCTTCTTCTCCTGGTGGATGAGCTGGTGGAGCGGGGCGAACTGGTGAAGCTGAAGGGAAACCGGTATGCGCCCGTTGGGCTGCTGGCTCTGGTCACCGGGCGGCTCTCCCTTCACCCCGACGGCTACGGATTCCTGGCGCCGGAAAAGGGGGGGGATGATCTCTATATCCCGGCTCGTTACCTGGCCGGCAGCATGCAGGGGGACCGGGTCGAGGCGGCGGCGCTCCCCCCCCGTCACGACGGCAAGAGGGAAGGACGAATCGTTTCGACCCTGGAGCGGGGAGTGCAAACCGTTGTGGGCATTTACCGGGAACTGCGGGGAAGTGGTATTGTCGTCGCCGCTGCCCATCGCCCCGGCAGTGACGTCAGTATTCCCGTCAACGGCCGAGGCGCGGCCCGTAACGGCGACCTGGTGGTGGCCACTATTACCGCTTATCCCACAAAAGAGTGTGGCGCCGCGGGTAAGGTGGCGGAGGTGCTGGGACTCCCCGATGACCCCAAGGTCCAGCTCCTGGCCATTATCCGGAAACATGGCCTCTCCGATACGTTTCCTCCCCAGGTCCTGGAGGAGGCGCGCGATGTCAAAAAAGGTGTCAGCCAGGATGACTTGCAGGGGCGTACCGACCTTCGCGCTCTCAAAATGGTCACCATCGATGGTGAGACGGCTCGCGATTTCGACGATGCCGTGGGAGTTGCGCAAGAGAGTGACGCCATGATCCGGCTCTGGGTCTCCATTGCCGACGTTGCCCACTATGTCAGACCAGGTTCACCTTTGGACCGTGAAGCATACCTCCGAGGGACCTCCGTCTATTTTCCTGATTGCTGTATCCCCATGCTCCCCGAAGAGCTCTCCAACGGCATCTGTTCCCTGCTTCCCGGCAGGGATCGCCTCACCCTGACGGCGGAACTCCTCTTCGGCAGGGACGGTGACCTTCTGGGCGCCTCTTTTTACCCCTCCGTCATTCGAAGCGCCGCCCGGCTAACCTATACGACGGTGGAAAAAATCGTCGTTGCAAGAGATATGCAGGCTTCCGCGGATAATCGATTCCTGGTGCCGGAATTAATGCTCATGAAGGAACTGGCCCTTCGACTTATGGCCCTGCGCCGCCGCCGGGGGAGTATCGATTTCGACCTTCCCGAACCCGAAATCATCCTGGATCTCCAGGGAGAGATAAAGGATATCGTCCGTTCCAAACGGCTCCTGGCCCATCGGATTATCGAAGAATTCATGCTGGCGGCCAATGAGTCTGTGGCCAGGACCATTGCCGACCGGAAAATTCCTTCACTCTATCGGATACATGAATCGCCCGACCCCGGTAAAATTCAGGAATTTCGGGAATTTGCGTACAATTTCGGCTATCGTCTGCCGGGAGGCGGCGATAAGGATCTGGCTCCCTCCCAAATCCAGCAACTCCTGGACGAGGCGTCAGGGAGGCCGGAGGAACGGATGATTAATGAAGTCCTGCTCCGTTGCATGAAGCAGGCCCGTTACAGTGCCGAACAGCTGGGTCATTTCGGTCTTGCTTCCCCTTGTTATACCCATTTCACCTCTCCCATCCGGCGTTATCCCGACCTGGTGGTTCACCGTATTCTCCGCGACGTGCTGTTGGGGGCTTTCACCGATGATCAGCGGCAGCGGTTGGAGAAGGAACTTCCCGAAACGGCTGCTCATACCAGCAGGCGGGAACGGGTGGCCATGGATGCGGAACGCGAGAGTGTCAACCTGAGGAAGGCGCAGTTTATGTTGTCACGGCTGGGCGAGGAGTACGACGGCATCGTCACCGGCGTTGCGGCATTTGGTTTCTTTGTGGAGTTGGTGGAGTTCTTCGTGGAAGGGATGGTTCCCGTGGCGTTGTTGAAGAATGATTATTACCAGTACCTGGAAAAGGAACACCTTCTCGTGGGAAGCCGCACCGGCCTCCGGTTTCGCATCGGCGATCCGGTCCGTGTCAAGGTAAGCCGCGTGGATCCGGAACGGCGTCGCATCGAATTTGCTCCGGAAGGTTTCTCCGGGGAATCCTCCCCCCGGGAGTCGTCAGGAAGGGGGGAGCAGCGCAAACGGCTGCTGTCCGGAATTAATTCGCGCCGTTTTGGCAATGGTCCCGCCTCGGGAGATAAAAAAGGTAAAGGTTCCCACGGCGGACGTCGCCGCCGGTGAAAACAGTCGTCATCGGATACCAGGATCTTCCCAACATATGCGCGTTATTTCCGCGTCATAACGATACCCGGATCTTCTCTGCATGCTTGCAACATTTCTTACCATAACGGCGATTATTCTTGCCCTGGCCTGGCCCCTGGGGGCCCTCTTTCGCAAGGAGCGCTCCCTTGCCACCCACGTTCTGTTCGTGGTGTTGCTCTGTACCGCCATCCTGGAAACGGCGGATTTCTGCGCTCACTACTTTCCGGAAAATATGTATCCCTGGAAACAGATTGCCGTCATCGCCGAATCCTGCCTGGCTCCAGCCTGGCTATTTTACACCCTGGTCTTCTCCCGTGAACGGGAACTTTCCGCTGTCCCCCTTGCTCAGAAAATCATCTTCCCGCTGTCCCTTACCCTCATCGTGGTTGCCATCTTCCTGCCGGTGCGGAGTTTTTTCTACTCTCCCGATTTTAACGTCGAGCAGATGCTGTTTCTCACGACGACGGGGTTCTATTTCTATCTGGGGATCATGGTGACCCTGGTTATCGCCTTGATCAATCTTGAGGCGACCCTCACCGGGGCCTCCTCGGTTTCCCGCTGGAAGATCAGACTGGAAGTTGTGGGTAGCGGCGGATTGCTTGCCATCCTGATTTTCTACTACAGTCAGGGGTTATTGTATCGGACCCTGGACATGCACCTGGTTCCGGTCAGGTCCCTGGCCATCATCGTAGCGGTGGTGCTCATCGCGTACTCGCACATGCGCGGCGGCGCCGGCGTCAGGGTGGTTCTCTCCCGGCAGATGGCCTATCACTCCTTCGTTTTGTTGGCTATCGGGATTTATCTCATATTCATAGGTCTCATGGGTGAAGGACTACAGTATTTCGGGGAATCCTTCCCGCGCTCGGCGCTGGTCATGGTCTCCTTTCTGGCGGCCATCGGCCTGTTCCTCTTCATCCTTTCCGACAAAGCCAAGCGAAAACTGATTCTGTTCCTCACCCGGAACTTCTACAAGAACAAGCACGATTACCGGAGCCAGTGGCTGGAATTCACCGAGCGGATCTCCTCGGCCCACAGCAATAAAGAAGTGCTCATGGCCATCCTCTCCGCATATTGCGACACGTTCGGCATGGGAAGCGCCGCGCTTTTCCTCTGCGATGGGGAGCGGCAGAGATACTTCCACGCCGCCTCCATGGAACTGGATGTGGCTGCCGTTTCCTTCTCCGCCGGCACCCCCCTGGTCGGGAAACTGATGGAACAGCGGAAGGTAATAAACCTGACTGACGGTAATGACGCTGTTTATCAGGAGGGGTGGTTTCAATCCCTGGGAATCTGTTTTCTTATCCCTCTGGTGAGCAACAATCTTCTGGACGGTTTCATCATGTTGGGGACGCGGATAAATCTCGATGAACGGTACAACTATGAAGATTATGATTTAATGCAGACTCTGGCGCAGCAGGCGTCTTCCGCTTTGCTCAACATGCGGCTTACCGATGAACTGGCCCTGGCCAAGGAGATGGAGGCCCTGGGAAGGATCGCGACGTTCATCATTCATGATCTGAAAAACCTCGTCTACACCATCAGTCTGACACTGGATAACGCCCGCACCTATATTTCCGACGCGGAATTTCAGCAGGACATGTTGGAGACACTGGGAAACACCGTCAGCAAGATGAATATGCTCATTTCCCGTTTGAATACCATTCCCGATAAAAAAGGACTTTCACGGGAGAAGACCGATCTGATGTTGCTGGTGAAGGAGACCGCTCTGTTGGTGAAGCGGTGTGAAATCACGATTTTTGGGCTGTCGGTCATGGCGACTCTAGACCGGCAGGAGATCCAGAAAGTCTTCCTCAATCTGATCCTCAACGCCGTGGAGGCGACCGACGGGAAAGGACCGGTCTCGGTGGAGGTCGGATGCAAGGAACTCCCCTATGTGAAGGTTATCGACGGAGGATGCGGTATCCCCGAGGAGTTCATGCAAAGGCAACTCTTTACCCCTTTTCAGACAACAAAAAAAAGCGGTCTCGGTATCGGGCTCTACCAGTGCAAGCAGATCGTGGAGAGTCATCATGGACGGATCGAGGTAACCAGCAGGGCAGGGAAGGGAACAGCGTTTACCGTCTGGCTGCCGTTACCCTGATGAACGTACTTACTACCGCCAGGAGAGAGATGATGGACAAGGGTGAAACCCTCAATAAAATACTGATTGTCGATGACATCGAAGACATACGCAAGCAGCTCAAGTGGGGGCTGGGGAGGGAATACGCGGTCCTTTTGGCTGCGGACGGAACTGAAGCACTGACTCTCTTCCGTAGGCACCAGCCGCTGGTCGTGACCTTGGATCTCGGGCTTCCCCCCGATGAGGAAGGGACAGAGGAAGGGTTTCGCTGCCTGCATGAGATGCTTCAGATCGCGCCGGCGACCAAGATCATCGTCATTACCGGCAATGACGGGCGGGAAAATGCCCTCAAGGCGGTACAGATGGGGGCTTATGATCACTACACGAAACCGGTGGATCTGGATGAACTGAAAGTGATCATCAGCAGAGCCTTCCACCTGCAGACCATTGAGGCCGAAAATCGCCGTTTACAGAGTACCATCATCGAGCGGGCCGGAGAGAACAATGGCATCATCGGCCAGTGCCAGGTCATGCAGCAGGTATTCACGACCATCCGGAAGGTGGCCCAATCCGAGGTGTCGGTCATGGTTTCGGGAGAGAGCGGCACGGGAAAAGAGTTGGTGGCCCGGGCAATTCATGACATGAGCCTCCGGAAGCACGCTCCGTTCATCGCCATTAACTGCGGCGCCATCCCCGATACCCTTCTGGAGTCGGAACTCTTCGGTCACGAAAAGGGCTCCTTTACCGGCGCCCATGTGCGGGTGTTGGGGAAGGTGGAATATGCTCATAAAGGGACGCTGTTTCTGGACGAAATCGGCGAGATTCCCGGGGTGCTTCAGGTTAAACTCCTCCGTTTTCTACAGGAAAAGAAGATCCAGCGGGTCGGCGGACGGGAGGATATACCGGTGGACGTGAGGATTCTCGCCGCCACTAATATTGACATTACCAAGGCGATGGAAGACGGGCGGTTTCGGGAAGATCTCTACTACCGGATCGGGGTTGTTACCATCGATCTGCCGCCGCTCCGGAATCGCGGAGATGACGTTATGCTCCTGGCAAACCTTTTCCTCCGCAAGTTCGCCACTGATTTCAACAAAAAGATCAGGGGATACAGCCCGGAGGCCGAACAGTACATTATCGCCTATTCCTGGCCGGGTAACGTTCGGGAACTGGAAAACAAGGTGCAACGGGCCGTGCTCATGGTCACTGGACAGCTGATAGAAGCGGATGATCTTGGCTTCGCTGCTCTCCCCTCGTCGCCGGCGATCCCGGAGGTTCAGGAACTCGGCACTCTCAAGGACGCCCGTGAAGCTCTGGAGCGCGAGATGATCCTCTCCGCAATCCGTACTCAGGGGGGGAATATCGCCAAGGCCGCGGATATCCTTGGCGTCAGCCGTCCGACTTTGTATGACCTGATGAAAAAACACGGAATTTAAGGAGGATACGTGAAGAAAATACTGATAACCGGCGGCGCCGGGTATATCGGCAGCCATGTGGTAAAGGCGCTGGGGGAAGAGGGGTACGAGCTGCTGATATACGATAATCTCTCCACCGGCAACGAGTGGGCGCTTCTTTCCGGACGGTTGGTGCAGGGAGAACTGGCGGATCGAGCGGCCCTTGACCGGGTTCTGACGGAGTTCAAACCGGATGCAGTCATTCATTTCGCCGCATCCATCGTTGTTTCCGAGAGCATGGCCAAACCGCTTGCCTACTACCGCAACAATACCGCCACGGCCTTGAACCTGCTGGAGGCTCTACAGGATCATGGTGTGGAGCGGTTCATCTTCTCTTCCACGGCAGCCGTCTATGGCATCCCGGAAGTTATCCCGGTGAATGAACATGCTCCGCTGGCCCCTATCAATCCCTATGGCACCTCCAAAATGATGACGGAGTTGCTGCTTCGTGACTTGGCTGCGGCGAATCCTTCTTTCCGGTACGTGGCGCTCCGCTATTTCAATGTAGCCGGCGCCGACGGCGGCAACCGGATCGGACAGGCATACAAGAATCCCACCCATCTTATCACCCGGGCGCTGAAAACCGCCTCGGGAATTTATCCCGAGCTGCAAATTTTCGGCACTGATTATGCCACCCCCGACGGGACCTGCGTGCGGGACTATATTCACGTGGATGATCTGGCTTCGGCCCACCTCCTGGCGCTGGAAAGCCTTCTTGCCGGCGGCGATAGCGCCGTCTTTAATTGCGGCTACGGTCGAGGCTATTCGGTGCGGGAGGTAGTCGATATGGCGAGGAAGGTAACCGGCGTCCATTTTACCGTCACCGAGGCCCCCGGTCGGGATGGCGATCCGCCGGCCCTGATCGCTGACAGTTCCCTCATCCAAAGAACCCTGGGATGGAAGCCCCGGCATGACGACCTGGAATACATCGTCGGTACCGCTTGGGCCTGGGAAAAAAAGATTACGGGGAAGTAGTCACCGTTCGTGATCATCCGCCGAAGCAAAAATAATAGGGTGACAAGGATCAATCATGAAAAACATTACTCCCCTGTTGCTGTTCCTGTTATGCGGTTGTGTAATCCAACCGTACCGAAATTTCCCGACCCCACGGGAGTATCCGGCTTACGAAGCCCCCCCGCAATCCATGGGGGGGGGGTATTTCGATCCACCCATGGGGCAACCGGCTCCCATAGCCATAGGGTGGGCGCCGCCACCGCTGTTGGTGGAACAGCCACCCCCTCCCCCCTACCCGGGGCTGATCTGGACCGGAGGTTACTGGAGCTGGGACGGAACCTGGCTTTGGGTTCATGGTCGCTGGATGGCCCCCCCGAGACCAGGCTACCGCTATGTCCAACCCTATTATGAACATCGTGGCGACATGGTTGTCTTCATCAACGCCCACTGGTCATCGCCCCAGGTCGCTTTCATTCCCCCTTCACCCATGGTTCATATCCCCGTGGCGCAACCGGCGCGGGGGACTGTTCGTGGCCCGCTCCCTCTTGGTCCGCAGGGGATATTCGTCCCCCCGCCACCCGGTTCACGGCAAGGGATTATCATCCCCGCACCCATGGGCACCCCCCCCGCTGTTGTTACCGGCGCGCCGCCGGTGGTGGAGGTGGGGATGCGGGTCGATCGCCACGGGAGCAATGACAGAAACCTGACCATCGTCGCCCCGGCGGGGGTCACGACGACCGGCCGACCGTTGCAGACGGTGGTGCCTGCCCAGGCGCACCTTGCCGCGGGTCTCCCCCCCCTGGTCAGGGCCCCTCTCCCCGCGTCGCACGGAGACAAGCCAAGCTCCGCCATTCCACCAACTCCCCGGCAAGCGCCTCCGCGGTCGCCTTATGTCGCTCATCCAGAAGGTGGCAAACCGGAGGTGATTCTCCCGCCGGCAAGACGCCCGGGGATACCACCCGTCACCTTCGGCTCACCCGGGGAGAAGGAAAAGGCGACAACTGCTCCGTGGCAGACACCCAAAAGCATAAAACCCGAGATAACGGAAGGGAGGCGCCCTGAAAGAGATTCCAGGCCGGCGCATCCCGCCCCTCTCCCTGCACAACAACCTGCCTCTCCCGGAAGTGACGGGGCGAAAACCAGGGATCACTCCACTCCCGATGTCAAATTAGCACCCAAGGGTGACAGGGAGATTCCCCATCAAGGGGGTGAAAAGCCGAAGCATCCACCCGCGGTTGATATGTGATCTGTTGAGCGTTTCATCTTACTCCCAGAGATACGCCGCCATGGAAAGGGCGCCGTACGTATAGGCGTCATGAATTCGGCGACCGGTCCCTCCGGCGCCAAGGGGAACAAACAACGGTAGAAAATGTTCCGGCGTGGGATGGTTGCGCAGCGCATCCGGAGCACGCTCCGCGTACTCCAGCAACTCATCCTGACGGCCATTGACCACCGCATCCGTAAGCCACCGGGTAAATGCCTGAGCATAGGGCAAGGGGGGCGAGTTCAGCTCTCTACCGAAAAAATCACGGATATTGTGGGTTGTTGAGCCGCTGGCCAGGATCAGCACCTCTTCCTCCAGTAGCGGTTGCAGCGCCCTCCCCAGAGCCAGATGATGTTTTGCGCCTCGGTGTGGTTGAACCGAGAGCTGAATGACCGGAATAGCGGCATCGGGATACATGAGCATGAGCGGCGCCCAGGCGCCATGATCAAAACCACGGGATATATCCCCGTCTCCGGCAATACCCTGGGCGCGGAGCAGGGAAAGCACCCGCTTTGCCAGGAGCGGATCACCGGGGGCCGGATACTTCAGTCCATACAGTTCGTCCGGGAACCCACCGAAGTCATGCATCGTCGATGGTTGGGGATGCATGGTCACTGTCGGTTCCTGTGTGGTCCAGTGGGCTGAAACAGAGACAATTCCCTTGGGAGTGCCGATCTCTTTTCCCAACCGGAGTAAAAAATCGCGGGTCGGGCACTCCTCAATAATCATGGATGGGGCGCCGTGAGAGACAAACAGCGCCGGAAATACGGTGGTCATGGTTATTCCTCGTTTATGGGTGAACTGTCTTTGTTTAAGAGACAACGGTTGTTTTACTTCAGAAGAGCGATTTCAGTAATGCGCTCCTCAGAATACGCCCATTCTCCCGCCGTTTGTCAAGGATTGAATGCCGGTTGCCCTTCGTGGTGAAAGATGGTATTGATTGTTTTGACTGTTTCCACGCTCATCCGGTAAGGAGGTTTTCATGTCCAAGGCGCTTCATCAGCTTGAAGAGCGGTTCACCTATGGTGATTATCGCATCTGGCCCGATGCCGAGAGGTGGGAGCTGATCGAAGGTGTGGCTTACGACATGTCGCCGGCGCCGTCGCGATCTCACCAAGGACTCATTACAGAATTTATTTTACAATTCGGCGTCCACCTGCAAGATAAACCGTGCCGTATTTACGCAGCCCCCTTCGATGTCCGTCTGCCGGATGGTAATGAGAACGATGACGACATCTCTACCGTGGTTCAACCTGACCTTGTAGTGGTCTGTGACCGGAAGAAATTGGACGAGAAAGGGTGCAAAGGGGCTCCTGACCTGGTGATTGAAATCCTCTCGCCATCCACCGCGTCCAAGGACTTGCACGAAAAGTTCAGACTCTACGAGCGCGCGGGGGTCAGGGAATATTGGATCGTCCATCCTCAGGATCGGACAGTCATGGTGTTCAGGCAGGAAGGAGAACTGTTCGGCCGGCCTGACATGTTCGATGAAGAAGGTAGAATTGAGGTTCCCCTACTGGGGGAACTGATTATCGATCTGAAACGGATCTTTTCGCGCTTGTGATTTAATTGGCATACTCTAAAATTCACCTTCCGATGGGGAGCATTCAGTACATCCTCTCTTTCTCTTTCCTCTGATTTCTTGTTGTAAGGAGTTACCATGTTTCGCTATCTCACGGCCGGAGAATCCCACGGGCCGCAACTCACCGCCATCATCGAAGGACTCCCCTCCGGAGTCCCCCTTTCCGAGGAGCAGATCAATCTCGACCTGGCCCGCCGGATGGAAGGGTACGGCCGGGGTGACCGGATGAAGATCGAGAAGGATACCGTCCGGATACTCTCCGGAGTCCGCTGGGGGGAGAGCCTTGGCTCGCCGCTGACGCTGGTCGTGCAGAATCGCGACTGGCCAAACTGGGAAGAAAAAATGTCGGTTCGTCCCGAATTTCGGGACGACTCCATCGCGGTGACGCGACCCAGGCCCGGCCATGCCGACCTGTCCGGCGCAATGAAGTACCACCATCGGGATGTGCGCAATATCCTGGAGCGCTCCAGCGCCAGGGAGACGGCGGCGCGGGTGGCGGTGGGAGGGGTCGCCAAGGCGTTTCTGGCGGAGTTCGGAATAGAGGTGGCCGGCGTCGTGGGGGCTATAGGCTGGATCGAGTCGCGACGGGAAAATCTCCCTTTTGCCGAACTGCGGCGACGGGCTGCCGCCTCCGAGCTCTCCACTTGGGATCCGGAAGCCGAGTTGGAGATGAAGCGGGCCATCGACGCTGCCCAGTCAGCCGGAGACACGCTGGGGGGGATTATCGAGGTCCATGTTTCCAATGTTCCCCCCGGTCTCGGGAGCTATGCCCAGTGGGACCGAAAACTGGACGGGCGCCTGGCGTGGGCGCTCATGAGTATTCAGGCCATCAAGGGGGTGGAATGCGGCATCGGATTCGATGCGTCACGGCGCCCCGGTTCAAAGGTTCATGATGAAATCTTTTTTGATCATGAAAGAGCATCCGACGCTTTCAGCGGCTTCTACCGCCGGAGCAACAACGCCGGCGGTCTTGAGGGGGGGATGTCCAACGGTGAGGAGATCATCATTAGGGCGGCCATGAAGCCGATTCCGACTCTGTATACTCCGCTCAGGTCGGTGGATCTGGCAACGAAGGAGCCCTTCGAGGCGGCGGTGGAGCGTTCCGATACCTGTGCGGTCCCGGCGGCTGCGGTGGTGGCGGAAGCAGTGGTAGCCATCGAGATCACCTCCGCCTTTCTTGAAAAATTCGGAGGGGATTCCCTTGCTGAAATCCGGAGAAATTACGATGGCTATCGTGCCTGGCTGAAGGAGTTCTGACGTGGGCAGCGTTATTCTCACCGGCTTCATGGGGACCGGTAAAAGTAGCGTGGGAAGATTACTGGCCCGGCTTACCGGGTGGGAGTTTTTGGATGTTGACGCGCAGGTGGTGAAAAGCGCCGGACGCTCCATCAACGATCTTTTCGCCCAAGAGGGGGAGACATTTTTTCGGGCTCTGGAAACCGCCGAACTCCTTAACCTGGTTGGCCGCAGCGACCGTCTCATCATCGCCACGGGGGGGGGCGCCGTCCTTGACCCTGGAAACCGGATACTCTTTAAAAAGTTGGGTCTGGTCGTCAACTTGACTGCTTCACCTGATCTCATCCGATTCCGGTTGCGTCATAGCGATGACCGGCCGCTGTTGAACGACGGAGCGGCTCGGGAGAAGATTGGGCTAATGCTTCGGGATCGGGAACCATGCTACGCCGATGCCGATATTCGCATTGACACCGCCGGGAAAAAGATAGAAGATGTCGCCGCTGAAATCATGGCTTTTTTAAAAACCCGAGGTTCAATGTGGAACGATTAACGGTCTCTTTGGCTGACAGAAGTTACGACATCATCATCGGCGCCGGCTGTCTGACGGGTACCGGTCGACTCTGCCGGGAGGCCGGTCTCGGAGGTAAAGTGGCGGTGGTGACCAATCCCACCGTGGGAGCCCTTTACTACGAGCCGGTTTTCGTATCGCTCTCCGCCGCGGGGTATGATGTCCTGAAGGTCGAACTTCCCGACGGTGAAGAGTACAAGACTCCTGCATCAATTGCCGTCATTTACACGGAACTGATCCGGCACGGCTTCGACCGGGGCTGTTTTCTCCTGGCACTGGGGGGCGGGGTCATCGGTGACATGACCGGTTTCGCCGCAGCCACTTTTCTTCGCGGTATCCCCTTTGTCCAGCTTCCCACGACCCTCCTGGCCCAGGTTGACAGCAGTGTGGGAGGCAAGACCGGCGTCAACCACGAATTGGGAAAGAATCTCATCGGCGCCTTTCATCAACCACGCCTCGTCATCAGCGATGTGGAGACCCTGACGACCCTGCAGCCACGCGACTTCGTCTCGGGCATCGCCGAGGTGGTTAAATACGGCGTGATTCTCGATCCCCTCTTTTTTTCCTACTTGTGCGAACAGCGGGAGAACCTTCTCAAGGGGGTGCCTGACGTGGTGATCCACGTCATCCGCCGCTCATGTGAACTCAAAGCCCAGGTAGTCTCCCAGGATGAGCATGAGTCCGGGGTGCGTGCCGTATTGAATTACGGACACACCCTGGGTCATGCCGTGGAGACCCTGGCAGGCTACCATCAATACCGTCACGGTGAAGCCGTGGCCATCGGCATGGTACAAGCGGCCGTTATTTCTCAAGCGTACGGCTACGCCGACCATGGGGAGACCGTTCGGATTGTTAATCTGATCCGCTCCCTGGGACTTCCCACGGATCTTCCCCCCTTCACGGTTGAGGAGTATGCAGCGGTGCTCCTCAGGGACAAAAAAGTTCGGGAAAAGGGGCTTACCTTTGTCTGCAACAAAGGCATTGGCGGCTTTGTCTTTGCGCGGGTATCGGATGTTTCCTCCCTTCTGACCGGCTCCGGTCATGGTGGCTCAAATGGCGGAGGTTGACGACATGGAACGAAATGGTCCCCCCCTGTTGCCCCGAGAGCTTACCCGCACCTGGAGTGAAGATGAGGATGACCTGGAAGAAGCGGAGGTCGTTGACGACGAGTTGCTGTTCGCCGATGAGCAGGAGCCGGAAGTGTCGGGCTCGGCTGCCGGGTCGGCGCCGCTTTCATCCCGTCCCCCTCTTTCCACCGTTACCCTGGCCGAGATTTATCTTGCCCAGGGATTTCACGACCAGGCATTAAGGATTTACGAGGATCTGTTCCTTGACGACCCCGACAACGGAGATCTGCTCCGGCGGATCACCGAAATCGAGGCGCTCCGGAGCGAGCCGTTTTTCCCCCTGGCCGCCCCTGAATCCGCCGTTTCGGAGAACCGTGAGAGCCCGGCGCCACCCCTTTTACCGGCGGAAATTGCCCGGAAGAGCCATGGGGAACGGGTCGTCGCGGAACTTGAACAGTGGCTGGAATCTATCAGGAGGAGAACTGCATGTCATTGAATGAGCTGCTTCGTGACCTGGTGAACGGCTGCGGCGCTCTTGGCGCCCTGGTGATGACCTCCGACGGGTTTCCCCTTGACGAGTTTCGCCGTGACTCCCTGTTTGATCCGGAGGGATGCTCCCGGCAATTTTCCGGTATTCTCAGGGAAACGCTCCGTCTGACTCCTTGTCCGGGAAACGGCGGGGTGAAAGAGCTGTCGTTGCTGACGGAAGAGTTCCGTTTCGTCATCAGGATCATGGCCGATGATGTGGCTCTCCTGCTGGTGCTGCCAAGCGACGGCGAGTACGGCAAGGCTCGCTATCTTCTCGCGCGAGATCTGCGGAAGTTCTCGGAGGGAGTGAACAGTGAAGAGTGAAGGATCTCCTCCCCCCCAGCTCCTCGTCCTCCATGGGCCCAATCTTAATCTGCTGGGCTTGCGTGAACCGGGGATCTATGGCTCCCAGACCCTGGACTTTATCAACCGTTCTCTTCATGAATTGGCCGGAGAGCTTGGCTGCATCCTCACCATTATTCAATCCAACCATGAAGGGGTGATGGTAGACGCCATCCACGCCGCGTTGGGAGCCGCCAAGGGTATCCTCATCAACCCGGCGGCGTATACCCACACCAGCGTGGCCATCCGTGATGCCCTGGCGGCGGTAGCTCTCCCCACGGTGGAGGTTCATCTCTCCAATATCCATCGTCGGGAAGAGTTCAGGCAGAGGAGTTACATTGCTCCGGTAGCGGTGGGTCAGATCAGCGGCTTCGGAGCCGACGGTTACCTCCTCGGGTTGCGGGCTCTTTTTACTATCGCTATAAAAAGATTGTCAGAGGAGCCCGGTTGTGGTACCTAACAGAATTGCTGCCGCACGACAGTATCTGGAGCGGATGAACCTTGATGCGCTTCTGATTACATCTATGCATAATATAAGGTATTTATCGGGTTTTACCGGGAGCGACGGAGTCGTGGTCGTCAGCCGCAACTCCCTTTGGTTTCTCACCGATTCCCGGTACCGCACTCAGGCGGGGGAAGAGGTCAACGGTTTTACCTTGGGTGAATATCAGCGGAAGCTGGAAGAGTCCGCGGCTCTTCTCACCGGACAGGGATTCCTGTCGGTGGGGTTCGAGGCATCTTCCCTCACCGTGGCGCAGCATACGCAGCTGGCCGAGCTCTTCACCTCGGGAATCCTGGCGGCGCTTCCCGGAGATTTCAGCGCCATCAGATCGGTGAAGGAACAGGAAGAGTTGACAGCTCTGGAGGGGATCGCGGCGCTGGCCTCGCAGGCTTTTCTGGATCTGATACCCCGGATCAAGCCCGGCGCCACGGAACGGCAGTTGGCGCTCAGTCTGGAGTGGTTACTGCGCGAAGCGGGGGCCGATGCTACTTCTTTCTCCTTCATCGTCGCATCGGGACCGCGGGGTGGACTCCCCCATGCCGTTCCCACGGAGCGGGCTATCCGCTGGGGAGAGCTGGTGACCTTTGATTTCGGCGGTATGCTCAACGGTTATTGCTCCGATGAAACGGTCACCGTCGCCGTGGGGTCCGCCGATGAGCGGCAGAAAGAGATTTACCGGATCGTCAAGGAGGCCCATGACCTGGCTTTGGAGCAGGTCAGGCCGGGTGTCACCTGTCGCCAGGTGGATAAGGCTGCCCGTGATCATATCACCGCCGGGGGTTTCGGAGAGTTTTTCGGCCATGGCACCGGTCACGGTGTCGGTCTGGAAATTCACGAGAAACCGACCCTCTCCTGTCGAAGCGAGGAGATATTGGAAGAAGGGATGGTCATTACGGTGGAACCGGGGATCTATCTTCCTCGATGGGGAGGGGTCAGGATCGAAGATACGGTCTCTGTAACCAGGGACGGGTTCCGGCTGCTGACTAAGGTCCCCAAGGAATTGATGATACTTTGAACAACGATACCGGATGTCATGGATTTAAAATAAAATGAAGCGACTCTGAACAGAATGCGGGAGCGAAAACTCACCGTAAAGGAGATGTACATGGATATCAAGGATCTGAAGCTGATCGTCAAGATGATCACCGAAACCGACATCACGGAGTTTGAGCTGGAAAACGGCGAGGATAAAATCCGCCTCCGGCGTGGAACCGCAGTTTCGCAACAACTTTATGCTCCTCAGCCGGTTACGCAGATGGCTGCTCCTCTGGTGGTTGCGGTTCAGGCCGACGCCGCGCCGGTTGCAGCGGGAGAAGAGGGAACCGCCGTCACCTCTCCCATTGTGGGCACATTCTATCGCTCTCCGGCCCCTGAAGCCGCCCCCTACGCGGAAGTCGGGCAGGTGGTGGAGAAGGGGGAGGTTCTCTGTATTGTGGAGGCAATGAAGCTCATGAACGAGATAGAGGCTGAATTCCGCTGCAAGATCATAAAGATCTGCAAGGAGAATGCTCAACCCGTGGAATTTGGCGATCCCCTGTTTATTGTGGAGACGTTATAAATAAGGTGAAAGGTGAAGGGTGAAGGGTGAAAAGACGAACCATGAACCTAAAACCTGGAACCTTGAGCCTGGAACCTCGAAACTAGAACCTAGAACCTGCTTTTAGGAGCTTCAATGTTTAATAAAGTATTAATCGCCAACCGGGGAGAGATAGCGCTCCGGATCATTCGGGCCTGCAAGGAACTGGGGATCAAGACCGTTGCGGTCTACTCCACGGCCGACGCCCATTCGCTCCATGTCAAACTGGCGGATGAAAGCGTCTGCATCGGTCCACCCCCCAGTATCAAGAGTTACCTCAATATCAACGCCATCATCAGCGCCGCGGAGATTACCGACGCCGAGGCGATCCACCCCGGCTACGGTTTCCTCTCCGAGAATGCCGCATTTGCTGAAATTTGCGAAAACTGCGGGATAACCTTCATCGGACCCACGGCGGCGAGCATGCGGATCATGGGAGATAAGATCAGCGCCCGTCAGGCGGTGATCAAGGTCGGGGTGCCGATCCTCCCCGGCACCAAGGAGGGAGTTCACGATGTCCCGGAGGCGGTGCGTATCTCAAAGGAGATTGGTTTCCCGGTAATCATCAAGGCCACGGCGGGGGGGGGCGGTAGGGGAATGAAGATTGTTCACTCTCCCGCAACGCTTCCCAATGCATTCGCCACGGCGCGGGCCGAGGCTCAGGCAGGATTCGGCAATCCCGAGGTCTACATCGAGAAATACTGTGAAAGCCCCCGTCACGTTGAAATTCAGATCATGGCGGACAAGCACGGCAATGTCATTCATCTGGGTGAGCGGGACTGTTCCATCCAGCGCCGGCACCAGAAGATCATCGAAGAGGCCCCCTCCACGGTGAGCACCCCTGAACTCCGGGCAGCCATGGGGGAGGCCGCCGTCAGGGCCGCCAAGGCGGTGGGGTACAACAGCGTGGGGACCATGGAATTCCTGGTGGACAAGGATAATAATTTCTACTTCATGGAAATGAACACCCGGGTTCAGGTGGAGCATCCGGTCACCGAGATGGTCACCGGCATCGACGTTGTCCGGGAACAGATCCGCTCCGCAGCCGGAATACCATTGCGCTACACCCAGGATGATGTGAAAATCAATGGTCACTCCATTGAGTGCCGGATCAACGCCGAGGATCCGCACAAATTCACCCCCTCTCCCGGCAAGATTACCGGCTATCATACTCCGGGGGGGCTGGGTGTCAGGGTCGATTCCTTCGTGTACGACCAGTACACCGTTCTCCCTCACTACGATTCGCTTATCGCCAAGCTTATTGTTCATGCCGAGACCCGGGAAGACGCCATCAAGAGAATGGCGCGGGCGCTGGACGAGTACATCATCGAAGGAATCAAGACGACCATCCCGTTTCACAAGCGGATTATGGCCAACAAGGATTTCATTGAAGGGAATATCGACACCCAGTTTATCGAGAAAATGGTCATGGAGTAACGTGGGAGCGTCGACAGCCGGTTTATCAAGAAAATGGTCATGGAGTAACTATGGATTTCCCCGAAGAGCTAAAATACAGCAAGGAGCACCTCTGGGTGAGAGTGGAAGGGCGAAAAGCGGTGATCGGCATCACCGACTACGCCCAGGAGGAGCTCGGTATCATTCGTTCCATCGAGCTCCCCGAACCGGGGGACGAACTGGAGCAGGACGACTCCTTCGGCTCCATCGAGGCTCGCAAGACCGTGGCCGAGCTCTATGCTCCCTTCAGCGGAGAAGTGCTGGAGGTTAACGAAGAGTTGCTGGACACGCTTGACCTGCTCAATGACGATCCCTATGACAGCGGCTGGATCGCCGTTGTGGCCATAGCGGATCAGGACGAACTGACCTCTCTTCTCTCGGCCGATGATTACCGTGACTCCGTCATGGTCGGCTAAGGAGGGTCCTGTTGTGCCCGTGAACATCGGCAGGATAGCATTCGCCAACTGTACCCCTATTTTTACTTCCTTTGAACGTGCAGCTTCATCCGTACCCTATCATCTCGTCCCCGGCGTCCCGTCCGCGCTGAATCGGCTGCTGGCCGCCGGGGGTATCGATCTCTGTCCTTCCTCATCGGTGGAGTACGTCAAACAGGCGGGTAAGTACTTTATCCTGCCTGACCTTTCCATCAGCGCTATCGGTCCCGTGAAGAGCGTACTCCTCTTCTCCCGGATACCCCTGGAACAGCTGGACGGCGCCGTCATCGGCGTTACCGGTGAGACCGACACCTCCGTGATCCTCCTCAAGGTTCTTCTTTCCCGTTTCTTCCGTTTCACCAATTCCTATGAACGGAACTGCTCCTCCGTTGACGAGTCATTGCTGCGGTATACGGCCCTCCTTCTCATCGGTGATACGGCCATGAAGAGGGCGCAAGCGGACGCTGCACCCTATGTTTATGATCTGGGTGAACTCTGGCACAGGCATACGGGGCTCCCCTTTGTCTTCGCTTTCTGGCTGGTCCGGAGGGATACGGCATTGCGTCGCGGGAATCAAATTGCACTCCTGCATCAATCCCTGGTGGCGGCGAAAACGGATGCCTATGTGAGCTATGGCGCCATCGCAAAAAGTTGCATTGAGAGCAACTGGTACGGCGAAGAGGGGCTCATCGACTACTGGAACAGTATCTCCTATGATCTCTCCCCGCGGCACTGCCAGGGTGCGAAGCTTTTCTTCCGGTATGCGACGGAATTGGGGTTATTGCCGGATGCTCCGGAACTGGAATTTTTCAGGGGAGAAGAGGAGGGAATTTGAACCGGAGATAATCGTCCAGAATCCGGCGGTGATCGAAGCAGAGGGTGTCCGGAAGATCGGTCAGGGGAAAAAGTGTGAGTTGAGCAGCATCGTCACCGGCAAGAGGCGAACCTTCCCCCTGGGCAATGAAGACCGTGGAGATCGTATGGAGGCGGCTGTCCCGCGCCGGGTCGGAGTAGCATCCCAGGAGGACGAGGTCGGAAATTTCCAGGCCGGTCTCTTCCCTGGCCTCCCTGATTGCCGCCTGTTCCAGACTCTCGCCGTAATCCACGAAACCTCCAGGGAGGGCAAAGCCCAGCGGTTCAAACTTTCTCCGGATGAGGATGATCCCGCCGTCCAGTTCAATGATGATGTCAACAGTTGGAACCGGGTTTCGGTAGAATTTCACCGGAGCGTTACAGACGGGGCAGGCCAGGGAATCGAAGGACATTTCTTCTCCAGGGGGGCCAACAAAAAATGAACGTAGGGGCGAAAATTTTTTCGCCCCTACGTTTTTTCGCCCCTACGGACGGGGGAGCTTATTTTTTCTTGGAGCCGGCAGCCTTCTTGGAAGCTTTCAGCGGGTTGGTCTTGAGCTCTTCGCTCTTGATCTCAACCTTGACGTGGGTGGCGAAATTGCATATCCCGCTCAGCCACTTACGAGCCGGAGCCGGATAAGCGGTGCAGACCTTGCCTATTGTGCCGACGGCGATCCGATCACATCCCTCACAATTATCATCGATCACCTGGCAAGAGCTGTCAACGAACGAACATCCCTGCTTCCCCCAGAACGTGCATTCGCTACCGGGTAGTACTGTCTGACACTGCATCGTGCTTCCTCCTGAATCCTTTGAAAGTGTTGAATAAATCAACTCTAGCAATTCCGGCGGAAAAATGTCAACAGTAAAAAACAGTAAAAAACATTATCTGCCTGAGCTTTTTTCCAAGGAGCCACTTTCCGGCTCCTGATTCTTCCCGTATTAATCCTTGAAGAGCTCTTCTTTTTTCAGTATACTGAGCCGGTTTTGCCAGAGAGACCCCCAGAGGGAGGAGCAGCGCGTGATAGATTTTCTTGGCGACTGGAAACGGACCCACTACTGCGGGAGCCTGCGGGCGACCGATATCGGCAAAGAAGTACTTCTCATGGGGTGGGCTCTACGCCGCCGGGACCATGGCGGTCTGATCTTCATCGATCTGCGCGACCGTGAGGGGCTCGCTCAGATCGTTTTTGATCCGGACAACTGCCCTGACGCCCACGCCAAGGCGGAGACGATCAGAAACGAGTTCGTTGTCGCCGTCAAGGGAAAGGTCATTCCTCGTCCCGGCGGGACGGTGAACCCGAACCTTCCCACCGGTGAGGTGGAGATCGTCGTCACTGAGTGCCGGATTCTCAACCGCTCCAAACCGCTCCCCTTTACCCTGGACGATTACGTGGATGTGGCTGAGACTCTTCGTCTCAAACACCGGTACCTGGATCTCCGGAGACCGACGCTCCAGTACAACATGATTCTCCGTTCCCGGGTGGCCCAGTATACCCGGCGTCATCTTACCGATAACGGCTTTTTGGAGATCGAGACCCCCTTTCTCACCAAGTCCACCCCTGAAGGGGCGCGTGACTTTCTCGTCCCCTCCCGGATCAGCAAAGGACAGTTTTACGCCCTTCCCCAGAGTCCCCAGATCTTCAAGCAGATCCTGATGGTTTCCGGTTTTGACCGTTACTTCCAGGTTGTCCGCTGTTTTCGCGATGAAGATCTTCGAGCCGACCGCCAGCCCGAATTTACCCAGATCGACTGCGAGATGTCCTTTATCGACCAGGATGATATCATCCGGGTCATGGAGGGGCTTATCGCCGGTATCTTCAAGGAGGCCAAGGGGGTGGAAGTGACGCTCCCCGTGGAGCGGATGACCCATGCCGAGGCAATCCGCCGCTTCGGCGTGGATAATCCGGATCTTCGCTTCGGCCTGGAACTGGTGGATCTCACCCATACGGTGAAAGGTTCCGGCTTCAAGGTCTTTGCCGATGTGGCGGCGGGAGGCGGAATCATCAAGGGGATCAACGCCAAGGGATGCGCCCGCTTCTCCCGCAAGGAGATTGACGAGCTGACACAGTTCGTGGCGATCTATGGGGCCAAAGGGCTCGCATATGTGAAGGTTACGGCGGAAGGGTGGCAATCACCCATTACCAAGTTCTTCACCGAGGCGGAGATTTCCGCCATGAGTGACGCCTTTAGCGCGCAGGAAGGGGACCTTCTCCTTTTCGTTGCGGACAAACCCAAGGTGGTCAACGACTCACTGGGAAGACTCCGGAATCATCTGGCTAATATCCTGAAGCTTACGGACAAGGAGACGTTCCGCTTTGTCTGGATTACCGACTTTCCGCTCCTGGAGTGGGATGACGAGGAGAAACGGTGGTCCGCTGTGCATCATCCCTTTACCGCTCCCATGGACGAGGATCTGGAGTTTGTGGAGAGCGACCCGGGGCGTTGTCGGGCCAAGGCTTACGACTTGGTGCTCAATGGCAGCGAGATCGGCGGCGGCTCCATCAGGATCCACCAGGAGAAGATCCAGTCCCTCATGTTCAAGATGCTGGGGCTTTCCACGGAGGAGACCAGGAGCAAGTTCGGCTTCCTCCTGGACGCCCTGGAGTACGGCACCCCCCCCCATGGCGGCATCGCCTTTGGCATGGACCGGCTGATCATGCTTCTCACGGGGAGTGACTCCATCCGCGACGTCATCGCCTTTCCCAAGACTCAAAAAGGGGCATGTAACATGTCCGAAGCCCCCTCGCCGGTGGACAGCAAGCAACTGCGGGATCTGGGGCTGAAGCTGAACGCGTAATAACCAGGTTGAGGTGCTCCATGCTTCTGGAATTACTCCTCACCGCAACGCTTCTGGCCGGGGGGGCGCATCATCCGGCACCCGGAACATCCGCCGCCGTTGCCGATGCGCTGATCTCCTCCGTCAACGCCCCCCAGGAGCCACCCGTCGTCACCCGACATAGTGTTGTGGTGGGAGGACGGGAGCTGCCATACCTGGCGACGGCCGGCTTTCTCCCCGTCCTCAATGACGCCGGCGAGCCGGAGGCGCGGCTCTTTTATGTTTCCTACGCCGCAGGCAGGTCGGCGCCGGATAAAAAACGGCCACTTATCATCTTTCTCAACGGCGGTCCGGGCGCGGCCTCGGTCTGGCTGCACCTGGGAGCCGCCGGACCCCGGCGGGTTCGGATGCTGGCCGACGGCGCTCTTCCTCCTCCACCTTACAAACTTGTGGATAATCACTCCTCATGGTTGGAGCTGGGGGATCTCCTCTTCATCGATCCGGTGGGTACCGGCTACAGTCGGGCGGTGAAGGGAGAGCTTGCGCCCAAGTTCTCCACCCAGCAGGGAGATCTTGACTCCCTCACCAGATTCATCCGGCTTTACCTGACCCGCACCCAACGGTGGAGTTCGCCACTTTTTCTTGTGGGGGAGAGCTACGGAGGGTTCAGGAGCGCGGGCTTGAGCGAAGCTCTGCTGGAGCACGGCATCGCCCTCAACGGGGTTCTTCTCATCTCCCCGGTGCTGAACTTTCAGACGGTCTCCTTTGACAACGGCAATGATCTCCCCTATACCCTCTTCCTTCCCAGTTACACGGCCACCGCCTGGTATCACGGCAAACTCGGCCCGGAGCTCCAGGGTGACTTGGTGAAGAGCCTGGCGGCGGCGGAGGAGTGGGCCGGGACGGAGTACCTCACCGCACTGGCCAAAGGGGACCAGCTCACGGCTACCCAACGGAGCGGGGTGGCGGCAAAGCTTGCCGCTTTCACCGGACTGGATCAATCCTTTGTGGATAACAGAAACCTCCGGATCGACAGCAGGAGCTTCGTCCGGGAACTCCTTCGGGAGCGGCGACAGACCATTGGTTTCATGGACAGCCGTTTCACAGCCTCCAATCTGGAACCTTCGGCTCCCCATGGTTTCGACCCCACTGTCGCCACTATTCGCCCCCCCTATACCGCCACCTTCAACGATTACGTCCGGAGTGAATTGGGGTTTTTCTCTGATCTGGAATACTTCACCTTGGGAGGGGGGATCGGTCGCTGGGAGTATGAAGCCAGGAACAGTTACGCCGACACCAGCGACAACCTCCGGAACGCTTTATCTAAGAACCCACACATGAACGTCTTTATCGCCTCGGGACTCTTCGACCTGGCCACCCCCCACTTTGCCGTCGATTACAGCCGGAGCCACCTGGGGCTGACCTCGCCGCTTTTGCGGAACATCACCACTCGGAGGTATCGCGCCGGGCATATGATGTACCTGGATGAAGGTTGCCTGGAAAAGCTGAAGAAGGATGTGGCCGAGTTCATTGAAACCAGTGTGAGGTGAAAGATGAAGAGAGTAATTCCGGCAATGGTCCTGGTCATGATGACGACATGCACGGCCGATGCCGATTGGGTTAAATATTACAAATATAAATCCGACGGCGCCATCTACTATTACAACAAGAATAAGCTGAAGGATTCCGGTGGTGTCATAACCGTCTGGATAAAAGCGGATGACGGGTATCCGGGAAAAATAGATCTGGACTGCAATAAATCAACCTATAAATCCATCACCAACGTGGTCAATGAAATAGCACCCGACTCCATGATGGATTCCTTGGTCAAGATCATCTGCCCGACTAAACCTGCTCCGGATAAGTAACCTGAATGCGGTGAAAATTATTCCGTCCTTTACATTATGGACGTCACTGCTTATAGTAACTAAACAAACCGACAAAAAAGGAGCGGCACCATGAACCGGTACGAACTTAACTACCCCCGAACTGCCGATCAGGTCGTCATCGCCCAGAACAGCCTCATCCGCCAGGTCTACGCCTGGATGGGGCTCGGCTTGGCTCTCACTGCCTTCGTGGCCATGGTAACGGTCTCGACTCCGGAACTCTTCAAGGCCATCGTGACGAATAAGCCGCTCTTTTACGGCCTGATGATCGGCGAACTGGCGCTGGTATTCACCCTCTCCGGCGCCATCAATCGCCTGAGCGCAACCGTGGCGACCTTGTTATTTCTCGGCTACTCGCTGCTGAACGGGGTGACTCTATCGGTCATTTTCCTCATGTACACCGCTGATTCCATCGCCTCCACCTTTGCCGTCACCGCCGCCACCTTCGGCGCCATGAGCGTTTACGGTTACGTGACCAAGAAGGATCTGACCTCCTGGGGTAGCTTTCTGTTCATGGGTCTGATCGGGGTGGTCATCGCGTCGGTGGTGAATATTTTCCTGCAGAGCGCCGGCGTTTCCTGGATTCTCTCGGCGGTGGGGGTGATCGTCTTCACCGGTCTTACCGCCTACGACACCTGGAAGATCAAGGAGCTGGCCGCGGCCGGCACGACGGGGAGAAAACCGGCAATTTTGGGTGCTCTCACGCTCTACCTGGACTTCATCAATCTCTTCCTGATGCTCCTTCGTTTCATGGGAGGGAGGAGGGACTGACCTTTTGTTCAAGAAGCTGAGTGTTAGCGGCATTTCGTCATTTTAAAGCGAGTTTCACTTGTCCCCGTACCGCTCCCCTCCGGAGTAGTAACGGGGACAACTTTTCACGGGGTATCAACCAACATCAAGGAGTAGGAAAAATGCATCTGTTTCGCAAAGCTAATTCAATCATCGGTATTATAGCCATCGCTCTCTCCCTGACTGCATGTTCGGGGGTCAGGCCCCTTACCGCCCAGCGTCCCCAGGATGAATCCTTCCGGTCGGAGCCCAAGAAAGAATCGTCCAGCATGAACATCACCGTGGAGGCGTCGACCAAGGATCTTACCGCGACCCTGGACCGGTTGGTCCCCAAGGAGCTGTACAAGGGGGCAACCAAGACCAAGGGGCTCACCGCCACCGTTCTCAGGAATGGCCCCATCGTCGTAACCGCGGCGGATAACTTCATTTATCTCAATATCCCCATCGCCATGTCTCTTGGTTACGGCATGTTCGAGACCCCAACCATAGCCCCCAAGCTAAAATTCAAGGTCACCGCCAAAGTCACCCCCGACTGGAAAGTTCAGGCAGAGGTTTACTACATGGGGTTAAGTGACCTCTTGTCCGATAAGGTGGGGGTTGGGCCGATCTCCATCAAACCACGAGACATCGTGGAGGGGATAACAAACCCTCTGCAGCGAACCCTGTCGGAGCTCCTCAGCAAGAAACTCAACGAACAATTTCCCCTGAAGAGCCAAGTGGCCAAGGTCTGGTCCGCTTCCCAGAAGCCGATCCTGGTGGATAAAAACTATAGCGCCTGGTTGAAGATTACCCCCGAGGAGCTCCTGCTTTATCCCCTCTCCGCCCAGAATAATCTGGTGAAGCTCAGCGTGGGGCTCAAATCCGTGGCCGAACTCAATGTGGGCCCCGAACCGCCGCCCCGGTCACCGGCGCCGCTTCCCAATCTGAAACTGGCAAACGGCGCGGATCGGACGTTTCGTGTCGCCCTTAATACCGACCTGTTCTACAAGGACCTTCTTGCCATTGCCGCGCCGCTGTTGCTGAACAAGGAGCTGGGAAGTGACGGCAAGAGCGTCATCCTGAAGGAGATGGAACTGTTCGGCAATGGCGATCATCTGGTCGTCAAGGTTGCGGTGATCGGCTCCATCGAGGGAACCTTCTATCTTACCTGCCGGCCGCTGTTCGATGCCAAGAGCAACATTTTTTCCGTGGAGGATGTGGAATTCGACATGGAGACCAAGAGCCTCCTGCTCCGTTCGGCGGATTGGTTCCTGCACGGTGTCATCAGGAGCAAAATCCAGGAAAAACTCAACATGAATCTGACTCAAAAGTTGATTGATGCCCGGGAGATGGCGAGCAAGGCACTGACACAGGTGAAGCTGGCTGATAATGTGGTCCTCACCGGTACCGTGAAGACGGTGAAGCTCAACGATGTCATGGTCAGAAAAGATAAGATCACCGTTCAACTGTACACGGAGGGTGAGACCTCCATTGTCTATCACTAAAAAGGAGTGAGGGACCATGAGATTCCTGCTGTTTATCCTGGCAGCGATGATCCTGACCGCTGCGCCCACTGCCGGCGCAGCGGAGGGGGATAGCGTCTTTGGCGTCTGGCTGACGGAAGGGGGGGCTTCCAAACTGGAGATAGCCCCTTGTGGGGAGAAGGCGTGCGCCCGGGTAGTCTGGATGAGAAATACCAACTATATGAACAGCAAGGATGGTCCGGTGGGAACGGAAAAGACTGACCGGCAGAACCCGGACCCTGCCCTACGCAGTCGTCCCATTCTGGGGCTACAGGTCATGGAAGGGTTGACGCCGGAAGGTGATTGGTGGAAAAACGGTTCCTGCTACGATCCCCAGATCGGCAAGAGTTATCAGTGCAAGATGAAGCTGGAATCACCCACGGAGTTGAAACTTCGCGGCTTCATCGGCTTTTCCCTCCTGGGTCGTTCCTATATGCTGACTCGGGAGCTCTCCACGCCGGGGAAGAGCGCCCAGAACCGGGAGACAAAGGGGAGTATCCCCTGATCATGCATACCCTTTCCGACGACGGCGCCGTCATTACCCTCGACTGCTGATCGCTCATGTCGCTGTTAGCCTTTTCTCTCATCGTCATCTCCGCGGTGATGCACGCCCTCTGGAACCTGCTGGTGAAGCGGAGCCGGCACAAGACGGCGTTCATCTGGTGGATGTTCGTTGCCTCCGGCTCCCTTTTCACCCTGTCGCTCCCCCTGGCGCCGGAGCCGTTCACCCGGCCTGAATCGGAAACCGTGGCGCTGTTGGCCATGGGGGCACTCTGCTTCGTCCTGTATCATCTTCTCAACGGCAGAGCCTATCGGGGGGGTGATCTCTCCATCATCTATCCCCTTTCCCAGAGCTCCATGATCTGGGTCCCCCTCTGGGGGATTCTCTTCCTGGGGGAACGACTCTCCCTCACCGGCATCTGCGGCATCCTTCTGGTCATTCTGGGGGTCTACGCCATGCAGTTGCGGCGCCTCTCCCTGGGGGAACTGCTCCGCCCTTTTCGTGACCTGGGGAACCCGTCGGTGAGGGCGGCCCTTGCGGCCGGTTTTATCTACTCCATCGGTTCCGTGGCGGAAAAGAGCGGTGTGCGTAACTATTCCCCTTTTTATTTCACCTATCTTCTCGTCCTGGTCATGCTTCTGCTCATGACGGCAAATATCTGCCGACCGCGGTATCGCACGCAGATAGGTGAGGAGTTGCGGGGGAAATGGCGGCTTATCCTTCTCAGCGGTCCCATCATGATGGCCTCTTTTCTCACCTTCCGGTACGGCTTGAACCTTTCTCCGGTGAGCTACGCCGTGCCGGTACGGCAGGTCAGCGTCATGGTAGGGGTCCTTATCGGCATCCTGTTCTTGCGGGAATCTTTTGGGCGAA
The DNA here is from genome assembly GCA_903929485.1 of uncultured Desulfuromonadales bacterium. Lineage (GTDB taxonomy): Bacteria > Desulfobacterota > Desulfuromonadia > Geobacterales > CAIOGM01 > CAIOGM01. The sequence goes on from CAIYUY010000230.1 coordinate 55,843, forward strand.
TCCGTCTGGTTTCGGCGTTTCTGATTTTTCTCGGCGCCATCGTGATCCGTTTCGGGTAGAAGCATAAAACGACATGGGCAGCAATGGAACGTGGATCAAATCGTAGCAAACGGATTAACGCGGATCATGGGGAGTTGCGGAACATTACGATGACTGGAACGAGAGCAAGATTCAGTCTCGCCAGACCCGTCTCGCTGAAATTGCTTCCGGCATCTGGCGCATGGATTTTTGACCAGGAAACAGACGAAAAACACGAAAGAAAGCAGACATTTCAAAAATGCTAAGACCAATCAAGCCGGTCAAAAGTTGTTTGCATGTAATCCTTAATGATGCTCACGCGAATTCTCTCACAAGACGTCATTGCGAGGAGCGAAGCGACGAAGCAATCTTAGTGGTTTTAGTATGTTAGCAAGATACTGGATTGCTTCGCTTCGCTCGCAATGACAGAATTTGCGAGAGCCTCAAAAATGATGCCCATGCAAATTGTCATTCCCGCAGCGATTCTGAGCGGGAATCCAGTTTGTAACTAGTTGAAAACCTTATCCGAGATAGAGGCATTTCGTGTATTTCGTGATTTTCGTGGTGGGTAAGACGGTGGCGTTGAGTGAGAGAGGAGTTGAACAAAGAGCGTGGCGGACGTAAAGAGATGATGGGGACTAATTGTCGCAGACTATAATTCTCTATCATCAACTGACGGAGAATTACTGACAAGAGAGACACCAGAGAGCCTCAGTTCCTCTCCTCAACTAGGCAAAAGAGACGACTGGTTGGTGGCGGACTGAAACGGTATCTCACATATTCGGGTACCAACGATCACGAAGCCTATGATGAACGCGTACTCGGTGGCGGTGAATTCGTCGAACATATCTGGCACGAAACAAATTCTTTTAACGCTGTGGCTGCACCTCCACCTTTTCTTGATGAAATCATCAAACGAGTGGCTACTCTCTTTGGCATTGAGGCAATGACTCTTCCACATGGAAGCAAGCAAAAGACAATTTCGGATGCCAGAGCAGCTCTCTGTTATCTCGCCATTCGGATGTTCGGTTACCGGGGTGTTGACCTCTCAAAGAGACTCGGACTTTCCGAAGCTGGTGTTGTATTTGCTGCGAGACGAGGCGAGAAACTCAACGTCATTAGCAAATTAATGGAGATATGGTCGGATGATCCAGCGAATGTTGTTCGCTAAAGCTCCGATGATAATATTCATTGAATTCTTGAGTAAGTAAAGAACTTAAGTGCGTCCCCCTCGGCCCCAAGTGCGTCCCCCTCGGCCCCCCTTAGTTGATATGTCACCATGGTAACACACTTTTTATGTCCCTTCCGCTGCACGGATTATTCCAGTAACCTCGTCGGTAGTTGGACGCCCATAAGTATATAAGTTTCTTAAAGGAGGCGGAGGTTCCAGGATCGCACCAATAGGAACAAACGAGGATCTGTATAGGAATCAGCCACAGGGATGAGAAGAGTCGGGAAAGGTGCCATGAAGAGTGGGGAGAGTCGCCGGGTTCGTTTTTGCACAGTTTTTACGGAATAAACCCAAAAGTTCGGCATGCCGAATAAAGTGATTCAACTACACAAACATATTCAGAAAAATGGCATAAAAACGCGCCTAAATAAGGTATTTTAGCTGACGTTTTTACTGTATTCTAATAGTAACTGGCGCCTTCAACAACGATATCAACTGCTGCATGATCAAGGGCTATCCGGAGGAGGAAGGGGATGAGCGAAATCCAAGGGGACGCACATAAGTATATAAGTTACTTGTCGCCTTCGTACAAAACACCTTTCTCTCAAATTAAATCTTTAGTGCACCAAAGAGGAAACTTATAAACTTATGTGCGTCCCCTTCTTTTTCTTTCCACCAAAGAGGAAACTTATAAACTTATGTGCGTCCCCTTCTTTCCTGGGTTGTATCGAGTGAAGCGTGCCCCAACCAGGCACGGATTGTATTGATATCAACACCGGAGCGTAACAGATGCACTGCCGTCGTGTGCCGGATGGTATGTGTGCTGACTGACTTGGTGGATAAACTAGGCAAATTGCGGCTTGCT
>CAIYUY010000231.1 GCA_903929485.1 uncultured Desulfuromonadales bacterium
ACCGGTTTCCGCCGTATGTTGAGCATACAGATCCCGTATGTCATCCCGGCTGAAGTTACCCAGTAACAGGGAGGCCGCCTTGATGTTAAAGGCGCTCCCGCCGGTGATGATCTCTCCGTCACCCCCATGAATCCGGTAGTCACGCACATCGCGGACACCGCAGAGAATGACCGAAACCGGGAAATGTTCCGGCCTGTCGGCATAACCGGAGCGGATCTGACGGAGTACGGAGATGAGGGTGTCCCCTACCAGGGCGTCGATCTCATCCAGCATCAGTACCGTGGGGTGACCCGGATCGGCTTGGGTCCACTCACGCAGAACCTGTTGCAGCACTCCGTTTGCCCCGAACTCATCAACCAGTTTTCCCACGCGCCCCAGAAGAGATTTATCCCCCACCGAAATATCAAGACGGGCGGCAATGGTTGCTATTATGGCCCGCATTCCTGATTCCACATTGTTGCGCGCGGTCTGCGCCCCCTCCACATTGGCGTACACCGCCCGATAACGCCCTTGGGCGTTAAGGTAGCGCATGAGCGCCAGCAGGCAGGTCGTCTTGCCGGTCTGACGGGGAGCGTGCAGGACAAAGTACCGCTTCTCTCCGATGAGTTTGAGAATCTCTTCCAGGTCGATCCGTTGCAGGGGATCAAGACAGTAATGATCGACGGCCACTGTCGGCCCGGCGATGTTGAATTGTCGCACGTTCAGATCCCCCAAACGCATATCTCCCTGATGTTGAACTGTCGTGCAGTCGCTCCATGAGAAGTAGCCGGGTTCATGCGCCCTTTCCCGCGTTATTCACCAGAATGGCCACGATCCTTTCGGCCGCGCCACCGTCCCAGAGTTCCGGAATGCGCCCCGAAATTGGCCCACCATCCAGAATTTCACGGGCAGCGACAATGATGGCGTCCCTTTCCAACGGAACGAGCCTGTTGGTCCCGTGAGTTACCGTTACCGGTCGCTCGGTGCTTTCCCGAAGAGTGAGGCAAGGAACGCCCAGTACCGTGGTCTCTTCCTGAATGCCGCCGGAGTCGGTCATTACCAGCCTCGCCGAGGACTGGAGTTTGAGAAAATCCAGATACCCTAAAGGCTCCACCAAGCGAATAGCGCCCGATACCGGAATACCGTGATCAGTCAAACGACTCCGGGTGCGAGGGTGTACCGGGAAGAAAAGGGGAAGATCGGCGCTCACCTCATTGAGAGCCGAAAGGAGCATGGCCAGTTGCACGGGATCATCCACATTGGAAGGGCGGTGCAGGGTCACTACCCCGTATTCGCCCGCGATTCCCAGGCGCTCCAGGAGATCCGATTGCTCCGCCCGGGCTCGATGCCTCAAAAGGGTATCGATCATGACGTTGCCCACGAAGTGGATCTTGTCCGCCGGCACCCCCTCCCGAAGGAGGTTATCGCCGGCGCCCCGTTCCGTGGTGAAAAGAAGATCGGAGATGGCGTCGGTGAGTATCCGGTTGATCTCTTCGGGCATCCCCCGGTCACCGCTTCTGAGCCCAGCCTCCACATGAATGATCCTGACCCCCAGTTTCACCGCCACCAGGGCGCAGGCTATGGTGGAGTTCACATCCCCCACCACAAGAAGATAGTCGGGACGGTGCTCCAGCAGAACCGGCTCTATCCGCCTCATGATCTCGGCAGTCTGGACAGCATGAGAGCCTCCCCCCACCCCCAAATTAATATCCGGTTCGGGAATCCCCAGTTCCTTGAAGAAAAGATCGGACATCAACCTGTCGTAATGCTGGCCGGTATGCACGAGAAGATGTTCAATGAACGGAGATGACACGGCATTGTGAGCGGCGATGGCGTCGGTAAGCGGGGCGATCTTCATAAAATTTGGCCGGGCGCCGGCAACGGAGATCAATTTCATGGGCATACTCCTAACCATCCGGTTAAAACGAGATAAGCGGCCTACTATACAGGAAGGTGCGCCGGAGGTGAAGAAGATTATGATCCGCCCCTCAATTGGCGCGAGGGTTCCAGGTGGTGTACTGATTGCCGCTGATAAGTCGGAAGAGACCGTAGAGCGCGGCGGCGTGGAGCAGGAAAAAGAGATACGCAGCCTGTCCGAGCCCCCCTCCCCTGCCGCGGGCTCCGGTCAGGGCAAGGAGAGCCCCTACCGAAACGCCCGCACAGACTATGCCGTAAAAGACGCTTTCCCGGAGCAGAAAGAGGGCGGAGGTCACTAGAGCCAGGAGAAACGGCAACGTCAGCCAGCGGAGAAACTTGTGCGAAATAAAAAAGACGGCATAAAGGAACCTCCCCCGCGCAACGAGTCGGCCGATCTGGGTGAGAAAGATGAGCCACGACTGGGCCATGATCCTGGTCTGACGCCGGAACTCTCCCTCATAGGTTTCGTCCACGACCTCTCGACAAACCGCCTCCGGATCGCTGACGGCCCGATACCCCTTGAGCACGACCTGAACGGTGTGGAGGAAATCATTTATGAACCGGGGCTCCAACGGCTCGTACAGTTCACGGCGCAAGGCATAGATGGCGCCGTCGGCGCCGATGATGGAACCGACGGCGCTCTCGGCTCCCTTGACCATCTCTTCATAGGCCCGATAGGCTCCGCCGCTTCGTTCTCCTTCCCCCTCAGGGTCAAGATAAACAGAGCGGCCGCTCACGAGCCCTATTTCCGGATCGGCGAAATGGCGGACGAGCTTCGCCACAGCATCCTCGGCAAACAGTGAATTGGCGTCGGTGAAGATCAGCAGACTCCCCCGGGACGAGGTTACTCCCCGATTGAGCGCCAGGGTCTTCCCCCCCCGCTCACCTTGCACCAGGAGTCTGATGCGAGGATCAGCGTCCGCATGGGAACGGACGATCGCCTCGGTGCCGTCGGAGCAGCCATCGGAAACAATAACGAACTCCAACTTATCGGCGGGGTACCCCAGAGCGTGGAAGTTCCGGATCTTCTCGCCCATGACCGCCTCCTCGTTATGCACGGAGAGGATCAGGGAAACCATGGGGCTCAGCTGTTCGTCGGTTGCCGGTCGTCGGGACAGGAAGAAGGCTCCCCCCCGAAGGAGGAGGGGGTAACCGATGAAGGCATGGCAAAGGAGGGAAAACGATGTCCAGAAGATGATGATCGCCATAGACAGCTACCTGAAGTTACGGTTATTTCTTCAAAAAAGCGACGATCCGTGTCCGGTCGCCGGGAGTGACGAACTGGTGGGTAGGGAGGGTCAGAAGCCGTCCGGCCAGCAGTTCCGCTCCGGGATATCGGCCGGAACCGTCCACCAGGTGAGGCAGCAGGGGGGCAATGGCGCACAGGGGAGCAGGATAGGAACGGACCACTCCCAGAAGAGGGTTCTCCGTTACCGGCCTCCCCTGGGAGATCATCACGGGGAGCCGAAGACAAACCGATTCCCCATGGATCGCCGATCCCGCCGACTGCACCCCGGGAATACCGGAAAGTCGCTGCAGCAGATCCCGGGCTACCCCGCGGCGCCCCGCGGTGACTTCCGGCAACCGGGCCAGCATCCGTCGGGCAATCCCCGCCTGGAAGGGAGTAAACGGTTCACGGGAAAACCGGGGATCGTACAGCGACGCACCGATCCGAAGAAACGGGAGAGAGCGAGGAAGCCAGTACAGCCGGGGACGAATCAAAGCGGAAAGGAAAAGCGCCTTAAAAAACAGTCGTGTCGTCCCTTCTCCCCCCTCCAGCCTGGGAAGACTCTCCAGCGCCGCAGCCAGATCATCCCTCCGGGTGACAATGATCCCGCCGTCCAGGGCGTTGATATTTTTACCACGGCTGAGGCTGAAGAGCCCGGCGTCACCGCAACTCCCCACCGGTTTACCTCTAAATTCACCACCCATGGCCTGGGCTGCGTCATCGATCACAAAAGCGCCCCCAGTCGCGGCCACCTGTCGCACCAGATCAAGATCGGCCGGGTAGCCGAAGAGATGGCAAAGCACAACGGCAAGAGTCCGATGGTCCACTGCTCGGGCCAGGCTTTCGGGAACGGGGCTCAGTGTCCAAGGATCCAGATCATAGAGAGCCACGCGGAATCCCGCGTTTACCACCGCGGAAGGGACGGAAAACGAGGTGTAGGCGGGGAGAGCCACCACATCCCTGTCGGGATGCAGGAGATGAAGCCCCCGCAGGAGCATGCTCAGCGCGGCGCGCCCCGAGGAGGCCAACGCCACATGCTCGACGCCGAAGGTCCGGCGCAGGTCCGCGCTGAAGGCGGCGATGGCCCCCTCTCCGTCCCGAGCAGAGGCAAGACCGGCCCGAAGGTCGGAGATGGTCATGGGGAGACCGACGGGAGGTAGGGCGCGTAGCATCGGAAGCCTGTCACTTATCAATGGTTTACTGGTCACCGGTCCCCGATTTTTCAGGGGATATTACGGACGATGGACGGACCCAGGAGACGAGTGGTCCAGAGGGGGAGCCGCCGCCAAACCCTGATGGCCAGGTCAAACTTGGGATTATGGGGAGAAAGCTCCGGCAAAACCGCGCCGCTCTTCAGAGCGTACTGCCACTGGAGGGGATGAGGTAGCGCCCCCCACTGTTCCTTGAACCTGAAAGTCCCCTCTCCCGGCGTGGAACGCCCGAAATCGAAGATTTGAAACCCCTGCCGGATAGCGTAACTGATCGCCTCCCAGTAGAGGAGATTATTGGGACAAAGGTTCTTGAACTCCTTGTTGGAAGAAGCCCAGGGAATCTCCAGGGTGGAGCGGTACCATGAGGCCAGACCGGCGGCAACCGCCTTATCGTCCAGGTAGACCCCGATGATCCTGGCGCTATGGGGAAAAGTGGCCAAAACCGTCTCGAAAAGTCGCCTGCCATAGACCGGTGTTCCCAGGTCGCGCATGTTCCGGGTGAAGACCTCGTAGAAATCATCCAGTAATTCCGCTCCCCCCCACCGGACAGTCAGCCCGCTCTTTTGCGCCTTGCGCACCTGATTGCGAAGCTTGGCGTTGAACTGTCGCCACTGGGTATCCACGTCCGGAGCCAAGGGAAGGAGCATGGTAACCTTGTGCTGCTTGCAGGCAAGCCCCAGCGGCAGCTCCCGCAGATGACGCAGCTCCAGATGGGCGGCGCCCAACCTGTCTCGCACCCCCACGGCTCCCTCAAGGAGCGCCGCCGCCGCTTCGGGACTATCGGCCAGTATCCCGCCATAGTTGACAAAGGGGAGAGAGACCAGGACGTTGCCGAAGAGTAAACTGTTCAGATGAACCAGCGGGAGTATCCCCCGGACGGCGCCGTCGGTATCGTGGGCCATGAGGTAATGCGCGGTATGCCCGAAGCTCTCCGTAAGAACTCGGCGCCAGCCAAAACGGTGGTAATTCAACGCCTCGGGATGGCCGTCCAGATACCGATCCCACGGAGCGGCGCCTCCCTCGTACTCGACAACCTTCATCGGCAAGCCCCCCCCACTCCCTTTCCCACCAGGGGAAGGTCAGGTATCTCCGCCAGTACCTGGCCCATGGGCGCAAAGGGGAGCACCGAAAGAAGGGAGGCGATACGCCCTTCCATCCGATCCAAATTAAGATAGTGACGAAATCGGGAACGAAACCCCGCCTTGATGCGAGGTTGATCCGGATCGATTTCCCATGGATGAAAATAAAGAACCCCGGGGTGACCGCCGCGGTTCATCCGGAGGAAAGCTTGTCGAAACCAGACGGCCGGCAACAGGCGCAGATACCCGCCACCGCCTACGGGAAGACGCAAATCCCGAAAGAAGCCCCGAACCTGCACCGTGGAAATGGGAAACTCCCTGATTGTTCCGGAAGGACGGCTTATGACGTAGGGAAAACGGGGAGCGTCGGGGATACCGTAGATGTCGTGCATGATGGGGAAGATGCTGGAATCGTAGCTAAATCCTTCTTCCATGAGGATATCCAGCGCCCAGAGCGACCGGGCGGTTATGGAGTAACTGGGGGCACGGTAACCACAGACCGCTTCCCCCGTAATATCTTCAAGGAGCGCCTTGGCGTTCCGGATATCCAGACGAAACGCCTCCGGACCGATACGGTAGACCAGCTGATGGCCGAAACCGTGACAGGCGATCTCATGCCCTCGCTGCCTGATCCGGCGGACCAGATCGGGATCCCGCCGGGCGACCCACCCCAGGACGAAGAAAGTCCCCTTTACCCCGTAACGGTCAAAGAGATCCAAAACTCTCAGGCTGTTATCTCCCACTCGGAGGGGATACCGGTCCCACGTGGCGGGGTCGATAACCCGCTCAAAGGCCGTAACCTGAAAATAATCCTCCACATCAACGGTAAGAGCATTCCGTGCAACCGCGGACACTAGAACGACTTACTCGCGGCAAAGGATACCTTGTTATCGGTGTAATTGGTAACGGTAGAAGCAACGCTGTCCGAACTGCCGGAGTTGGTATAGGAATAATTGCCTGAGGCGTTCCACTCATTGCCGAAATTATAGGAAACTCCGTATCCCAGTTGGTAAAGTACGGTACGAATCTCAGGATTCAGGTTGCTTTGATAACTCCTCTCCAACCGATACGTTAAGACGCCGGAAAGTCGGGAAGAGAGCGTTTGTGTCAGGCTACCGGTGACTCCACTACGGCGTGAGAGGAGATTCAAACTCTGGGAATCGGTGTTATCACGATAATATATACTAAGCGCCAATGCCATCTTCCGGAACTCGCGGGTCAAACCCAGGGAATAATTAGTGACCATCTGTGGCGCCTTACCCGGTTGGGCGCTATCCAAGAATGCAGACTGGTCCACATCCGATGAAGTAGCCAGGGTGAAACTCATATTTGACAGCCGATAGGCGATACTGGCATCCCACACAGCATTACTCGCGGTAGCGCCGGAATCGAGAATCAAACGGCTGTAACCGACAGCGCTGCTCAAGGTAACGCGATCCGACAGGTAGTTCACCCGGAAAAAAGGATAATGCTGGTCATACTTGATAAATTGACCATCCATCCTGACAAAATTGTAACCAAGGGCAGGAGTGAGGCCGGAATAGAGCTCATAGGAAAAATCGGTGCTCACCGAATGGTTCTGACGGTTTTGGTTGGCGTGGGATGGATACCAGAAGTTGGTATACGCATACTGGGGATTGAACCGTATCCGGGACGTCAAGGGGATCTCCAGCCGCGGGCTAACCCGAAACGTGTTGAGATCCGTCACGTTAACCGAGGAACTCAAAGTCCGGTAATCCACGGCGGTTGACTGA
>CAIYUY010000232.1 GCA_903929485.1 uncultured Desulfuromonadales bacterium
AAGGCCCCCGGCAACGAACTTATCTCCGAATATCTCCGGCTGCGGGGTCTGATCAAGTTGGAACGGCAAGCCGAGCAGGTAGCCAACGGCAAAAACAGCGGGCGCAAGATCGTCACGAGGTTCGCACGATAATGGGTATCATCTCCAAAATAGCGGCGCGATTTGGCGTAGGGGCTGTAGGGGCGAATAATCATTCGCCCCTACCATCGTCGCCCAAAACGGAAACCCGCGCCTATGCCGCCGGCAAGATGAAAAACGTTTCCGGTGATTTCGGCATGGGGCTCGCCTCCTGGTCAAAGTCCATGGATGCGGAACTTCGATGGTCTCTGCGCACCATGCGCAACCGCTGCCGTATCCTGTATCAGAATAACGGTTACGCCAAGAAGTACATCACCATGGTGGTCAAAAACGTCGTCGGACCTAATGGCATCCATCTCCAGAACAAAGCCAAGGATTTTAACGGCCAGTTGGATGTCACCGCCAATAAAATGATTGAAGACGCCTTTGCCGTCTGGGGGAAGATCGGAAGCTGTGACGTTACCGGGAAACTCTCCTGGCGGGATGCCCAACGGCTCTTTATCCGCTCCGTCGCCACCGATGGTGAAGTGCTGGTGCGCAAGGTCAGAAACTTCGACAACCCGTGCAAATTCGCCCTGCAATTTCTGGAAGCCGACCACCTGGACGAGAATTACAACGGCATCCATGTCAACGGCAACGAGATCCGCATGGGGGTGGAGTACGACCAGTGGGACCGCTCCGTGGCATATCATATCCTGGTGAAACATCCGGGAGATTATACCTACGTCAACGCCTCAAACCATTATCAGCGGCTTCCCGCGGCCGACATCATCCACGCCTATCTTCCCGAGCGGGCGAGACAGGGACGAGGCGTCCCCTGGATGCACGCCGCCGTGGATGACGTGGATAACATAGGGGCCTATGTGGAGGCCGCCATCATCTCCAAGCGGACCTCTGCCAGCCGGATGGGGTTTCTGGTGCCGCCGGAGCAAGATCCGGGCTTTACCGGCGACGGCGAGACCGCCAAGGGGGATCTTATCAGCGAAGTAGAACCGGGGATGCTGGAGCAGCTCCCCGCCAGGTATAAGTTCGAGCAGTTCAACCCTTCCGAACCGGGGGGGGATTTTGACCCGTTCATGGCGCGGACGCTTAAGGGCTTCGCCTCCGCCCTGGATGTTTCGTATCACCATTTGGCCAGCGACCTGTCCGGGGTCAACTACACCAGCTCCCGCACCGGGGAACTCTCCGATCGGGACACCTGGCGCACCCTGCAAGACTGGATGACCGAGACCTTCAACGACAACATCTTCGTTGATTGGCTGGAGACCCAGCTGTTGGCCGGGCTCCTTACCTTCAACACGGGGAATGTGCTCCCCTACGGCAAGTTCGCCAAATTTTGCGCCCCCTGCTGGGTCCCCCGGGGCTGGACCTGGGTGGACCCCTTGAAGGATATCAACGCCGCCATTCGCGGCCTTGAATTCGGCCTCACCACCCGGACGAGAATAGCCGCCGAGGGGGGAGATGATTATCAGGATCTCCTAGACGAAATGCAGCAGGAAGCCGACAGCATCACCGCCCGTAAATTCAAGGTCATCAGCACCTTTAACGGCACCATCAAAGAAACTCCGGCGACTCCGACAGACAGCGCCGCCACCCAGGAGCAACCATGAACCCGCAGACCCTCAAACTGAAACCGCAAGAGCGCTTCATTACTCTGGATAGAGCCGCTGTCGACGTAGCAAGCCGGACTGTCCCTCTGGCCTTCGCTTCCGAAACACCGGTGGAGCGGTACTGGGGGATTGAGATTCTCGACCTGTCGCCGGGGGCCATGCGCACCGGACGACTTGCCGCGGGAGCGCCGCTCCTCTGCGACCATGACCCCTGTTGCCAGGTGGGTATCGTCGAACGTGTCAGCCTGGGAACGGACCGCGTGGCGCGGGCCGAAGTCCGCTTTGGGAAAAGCGAACGAGCCGAGGCAGAGTATCAAGACGTTCTCGACGGCATCAGGACCAATGTATCAGTCGGCTACATCATTCACGCCATGGTGCTGGAGTCGGAAACCGACGGCGTCTGCACCTATCGGGTTACCGATTGGGAGCCCTACGAAATCAGTATGGTCTCCATTCCCGCCGACTACCAGAAGTCCGGCATCGGCCGGAGTGAAACCACCTGGAAAGAGCAGGAGATCACCATCACCATCAAGACCAGCGAAGTGGAGCAGGAAGACGGCGCACCCGCCGAACCTTCCGGTGACGCCGAACCGGCCGCCGATACTGAAACAGCCATCACCCTTGAAAATTCCTGCGACCCCAACCATTCCGCAAAGGAGACCCGCGTCATGACTACCGAAGAAAGAGCCGCCATCGTCACCGCCGCCAAGAAAGACGCCCAGTTCGAAACCCGCGAGATCCTCGCCATCGCCGGCAAGCGCCCGGAGATCCTCATGGACGCCGCCCGCGAATTCATCACCACGGGGAAGAGCCTGGATGAATTCCGCACCTTCGCCATGGAACGGCTCTTCACCACGGCTCCGGTGAACGTCTCCTCCGAGATCGGCCTCTCCGCCAGGGAGGCCCGTTCCTTCTCCATCCTCCGCGCCGTCAACGCCCTGGCCAACCCCGGCGACCGCGCCGCCCAGGAAGGAGCGAAGTTTGAATTCGAGTGCTCCCGCGCCGTTTCCGACGTCCTGCGGAAAAGCCCTCAGGGGTTCTTTGTCCCCATGGACGTGCAGAAACGTGACTTGACCGTGGGGGTCAACGCCGACGGCGGCTTCAGCAAGCAGACCACCGTGTTGGGTGGGGCCTTCATCGAACTGTTGCGCAACAAAATGTACCTCCAGCAGCTGGGGGCAACGATCCTTTCCGGCCTGGTGGGAGATATCGCCATTCCCAAGCAGTCCGGCGGGGCAACCGCGTATTGGGTAGCGGAAAACGCCGCACCCACCGAGAGCCAGCAGATTCTGGGTCAGATCGCCATGGCCCCCAAGACCATTGGCGCCTTCACCGACATCGGCCGGAAACTCCTGCTGCAGTCGTCCATTGACGTGGAAGCCATGGTCAGAAACGACCTGGCCACCGTGTTGGCCGTGGAACTGGACCGGGTGGGGATCAACGGCACCGGCATCGCTCCCCAGCCCAGGGGCATCCTGAACCAGTCGCCGACCGTCACCATCGTGGCGGGCGGAACCAACGGACTGGCTCCCACCTGGGCCAACGCCGTGGCGCTGGAAACCGCCGTGGCCGTGGGTAATGCCGACGTGGGCACACTGGGATACCTGACCACCACCAAGGTTCGTGGCGCGTTCAAGGGGACGCAAAAAGCCACCAACCTCCCTTTTATCTGGGAAAACGGCGCTACCCCGGGCGAGGGGATTGTCAACGGCTACCGGGCCGTAGCCACCAACAACGTTCCGTCCAACCTGGTAAAGAATGCGTCGGGCGCCATCTGTTCCGCCATCATCTTCGGCAACTTCGCCGATGTCATCTTCGGCCTCTGGGGTGGTCTGGATATTCTTGTCGATCCCTACACCGGGAGCTCCGCCGGTACCGTCCGGGTCCGCGTCCTCCAGGACGCCGATGTGGCCATCCGCCGGGCGGAATCCTTCGCCGCCATGGTTGACGCCCTGGCCTGATAACAGCCCGGC